>NZ_CAJPHP010000018.1:0-158209 GCF_905339975.1 Burkholderia sp. BCC1999 | reverse complement strand
AAAATGCCCGCCGCGCAATGCGGCGGGCTTGAGCAGACGCGCGAGCCCGCGCCGCGGCGTGGCCGCTCAGCCGCGTGCCGGGATGTTGAGCCCGCGCGCGACGGCCGGACGTGCGACGAACGCGTCGAGCGCGCGCTTGACGTTCCGGAATTCGCTGAAACCGACCAGGTCGCCCGCTTCGTAGAAGCCGACGAGGTTGCGCACCCACGGGAAGATCGCGATGTCGGCGATCGTATAGGTATCGCCCATCACCCACTGGCGGTTCGCGAGATGGGCGTCGAGCACGGCGAGCAGGCGCTTGGACTCGTCGACGTAGCGGTCGCGCGGGCGCTTGTCCTCGTAGTCGCGGCCGGCGAACTTGTGGAAGAACCCGACCTGGCCGAACATCGGCCCGATGCCGCCCATCTGAAACATCACCCACTGGATCGTCTCGTAGCGGCCCGCGAGATCCTTCGGGATCAGCTGGCCGGTCTTGTCCGCGAGATAGAGCAGGATCGCGCCCGATTCGAACAGCGGCAGCGGCTTGCCGTCGGGGCCGTTCGGATCAATGATCGCCGGGATCTTGTTGTTCGGGTTCAGCGACAGGAATTCGGGCGACAACTGGTCGTTCGTGTCGAAGCGCACGAGGTGCGGCTCGTACGGCAGGCCGGTTTCCTCGAGCATGATCGACACCTTGACGCCGTTCGGCGTCGGCAGCGAGTAGAGCTGGAGACGGTCGGGATGCTGGGCCGGCCACTTGTGCGTGATCGGGAAGGCGGACAGGTCGGGCATGAAGGTTCGCTCGTCGAAGTGAAGGATCCGCGCTCCGCCGCGCTGCCACGCGGATGGACCGCGGTGCGGCGGCGGGCCGGAGCGCGCCGAAAACGCCCACTGTAGCCGATCCCCGGAATCGATGCAGGCGTCGGCCCGCTCGTCCCGCGCCATCCCGCCTGAAGCAGCCCGAAGCCGTCAGAAGTTGTGCCGCAGCCCGATCATCGCGGCCGTCGTGCCGACGCCGGGCGCGACCGGCTGCCCGTACACGAGCATCTGGTCCATCGTGCCGCGGTTGTTCACGCGGCCGACCTGCGCATAGACCATCGTCCGCTTCGACAGGCTGTAGTCGGCTGCAAGCACGACCGCCGTCGAGCGGTTTTCCGAGCGGTTGCGGTCCTTCAGGTAGTACACGGCGGACGTGACCTGCAACGCGGGCGTGAAGCGATAGCCGACGCCGGCCGACAGCATGTCGAGGTTCACCTTGTCCGCGTGCGACGGATTCCTGCCGTTGCCGTACGACGCCGACACCGAAAAGTCGTGGATCGTGTACTTCGCGCCGACGTAAAAGAAGCGGTTGTTGTCGACGCCGGTCGGCGCGACGCCCGGCGCCGGATTCGTGTCGTGCCCGTTGTAGTAGACGGCCGACGCGTTCAACCCGTAGTTCGCATACCTGAGCACGACGGATTCGCGCGTGCCGCCCTGGAACTGCCCGGCGACGCCGCCCGGCGCGTATTCGAGCGCGATCGACGCGCCCGCGAACGTCGGCGACTGGTAGACGAGCGCGTTGCTGTCGTACAGCGCGCCGATCGCGCCGTTGGTGCTCGTGCCCGGCCAGCCGGCCGCGGTGTTCAGGCCGAGCCAGGCGGTCAGCACGCTGCCGAAGAACTGCGCGTTGCGCACGTCGGTGTCGGCCATCGCGTAGATCATCGGCACGATCTGGCGGCCGGCCGTGAACGCACCGAACGGGCCCGACACGCCGAGCGACGCGACCTGGTTGAAGATCGCGACGGCGCCCGGCGTGTCGCTCAGTTGCAATTTGCCGGTGCCGCTGTCGAACGAACCCTGCAGCTTGAAATTGACCTTGTAGCCGCCGCCGATGTCCTCGCTGCCGCGAATGCCCCAGAAGCTCGAATAGATGCCGCCGTCCTTCATGCGGAACACCTTGCCGGTATTCGGCGCGCTCGGGCTGAACGACGCGGCCGACGTGCTCTGGTACAGCAGGCCCGAGTCGATCACGCCGTAGAGCGTGACGGAGGATTGCGCGTGCGCGAGGGCCGAACAGCCGGCAAGCGCCGCGAGCGCGGCCAGTTTCGTCTTCATGGAGTCTCCGGGGTTGTCGTGGCCGGAACGGGTTCGAGCCCGCCCCGGTAAAGCGGGGAAACATCAAGGCAGGCGGGCAGGCGCGACATGGAGCGCCGGTGCGAGCCATGCGGAAAGACTACGCAACGGCGCGTGGCCGCTCCCCCCCATGCGCGGGGGGCAGGGTTGCGGAGAATCGAAGGAGGGAGGGCAGCTACGCTGCCGCGGGAGGCCGGCTCAAACGCGCGTCAGGGCGCGCTTTCGAGCAGCCCGAGCACCAGCGCACGGCGCACCGCATGCTTGCGCGAGCTGGCGTCGAGCTTGCCGAACAGGTTCTTCAGGTGCCATTTCACGGTTTCCTCGCCGACGGCGAGTGCGACCGCGATCTCCTTGTTCGACAGGTTGCGCGCGAGCAGCTCGAGGATCGCGCGCTCCTTCGGCGTCAGCACGACGCTCGGCACCGCGCGCGGGCTCGCCACGCCGCGCGGCGCGGGCGGCACGATGCGCGGCTGCGGCAGCGCGTGCCGCGCGGGGCCGGCGCCGGCGGCCGCCTCGTCGCCGACGCGACGCGCCCAGTCGGCGACGGCCGGATGCGCGTCGGCGAGCGTGCGGGTGAGCCCGAACATGTCGGCGAGATTCATCGCCTCGTCGAGGAGCGCGCGGCCGCCGCGCCCCGACTGTTCGAGCGCGAACGCGCTGAGCGCCATGATCTCGATGCGCTCGCGCCCCATGCTCATTTCACGCGCCAGCACGGCCGCTTCGTCGAGCGCCGCGCTTGCATCGTCCCAGCGGCGCGCGGCGAGCGCCGCGCCCGCGTGCGCGGTCGCCTGCAGCAGCACGACGGGGCGGCGCCACAGCGGCCCGTGCGCCGGAAACTCGGCCGCGGCGATCGCGTCGATCCGTTCGACGAGCGCATGGCAGGTCGCCTCGCGATAGCGCGCCGCGTGAATGCGCACCTGTTCGGCGAGGCTCGCGACCGACAGGCGCGGCAGCCGGCGCGCGACACCCATCGCATCGAGCGCTTCGAGCAGGTCGATCGCGCGGTGCTCGACACCGCGCAGCAACGCGATGCGCGCGGCCGTGCGATAGCCGAGCAGCACGGTGTCGGGCGTGCCGGCGTGTTCGAGCACGTCGAGCCGGTTCGCGAGCAACGCGGCGGCCTGGTCGACGCGGTCGGCCTCGTACGCGATCGCCGCGCACATCGCCGCGAGCATGCAGGTCAGCGGATGGCGTCGCCCGAGATCGGCTTCCGCGCGCGCCAGCGCCGGCGCCAGCACATCGTCCGCGAGCCGGATCTGGCCTTCGCGCAGGTAGCTCAGGCCCGTGATCAGCTCGCCCCAGCGCGCGACGTAGCCGAACCCGGCCGCCGTTTCACCGCGCGGCGCGGCCTGCTGGAACCGGCGTGCCTGCGCCGGTTCGCCAACGATGATCGCGCGCGCCGACAGCCGGTTCGCGTGCATCTGCGCGAGCCACGTCGCTGCCGGCGGCGTGAAGTCGGCCCACGGCTCGAACAGCTCGACGAAGCGATCGATTTCGTCGGCGTAATACGCGGCCGCGCTCAGGATCAGCGCGCATTCGTAGCGCATCGCGGCCGGTGTGCCGTTATCCGCGAGGATGCCCGCGATCTGGCGCCGCGCCTCGACATGGCGCTCGCCGAGCGCCAGCGCCCACGCAACCGCAATCCGCAGCGTCGGGCGCTTGTCGAGCTCCGCGTCGGGCAGCAGGGCCAGCCAGTCGAGCACGTCGTTGATGCGGCCCTGCTTGATCGCATCCTCGAGGCAGCGCTGCGCGAGCGCGTACGCGGTCTCGAACTGGCCGGCCGCGTACGCGTGGCGCGCGGCTTCCTCGGTCATCCCGTGGGCATCGAGCCATGCCGCCGCGCGCGCATGCAGCGTGCTGCGCTCGGCGTCGGCGCGGGTGGCCAGGCGGTCGCGCAGCGTGTCGCGCACGAGCGGATGCAGACGGCACCAGTCCGAATCGTCCGAGGCAATGAACAGCGGCGTGTCGCGCGCGAGCCGCGCGAGCCGGTCGGGCGCGTGCGCATCGTCGAGCAGCGCCGCGCACAGCGACGGATGCAGGCGATCGGCGACGCTCGTGCGCGTCAGGAACGCGGTGTCTTCCGCCGACTGGTTCGCGAGCAGCAGCTCGACGAGCCGGTCGCGCGTGCCGTCCATCCGTGCGGCGAGCGCATCGACCGCCTGGCGCGGGTCGGCCGAGCGCGCCATCGCGGCCATCGCGAGCTGCAGCCCGAGCGGCCAGCCGTCGACACGCTCGAACAGCCGTGCGCACGCGTCGGCGTCCACCCGTTGCGCAAAGCGTGCGCCAACCAGCGCGATCGTCTCGTCGAGCGTGAAGCGCAGCCAGTCGGGGCCCGCGAGCGTGCATTGGCCGCCGGCGAGCAGGTCGCCGGCCGCGTGATCGAGCCCGCGCCGCGCGGCGACGACGACATGCAGGTTCTGCGGCGCGTTGTGCAGCACGTAGGTCAGCGCCTCGAGGCCAGCGGCCGGCAGCCGCTCGGCGTCGTCGACGATCAGCAGCGCGTCGATCGACAGTTGGGCGACTTCGGCGAGCCACGCGGTCAGGCCGTCCAGCGCGCGTGCCGCACCGCCCGGGACCAGCCGCCCGAAGCCGGGCCGCGCGCAACCGGTGCGCACCGCCTGGACGAGCCCCTGCAGCAGCCGCGGTGTGTCGTCGCGCTCGTCGGCCGACAGCCACACGACCGCGCGGCCGAGTGCAAGGGCCTCGCGGCGCCACTGCGCGAGCAGCGACGTCTTGCCGTACCCGGCCGGCGCCTGCACGAGCGTGACCGGCCGGCCGTCGAATGCAGGCGCGGCGAGGCTCAGCCGCGCGCGGGCGAGCAACTGCGCCGGCACACGCGGCGCGGTCGTCTTCAGGACCAGTTCGGTGGGGGGCGCGTCGGCGCGATCGGGTGGGTGGGCCATCGGGCTGCTGTCGGAGTCCGGCGCCGGCCGTGCAGGCCAGCGTCCGGGGTGGGCGTGGGGGGAAGGATCGGTCGAACCGCGTTCGCCCGTCAATCCCCCCCGCGACGAGTGGGGCCGCCCCCGCAACGCGTCGATAGCATGGGTTCCAATGCATGACGAACACCACGAGGAGCCCACCCATGAAGATCGTATCGACCGGCACGCGGCGCAACGCGCCGACCGCCGGATAAGCGGAGCGGCACGATGTACCGCCATCTGCTCGTGATGGTCGACGGCGTGCCCGGCGGCATCGACGCGATCGGCCATGCGCTCGAACTGGCGCGCGCGGTCGGCGCACGCGTCACGTTCGTGCTGCCCGGCACCGCGCCGGACTCGCGTTTATCCGGAGCGCGGCTGCCGGAACACGGTGCGAAAGTGGAAGCCGCCGCCCGGGCGCAGGGCCTGTCCCATGCGATCGCGGGGGCCGGCCATCCGGCGGCCGGCGATCCGGCGGCCGGCCATCCGGAAAGCGGCGACGCATCGCCCGGCGCGCTTGCCGGCACGCTCGGCTGCGACCTGATCGGCGTCGCGGCGCTGCCGCCCGATGCCGATGCGGCGGCCTGTGCGCAGCGACAGCAGTTGCTCGCGACGAGCGGCGTGCCGGTGCTCGTCTGCACGTCGCACCGGACGCCCGCCGAGGCGCGCGTGATGGCGCGTTGTCTCGACGCGCATCGCATGGTCGGCGTGCTGCTGCAGGCGCTGATGGCGTCCGGCGCAGCCACGAGCGGGCCGCAGCGGCAAGCAGTCGACGCGCAGCGTGCGCTGGCCTCGCTCGCCGCGCTGCAGAACGCGCGTTTCGGCACGGACGCCGAAGCGCGGCTCTTCGCGGTATTACGTGTCCGCGCGGAGTGCGTCGCGGCCGAGCTGGACGAACTCGACCGCCAGCGGCAACGCGATGCGCAGGCGCTCGACGCGCTCGGCCGGATCGCCGCGGACGGGCTGCCGTCGGCCGCATTCGATGCGGCGCTCGCGCGCTATGCGCACGGCGCGTTCGAGCAGATGGGGCGGATGGAAGGCGTGATTTTTCCCGCCGCGCGGCGCTACCTGGGCGACGCCGACTGGAGCGACCTGGACGAACCGCCGGCGGACCGCGCAACCGCGCCGCCGCCCGGCATGAATGAACCCGACGATGCGCGACGCGCATCGGACTGACAACATACGGAGAACACGATGGCACATGCAGTGCGATTTCACGAAACCGGCGGCCCCGACGTGCTGCGCTGGGAAGCAGTCGACGTCGGCGATCCGGGCGCTGGCCAGGTGCGCCTGCGGCACGAGGCCGTCGGACTGAATTTCGCCGACACGTATTTCCGCAGCGGCCTGTATCCGGTGCCGCTGCCGGCCGGCATCGGCGTCGAGGCGGCCGGCGTGGTCGACGCAGTCGGCCCCGGCGTGACGAACGTCGCCGTCGGCGATCGCGTGACCTACACGGGCTTCCTGAACACGCTCGGCGCGTACAGCACCGAGCGGCTGATCCCGGCCGCGCCGCTCGTCCGGCTGCCGGCCGGCATCTCGTGCGAAACGGCCGCCGCGATGACGATGCGCGGACTCACGTCGGCCTACCTGCTGCGTCGCATCCACGCGTTCGCGCCGGGCGACACGATCCTGCTGCATGCGGCCGCCGGCGGCGTCGGGCTGATCGTGTCGCAATGGGCGAAGCTGCTCGGGCTCACGGTGATCGGCACCGTGTCGAGCGAGCACAAGGCCGCGATCGCCCGTGCCCACGGCTGCGACCATACGATCGACTACAGCCGCGAGGACGTCGCGAAGCGCGTGCGCGAACTGACGGACGGCGCGGGCGTCGACGTCGTGTTCGACAGCGTCGGCAAGGACACTTTCGAAGGCTCGCTCGATTCGCTGAAGCGGCGCGGGCTGATGGTGTGCGTCGGCACCGCGTCGGGCCCGATCCCGCCGTTCGATCCGCAGCGCCTCGCGATGAAGGGCTCGCTGTACCTGACGCGCCCGGCGCTGGCCGACTACATCGCCGATCCGGCCGAGAAGAACGACCTCGCCGGCGAACTGTTCGCGCACGTCGCGGCCGGCCGCATCAGGATCGAGATCAACCAGCGCTATGCGCTGCAGGATGCCGCGCAAGCACACCGCGATCTCGAATCGCGCAAGACGACCGGTTCGTCGGTGTTCATCGTCTGAGGAGACGCGCATGCGAGTCGAACCCCTGACCTGCGCGATCGGCGCGGAACTGCTGGATGTGAGCCTCGCCGACGCCGTGCACGACGACGGCCTGTTCGCCGAGCTCCGCGCGCAGTTGCTGCGGCATCGCGTGCTGTTCCTGCGCGATCAGGACATCACGCGCGCCGAGCACGTTGCGTTCGCGCGGCGCTTCGGCGAGCTCGAGGATCATCCGGTCGCCGGCAGCGATCCCGAGCACCCGGGGCTCGTGCGGATCTACAAGTCGCCCGACCAGCCGAACGACCGCTACGAGAACGCGTGGCACAGCGATGCGAGCTGGCGCGTGGCGCCGCCATTCGGCTGCGTGCTGCGCTGCATCGAGGGTCCGCCGGTTGGCGGCGACACGATGTGGGCGAACATGGTGCTCGCATACGAGAACCTGCCGGACCACGTGAAGCAGCAGATCGCCGACTTGCGCGCGCGCCACAGCATCGAGGCGAGCTTCGGCGCGGCGATGCCGATCGACCGCCGCCTCGCGTTGAGGGCGCAGTACCCGGACGCCGAGCATCCGGTCGTGCGCACGCATCCGGAAACCGGCGAGAAGGTGCTGTACGTGAACGCGTTCGCGACGCATTTCACGAATTTCCACACGCCCGGCCGCGTGCGCTTCGGCCAGGATGCGAACCCCGGCGCCGGCCAGTTGCTGCAGTACCTGATCAGCCAGGCCTATATCCCCGAATACCAGGTGCGCTGGCGCTGGAAGAAGAACAGCGTCGCGATCTGGGACAACCGCAGCACGCAGCATTACGCGGTGATGGACTACCCGCCGTGCGTGCGCAGGATGGAGCGCGCGGGCATCGTCGGCGACGTGCCGTTCTGAGCGCGCCCGCACCTTAACCGACTCGCAACCCTACATACGACGCGCCGGGCTCGCCGCCCGGCACGGCGGGATACGCACGCCCGTACGCCTGCACTAGAACGATTTCCACTGGAGGACGACATGCAATTTCTCGACGATTCGCTGCACCCGGAAAACCAGGACAAGGTGGTCATCACGGTCGCGCCGTATGGCCCGGAATGGATGCCCGCCGATTTTCCGGAAGACATTCCGGTGACGATGGACGAGCACGTGCAGAAGGCCGTCGACTGCTACAACGCAGGCGCGACGGTGCTGCACCTGCATGTGCGCGAACTCGACGGCAAGGGCAGCAAGCGACTGTCCAAATTCAACGAACTGCTCGGCCGGCTGCGCGAGGCGGTGCCCGACATGATCCTGCAGGTCGGCGGCTCGATCTCGTTCGCGCCGGAAGGGGACGGCGCGGAAGCGAAATGGCTGTCCGACGACACGCGCCACATGCTCGCCGAGCTGACGCCGAAGCCCGACCAGGTGACGGTCGCGATCAACACCGTGCAGATGAACATCACCGAGCTGATGAACCGCAAGGACATCGCCGGCACGTCGCTGAACGAAGCCGCGCTGTGGGACGCGTACCGCGAGATGACGGTGCCGGCCGGCCCCGGCTGGGTCGACGAACACCTGCGCCGGCTGCAGGCGGCCGGCATCCAGCCGCATTTCCAGCTGACCGGCATGCATGCGCTCGAAACGCTCGAGCGGATCATCCGGCGCGGCGTCTATCGCGGCCCGCTGAACGTCACGTGGGTCGGCATCGGCGGCGGCTTCGACGGTCCCAATCCGTACAACTTCATGGAATTCGTGCGGCGCTGTCCGGACGGTGCGTGCATCACGCTCGAATCGCTGATGAAGAACGTGCTGCCGATCAACACGGTCGCGATGGCGCTGGGCCTGCATCCGCGCTGCGGGATCGAGGACACCATCATCGACCAGAAGGGCAACCGGATGACGTCGGTGCAGCAGGTCGAGCAGTGCGCGCGGATCGCACGCGAACTCGGCCGCGACATCGCGACCGGCAAGGAAGCCAAGGCGATCTACCGGATCGGCGTGCAGTACGACGGCATCGACGAGACGCTCGCGCAGCTCGGGATGGCGCCGAACCGCCGGCCGGGCCAGGTGAGCGTGCCGCTGCGCGCGGCCTGACGCGCTGCGCATCCGGGCGGCTCGCCAGCGCGGCAGCCGCCTGCCGATCGTTGTGGCGCGGCACCCACCCCTGCGCATGGTGCAGGGCGGACTCCGGTCGACGGAGCGGGGCCGCGCAAGCCGCGCCGGCGCATTGTCGCCCCGGTGCCGGAGGAGACACGCATGTTGATTCATCATGTCGAGCCGTCGCTGCAGGACCTGACGGCCACCGAGCGGCGCGCGCCTGCGTATGCGTGGCTGGTGTTCGGACTGACCGTCGGGCTGCTGCTGTCGGACTACATGTCGCGGCAGGTGCTCAACGCGGTGTTTCCGCTGCTCAAGCACGCGTGGGCGCTGTCGGACACGCAGCTCGGTTCGCTCTCCGGCGTCGTCGCGCTGCTGGTCGGCCTGCTGACGTTTCCGCTGTCGGTCCTCGCCGACTGCTTCGGGCGCGTGCGCAGCATCGTACTGATGGCCGCGTTGTGGAGCGTCGCGACACTCGGTTGCGCGCTGTCGACCAACTACGCGGAAATGCTGGTCGCGCGCGGCCTCGTCGGGCTCGGTGAGGCCGCGTACGGCAGCGTCGGCGTCGCGCTGATCCTCAGCATCTTTCCGGCCCGGCTGCGCGCGACGCTGACCGGCGCATTCATGGCAGGCGGCGCGTTCGGCTCGGTGTTCGGGATGGCGCTCGGCGGGCTCGTCGGTGCACATCTCGGCTGGCGCTGGTCGTTCGGCGTGATGGCCGCGCTCGGCATCGTGCTGCTCGTCGCGTATCGCTGCGTGGTGACCGAGCGGCGGCTCGCCGCGTGCCGCATCGAACCGTGCCGTCGCGACGTCGACGCACCGCACGACCTGCGCGGCAGCATGCGTGCGCTGATGTCGGGGCTGTTCGCATCGCGCTCGGTGATCTGCGCGTATCTCGGCAGCGGGCTGCACCTGTTCGTGCCGGGCGCGCTGTTCGCGTGGCTGCCGAGCTACCTGAACCGCTACTACGCGATGGCGCCCGACCGCGCGGCCGTGCTCGCGGCCGGCTTCGTGCTGATCGCGGGTGTCGGGATGGTCGGCTGCGGGATCGTCACCGACCGCGTCGGGCGCGCCGACGGCTCGCGCAAATGGCTGACCGCGATCGCCTATTGCGTATTGACGGGCATCTGCCTCGCGATCGCGTTCCGGCTGCCGCCGGGGCCGCTACAGCTCGCGCTGATTTGCGCGGGCATGCTGGTCGGCGCGGGCGCGTCCGGCGCATCGGGTGCGATGGTCGCGAACCTGACGCCGGCCGCGATCCACGCGTCGGCTTTCGCGACGCTCACGCTCGCGAACAACCTGCTCGGCATGGCGCCGGGCCCGCTGCTGACGGGGTGGGTCGCCGATCGCGCCGGCCTCGTCGGCGCACTTCAATGGATTGCCGTCGTGCCGCTCGCGGCCGCCGTGCTGTTCGCGATCGGACGCGCAAGTTACGCGGCCGATCTCGCGCGCGTCGAACGTGAACGGCGCGCATCTCAACTTTCCTGAACCCTCCCGGAGGCAGCATGACCCTGGCGACCGCGCCCACCATCCTGATCGTGCCCGGCTTGCGCGATCACGTCGAAGACCACTGGCAGACGCATCTCGAACGGCGCTTGCCGAATGCGCGCTCCGTCGCGCCGCTCGAAGCCGACAAGCTGAGCCGCGCCGCACGCGTCGCGGCACTCGATGCGGCACTCGCCGAGATCGACGGCCCGGTGATCCTGGTCGCGCACAGCGCGGGCGTGATGATTACCGTGCACTGGGCGCGGCAGGCCACGCGCGCGATTCACGGCGCGCTGCTCGCGGCGCCCGCCGATCTCGATAGCCCGATGCCCGCCGGCTATCCGTCGCCCGACGCGATCGACGCACATGGCTGGACGCCCGTGCCGATGCAGCGGCTGCCGTTCCCGAGCATCGTCGCCGCGAGCCGGAACGATCCGCTCGCGCGCTTCGAGCGCGCCGAGGCGTTCGCGGCCGGGTGGGGCAGCCAGCTTGTCGATCTCGGCGAAGTGGGGCACCTGAACCCGGCGTCCGGCTTCGGCGAGTGGCGTGATGCGGAACGGTTGATCGAAGAGGTGATGACGCTGGGTGAAGGCGACTCACCCATGAGGAACTGATATTCGGGCATCGTTTGCCGGCCTTGGGCCGTTTTCGTCCATTCATCGGACGCCATGAATGACAGCGACGCGACCGCTACATCCGATTGACGGATAGTCGGCCGATCGCTGTCTTTTTTTTGGGGCGGAATGCTGTCATGGATACCAAACGAGAGCTGCTGTACGGCGTTGAGTTGAAACCCCGCCCGATCGTGCGTCTCACCAACGAGGTCAAGGCTTCGTCCGAAGCCGCGAAGAGCGACGTGCTACGCGCGGCGCGAAAAGTCATTTCCGAACACCGCGATGTGTTGATCGCTCTGAAGGGCCGCTGATCGAGCGGACCGGCCCAACGCTGACGGCGCCGAGCCACTGGGAGGCCCGTTGAATCCGCTTCGCCAGGATTGGCCCCATGGAGATATGACGTCGCAAGACGACAGGATGTCCAGTCGCGATCTCAGGCCTATCTTGTCCGGTAACCGAATTACCATCCACCGGAAGGTGTTTGTCAGGGAAAGTCCCGCCCCGGGCTGCTCGGGTTTTTGTTGACCGACATCGTATAACGCCGTCATGATTTCCTGAAAAGAAAGGTCCCATCCACCGACCGAAGTGAGGAGACATGAACACCACCACGATCGCTCGCCGTGTCCGCCGGATCGCACTCGCACTGGGTTTCACGCTGTCTGCCGCGGCGGCCGTCGCGGCTCCCGTGTCACTGAATATCGTCGACGTCGCAGGTAACCTGCAGCTCACGCAGAAGGCCATCGAGGCGTTCCGGGACAAGAACCCGACCCTCGTGTCGAACGTCACGTTCACGAATGCGCCGGCGCCGCAGCTGCCGGGCAAGATCAAGGCGATGCAGGCGGCGGGGCGCTCCGACATCGACCTCGTGCTGACGGGCACCGACGCACTCGCCGCCGGCATCGAACAGAACCTGTGGCGCAAGCTCCTGCCCGACGACGCGGCCGCGTTCCCCGGCGTGCTCGACAGATACGCACCCGGCCCGCGCAAGATGCAGGATCTCGCGCAAGGCTTCGGCCTCGAAGTCACCTACATGCCGGCCGGCCCGCTGCTCGAATACAACCCGGCGAAGGTCAGCGACCCGCCGAAGACGCCCGATCAACTGCTCGCCTGGTGCAAGGCGCACCCGAACAAGCTGATCTATGCGCGCCCGGCGAACTCGGGCCCCGGCCGCACGTTCCTGATGGGGCTGCCGTACGTGCTCGGCGACAAGAATCCGCAGGATCCGATCAACGGCTGGGACAAGACCTGGGCGTTCCTGAAGGCATTGAACGACTGCGTGCCGTACTACCCGGGCGGCACGTCGGCGGTGATGAAGGAGCTCGGCGAAGGTACGCGCGACATGACCGTGACCGTCACGGGCTGGGACCTCAACCCGCGCGCGCTCGGCATCGTGCCGGCCGAGTTCAGGATCCAGGCGTTCGACAACATGACGTGGGTCAACGACGCGCACTACATGGTGATCCCGAAGGGTGTGCCGAAGGAAAAGCTCGACGTGCTGTTCAAGCTGATGAACTTCCTGCTCGAACCGGCGCAGCAGGCCATGACGTACGACGACGGCTACTTCTATCCGGGCCCGGCGGTCAAGGGCGTGACGCTCGAGATGGCCCCCGCGCACAGCCAGGAAGTCGTGCGCAAGTTCGGCCGCCCCGAGTACGCGAAGCTGCTCGCCGAGCGCCCGCACGTGCAGCCGCTCAGTGCGCAGGCGATGGTTGCCGCGTTCCAGAAATGGGATCGCGAGATCGGTTCGCAGAAGTCGAAGTGACGCCTGAACCGGCGGGCGCCACGGCGCCCGCGTCGATGGAGTTCGCGCAATGAAGCACAGTTTCGAACGGTTGCGGCTCGACGGCGTGTGTCGCAGTTTCACCAATGCGCAAGGCGCGCAGGTCGCCGCGCTGAACGGGCTCGATCTCGAGATCCGGCGCGGCGAATTCATCGCGCTGCTCGGCCCGTCGGGCTGTGGCAAGTCCACCGCGCTGAACTGCATCGCGGGGCTCCAGCCGCTGACGAGCGGTGGCATCTGGCTCGACGACACGCGCATCGACGTGCTGCCGCCCGAGCGGCGTGGCTTCGGGATGGTGTTCCAGAACTACGCGCTGTTTCCGCACATGTCGGTGCTCGACAACGTCGGCTTCGGCCTCAAGATGCGCGGCATGCCTAAGCAGGAAGCGCGGCGGCGCGCGCACCAGGCGCTCGAACTCGTGCAGCTCGTCGGCCACGAGGGCAAGCTGCCGGGACAACTGTCGGGCGGGCAGCAGCAGCGCGTCGCGATTGCGCGCGCGATCGTGATCGAGCCGCCGCTCGTGCTGATGGACGAACCGCTGTCGAACCTCGACACGAAGCTGCGCATCGAGATGCGCGCCGAGATCCGCCGCATCCACACGCAGCTCGAACGCGCGACGATCTACGTGACGCACGACCAGGACGAAGCGTTGTCGATGGCCGACCGCATCGTCGTGATGAAGGAGGGCGTCGTGCAGCAGGTCGCGTCGCCGAAAGACGTCTATACGCGCCCGCACAACCTGCACGTCGCGCGCTTCATGGGCTACCGCAACGTGTTGCCGTTCGCGCTCGAAGGAATGGCCGGCGATCACGTCCGGGTCGCCGCCGGCGGCGTACGGCTCACGGGCGTACCGATGGCCGGCTTCGACGCGAAGGATGTCGTGGTCGCACTGCGCCCCGACGACATCGAGCGCGCCGACGAAAGCGGCGACAATGCGTTCGACGCGACCGTCGAAACGGTCGAATACGGCGGCCGCGACTCGCTGATCCGTGCGGTCACGCCGTTCGGCGCGATCTGGGCGCGCGTCGCCGGCGAATTCGCGGAAGGCGAGCGGTTGCGGCTGCGCATCGCGCCTGCCCGTACGCTCGTCTACGCAGCGGAGCCGACATGAGCACGCTCGCGTCCGGCACGCCGCGCGACGCGAAGGCGTGGCTCGTCACACCCGCGCTCGCGTTCATCGCCGCGCTGTTCATCTATCCGTTCGCGTACGGTCTCGTGCTGTCGTTCCAGCCGATGAACGGCGGCGGCGCGCTCGCGAACTACGTGCAGTTCTTCACCGATACCGCGATGTGGCCGACCGTGCTCGTCACGCTGAAGCTCGCGGTGCCGGCGACGCTGCTCAACGTCGGCATCGCGGTGCCCGTCGCGTTTGCACTGCGCCGCCATTCGCCGTACCAGAAGTTCGTCACGACGCTGCTCGTGATTCCCGTCACGCTCGGCACGGTGCTCGTCGCCGACGGGATGCTCACGTATTTCGGGCCGAACGGCTGGTTCCCGCAGGCGCTGCAGGGGCTGCACCTGTACACCGACGAAGTGCGCCTCACGCACAACTACTGGGGCGTGCTGCTGTCGCTTATCGTGTCGGGCTTTCCGTTCGCCTTCCTGCTGATGCTGTCGTACATCAGCGGCATCGACCCGACGCTCGCGCGCGCAGCGGCCACGCTCGGCGCGAACCCGTGGCAGCAGTTCCGGCAGATCTACCTGCCGCTGCTCGTGCCGGGGCTCACGATGGCCGCGTGCCTGTCGTTCGTGCAGGCGTTCTCGGTGTTCCCGTCGGCCGTGCTGCTCGGCGCGCCGGCCGGGCCGACGCGCGTGATCTCGATCGCGGCGGCCGAAGCCGCGTTCGAGAGCTACGACTATTCGCTCGCGTCGGCGATCGCGATCGTGATGGGCTTCGTCCAGTTGCTGGTGGTCGCGTCGATGCTCGGCGCGCGCCGCTTCTTCTATACGGGCGCGGTGACGGGAGGCAAGGGCTGATGGCGACCGACAATCATGCCGCTCGCGCGTGGCCGCCGAAACCCGACGCACCTGACACACGGCCCGTCGACGCTGGGAAACCGCACCGGATGAAAGGCAACCTCGCCGGTCGTGCGTGGAAGGCGCTCGTCTGGGGGCTGATGGCGTTCTTCCTGCTGAACGTGCTGCTGCTGATCGCGACCGTCGCGGTGAACTCGGTCGCGACGCGCTGGTTCGGCACGCCGCTGCCGCAAGGCTTCACGCTGCACTGGTACGCGAAGGCGTGGGAGGACTTCCAGCTCGCGAGCGTGCTGTGGGTGACCGTCGAGGTCGTCGGCGCGGTCGTGCTGCTGTCGATCGCGCTCGGCGTGCCGGCCGCGTATGCGCTCGCGCGCGTGCAGTTCCGCGGCAAGCGCTTCGCGCTGCTGGTGTTCCTGCTGCCGCTGATGGTGCCGCCCGTCACGTACGGGATTCCGATGGCGACCGTGATGTACAAGGTCGGGCTCGCCGGCACGCTGCCCGGCGTGATCCTCGCGAACCTCGTGCCGGCGCTGCCGTTCGTGATCCTCGTGATGACGCCGTTCATCGAGCAGATCGACCCGAACCTCGAAGCCGCCGCGCGCATCTTCGGCGCGAACACGTGGCGCTATTTCCGCTACGTGCTGCTGCCGCTGCTGGTGCCCGGCATGCTCGCGGCCGGGCTGCTCGTGCTGGTGCGCACGATCGGGATGTTCGAGCTGACGTTCTTCACCGCGGGGCCGAGCACGCAGACGCTCGTCGTCGCGCTGTATTACGCGGTGTTCTCGACCGGCGTGCGCGCGCCGCAGTCGATCGACGCGATGGCGATGATCTACATGGCCATCACGCTCGTATGGGTCGTGATCGCGCTGCAGTTCGTGAGCCCGACGCAGCTGGTCAGCCGCGTGAAGCAGGAGCGCCAGTAGGCGAGGGCGTCGCACGGTCGTGCCGGGCATCCGTGCAATTGGTTACAAATGGATACCGCGCCCGGCGCGCGGACGTTGCAGACTACGCGGCGTTCCCCCGATCGACGGATATCCATGAAGTTTCACACGCTGCTGACACTCGCCGGCGCCTCGACGCTGCTGGCTGCCTGCAACCTGCTCCACGACGGCCCCGGATCGGGCGACGTCGACGCGGCCGTGCGCCGCGCGCTCGAGGCGGAAAACCACGGCGGCCTGAATGCGCTGTTCGGCCAGCCGCTGCCGGTCTCGGCCGATGTCGTGTCGGCCAAGCCCGACGGCGACTGCAAGAAGCTCGGCGATCGCACGTACTCGTGCGATGTCGTCGTCACATGGCGCAATGCCGATTACTCGCCGTCGCGCGCGAACCTGACCTTCGTGAAGGCCGCCGACGGCTCGTGGCAGACGTCGGGCGTCGATGCGGCGCTCGTGACAGGCACCGCGAAATCGCTGATCGACCACATCGGCAAGGCGTGGCCGGGCAATGCAGCAAGCGGCGCGTCGACGCCGCAGTGACGCACTGACGCACTGACGCGCCGGCGGCCAGTCTTCTTTCCCTTCTCCCGGTACGCGACCTCGTCCTGGCGGGCGGCACCCGCTCGCGGTTCGCGCCAAAAAAGGGCGCGAGCATCTGGCCCGATCTCGATTGAATGCATCCTCGGTATGCGGGCTGACTTATAGGGAAAACCCTTATTTCGAGATATAATCACGGCCTAAGAGAAAGGTCGAACCATGCCTGAACGTTTCCAAACCCTTGAAAAATTTGTGTTTTCCCTCGTCGTGATGTCCGCCGTGATGTGCTCGGCATTCCTCGCGTACGAGCGTCACCCCGAGATCAAGATCGCGCTGCACGAAGGCGAAGCGCTGATGCGCGAGAGCGCCAAGTACTCGGTCATCTGCTCGCCGTCCAAGGTCGATCCTTGCGTCGAGATGTCCGCATACTGAGCGTCGTTTCGGCGTTGCCCCACGTCATCGTCGGTCTGAATTCCCTGAAGTAGCGCTCATCAGGTATTCGGAAACCGGTCGCGAGACAGGGCCGATGCACGAACCCGTTACGTGCCGAGTCGCTGGCGTAAGCAGCCCCCGAATTCAGCCGGCCCCGCTTCGAGCAATCGAGCGGGGCCGTTCTGTTTTTTGCGCGCGGCGCTACACGACATGCCGCGGCTCGCCGCCGACGAACGCCGCAACGTTGTCGACCAGCTGATCGGCGAGCGCCTGCATCGCCTCGTCGCTCGCCCACGCGACATGCGGCGTCAGGATGAACGCCGGATGCGACAGGATCGCGTGGAACGGATGCGCGGACGGCAACGGCTCTTGCGTGACCACGTCGAACCCCGCGCCCGCGATCTGCCCCGATTGCACTGCGTCGACGAGCGCGCTTTCGTCCACGAGCCCGCCGCGCGCGGTATTGATCAGCAGCGGCCGGCGCGCCATGCGCGCGAACGCGTCCGCATCGATCAGGTGCCGCGTCGCGGGCGTAAGCGGACAGTGCAGCGTGATCACGTCGCTGTCGCGCAGCAGCGTGTCGAGCGGCACATGGTCGCCACCCGTGGCATCGCCGTGCGCCGCGAACAGGACGCGCATGTCGAGCGCACGGGCGATGCCGGCCACCGCGCGACCGAGCACGCCGTCGCCGACGATCCCGAGCGTCGAGCCGGCCAGGTCGCGGATCGGGTGATCGAAGAAGCAGAACTGTCCGCTGTCGAGCCAGCGTCCCGCGCGCACCGCGTCGCGATAGGCAACGAGACTGCGGCGCAGTGCGAAGATCAGCGCGAACGTGTGTTCCGGCACCGTGCGGACCGCATAGCCGCGAATATTGCTCACGACGATGGCGCGCGCCGCACACGCATCGAGATCGACGATGTCCGTGCCGGTCGCGGCGATCGCGATCATCCGCAGTTGCCTGGCATCGGCCAGCGCCGCCGCGTCGAGCCGCACCTTGTTGGTCACGACGATGTCCGCGTCGCCGATGCGCGCGGCGATCTCGTGCGTGGCCGTCCGGTCGAACGTCTGCATCACGTGCGGAAACGGGAACGGCTTCAGCACGGTCTGCGGCGACAGCGTCGCGCGGTCGAGAAACACGATCTTCGCGGGAGAGGAAACAGAAAACATGGCGGGTCTCGCTGACAGGCGCCCGGTGGCGCGGAACGGCTTCGATTCTGCCGTTGGCGCGCGCGCCGTCGTTTGACCGTTGCGCGAGCGCGCTTTCCCGAATGGAAAGGCCAGCGCGCTGCACGACAGCCGTCGCGACGTGCGTGCGGACGCGCGCCTTTCCGTTTCGGAAAGGCTGGTTGAGCATCGATCGATTTTCGCTGCGCGCGAACGCCGTCATGATCGCCGTCATCGATCCCACGATTTCATCGGAGACAGCCATGACACGACCTCTCGACGGCATTCGCGTGCTGGAACTCGGCCAACTGATCGCCGGACCGTTCGCGGGCCGGATGCTCGCCGAATTCGGCGCGGACGTGATCAAGGTCGAGCCGCCCGGCGTCGGCGATCCGCTGCGCAAATGGCGACTGCTGCACGACGGCACGTCGGTCTGGTGGGCCGCACAGTCGCGCAACAAGACCTCGCTCACGCTCGACCTGCGCACGCCCGAAGGGCAGGACGTCGTGCGCCGCCTCGTCGCCGAGACCGACGTGCTGATCGAGAATTTCCGGCCCGGCACGCTCGAAGGCTGGGGGCTCGGCTGGGACGCGCTGTCCGCGATCAACCCGGGGCTCGTGATGCTGCGCGTGTCGGGCTTCGGTCAGACGGGCCCGTATCGCGACCGCCCCGGCTTCGGCGTGATCGCCGAGGCGATGGGCGGCCTGCGGCACCTGACCGGCGAGCCCGGCCGCACGCCGGTGCGCGTCGGCATCTCGCTCGGCGATTCGTTGTCGGCGCTGCATGGCGTGATCGGCGTGCTGCTCGCGCTGCGGCATCGCGAACAGCAGGGCGGCAAGGGGCAGGTCGTCGACGTCGCGCTGTACGAATCGGTATTCAACCTGATGGAAAGCCTGCTGCCCGAATACGCGGCGTTCGGCGCGGTGCGCGAGCCGGCCGGCAGCAGCCTGCCCGGCATCGCGCCGACCAACGCGTACCGCTGCCGCGACGGCAAGTACGCGCTGATCGCCGGCAACGGCGACAGTATCTTCCGGCGCCTGATGGAGTTGATCGGCCGGCCCGATCTCGGCAACGATCCCGCGCTCGCGCGCAACGACGGGCGCGTCGCGCAGGTCGAGCGAATCGACGCGGCGATCGGCGAGTGGAGCGCGCGCCACGATCTCGACGCTGTGCTCGCCGCGCTGAACGACGCGCGCATCCCGTCCGGGCGCATCTACGACGTGGCCGACATCGCGGCCGACCCGCATTACCGCGCACGCGACATGATCGTCGACGCGGCGCTGCCCGACGGCACGCCCGTGCTCGTGCCGGGCATCGTGCCGAAACTCGACGCCACACCGGGGCGCATCGACCGCCCGGCGCCCGCGCTCGGCGCGGATACCGACGCGGTACTCGCGTCGCTCGGCATCGATGCCGCGACGCGCGGCGACTGGCGCACGCGCGGCGTGATCTGAATCCGACCCAGGAGACAACAACATGAACGGGCAACGCAAACGGCTCTATATCCACGAGGTCGCGACGCGCGACGGTTTCCAGAACGAAGCGGCCTTCGTCGACACCGACGACAAGATCGCGCTGGTCGATGCGCTGAGCGCATGCGGCTACGCGAAGATCGAGGTCACGTCGTTCACGTCGCCGAAGGCGATCCCCGCGTTGCGCGACGCGGAGGCCGTGATGCACGGCATCGTGCGCGCACCGGGCGTCGTCTATACGGTGCTCGTGCCGAACGTGCGCGGCGCCGAGCGCGCGCTATCGTGCGGCGTCGACGAAGTGAACCTCGTGATGTCGATGAGCGAAAGCCACAACCGCGCGAACCTGCGGATGACGCGCGAGCAGTCGTTCGCGCAGTTGCGCGACGTGATCGACGCCGTACGCGGCTCGCAGGTCGCGATCAACGTATCGCTGTCGACCGCGATGGGGTGCCCGATGGAAGGCGACGTACCGGCCGAAACGGTGCTCGCCTGGATGCAGCGCTTCGCCGATCTCGGCGTGCACGGCTTCACGCTGTGCGACACGACGGGCATGGCCTTTCCGTCGCAGGTGCGCGATGTGGCCGAACGCGCGCGCGAGCGCTTCCGCGCGCTGCAGCTCACGCTGCATTTCCACAACACGCGCGGGATGGCGCTGGCCAACACGCTTGCCGCGCTCGACGCCGGCATCGACCGCTTCGACGCATCGCTCGGCGGGCTCGGCGGCTGCCCGTATGCGCCGGGGGCGACCGGCAACGCGTGCACCGAGGAACTCGTGCACATGCTCGAACTCGACGGCTACGATACGGGCATCGACCTCGCGGCCGTGCTCGCGGCGTCGGCACGGTTGCCCGCGCTGATCGGGCACGATGTGCCGAGCCAGATCCTGAAGGCCGGGCGCCGCTCGGACCTGCATCCGCCACCGCACGCCGATGCCGGCGACATGCCCGCGCAACGCGCGTTTTCATGAACAACAGGAGCGACATCCATGGCGTTGATTGACCACCTCGACCATCTCGTACTGACCTGCGTCGATCCGGACAAGACGAAACATTTCTACACCGAGGTGCTGCAGATGCAGCTCGAAACGTTCGGCGCCGGCCGGCTCGCGTTCCGCTTCGGCAACCAGAAGATCAACCTGCACGTGCGCGGCGCCGAGTTCGAGCCGAAAGCGCATGTGCCAGTGCCCGGCGCGCTCGACCTGTGCTTCATCGCATCGGTGCCGCTCGACGACGTGATTGCGCACCTGCAGCGCGTGGAATGGCCGATCGTCGAAGGGCCCGTCGAACGCACGGGCGCGACGCAGAAGATCCGCTCGGTCTACGTGCGCGATCCCGACCTGAACCTGATCGAGATCTCCGAGCTGATCTGACTCGGGCGACGACAGGCGGCGCGCCCATCAGTACACGGCGTTCGCAGTCCTTCGCCGAAAGCGGACAGGCGAACGCCGCGCCCGCCGATTCCGGATAGCAGGGCGCGGCCACGCTGCGGATAATGGTGCAACGGCGTCGGCCCGGCCGACGCCTTCGCAACGCGCACGGCGAAGCTGTCCCGCGCATCCGCAACCCGACCCAGGCGCTCCCGAATGACGATCCTCTATCGCGGCATGGACCGCGCGGCGCTCGACGCCGCCTACCTGAACACGAAGGCTGTTGCCGATTTCCCGGCGCTGCTCGCGTCGTGCCAGGCGCGTAGCGTCGCGCTGTACGACGCGACGCCCGGCCGCCGCAACCTGCGTTACGGCGCGCAACCCGCGCAACGCTTCGACTGGCTGTCGTGCGGGCAACCCGATGCGCCGCTGTTCGTGTTCATCCACGGCGGCTACTGGCAGCACTGCACGAAAGAGGATTTCGCGTATGCGGCGAGCGGGCCGCTCGCGCGCGGCTTCGACGTCATCCTGGCCGAATACACGCTCGCGCCGATCGCGACGATGACCGAGATCGTCGCCGAGATCGGCATGCTGCTCGATCATCTCGCCCGCGACCCCGACGGCCTCGGCACCGCGCAGCGGCCGATCCACCTGAGCGGCCACTCGGCGGGCGGCCACCTGACGGCCATGCATCGCGCGCATCCGGCCGTCGTGTCGGCGCTCGCGATCAGCCCGCTCGTCGATCTCGAACCGATCTCGCTGTGCTGCCTGAACGACAAGCTGCAGCTCACCGCGCGCGAGATCGACGCATTCAGCCCGTTGCATCATGTCGGGCCCGGTGCGCCGACCGTTGTGGCGGTCGGCGACGCCGAACTGTCCGAACTCATCCGGCAGGCAGACGAATACGCGACGGCGTGCGACGCGGCTGGCGAACGGATTGCACGGACGTGGCTGCCCGGCATGAAGCACTTCGCGGTGCTCGACGATCTCGCGCGGCCCGACGGTGCGATGCTCGCCGCGTTGCACGCCGTCGCATCGCGCTAGCCGCACGCCGTATCGCACGGGTCCGGCCGCGCGTATGATCGGCGTCAGGCCGGTGCAATATGGCGTGCGCCGCGCGGCCCTCCCAGGACCCACGACATGGTGAACCCGCTTCATTTCGATCTGCAGTCGTTGCGCGTGTTCGCGCTCGTCGCCGAGCACGGCAGCCTGACGAAGGCGGCCGAACACGGCCAGCTCACGCTTTCCGCGGTCAGCAAGCGGATTGCCGAACTCGAAAGCGTGACCAGCAGCGCACTGTTCGTTCGGCATGCGCGCGGCGTCGAGCTGACGCCCGCCGGCCGTGCGCTGCTCGATCACGCGACGAAAGTGATCGAGCAGGTCAACCGGATGGCGCACGAGATGAGCGACTACGTCGCCGGCGTGCGCGGCCACATCCACGTGTGGACCAACACGTCCGCGATCGTCCAGTTCCTGCCCGCCGACCTCGCCGCGTTCCTCACCGACAACCCGGGTATCAAGGTGAGCCTGGAGGAGCGGCTGAGCCACGAGATCGTCGACGCGCTCGCATCGGGCAAGGCCGATCTCGGCGTATTCGCCGACAACGTGCCGGCCCCCGGCATCGAGCGGCGGCTGTACCGGCGCGACGAACTCGTGCTGCTCGTGCCGCGCACGCACCGGTTCGCGTCGCGCGACAGCATCCGCTTCGCGGATACGCTCGACGAGGACTACGTCGGCCTGAGCGACGGCAGTTCGCTGCTCGCGCGCATGACCGACGCCGCATTCGCGGCCGAGCGCTCGCTGAAGCTGCGGATCCAGGTATCGAATTTCGACGGCGTGAGCCGGATGATCGAAGCGGGGCTCGGCATCGGCGTGCTGCCGCGCGATGCGGTGACGGGCGAGCGTGCGGCACGGCTCGGTATCGTGAAACTCGACGATGCGTGGGCGACACGCTCGCTGTGGGTCGGCGTGAAGGCGGGTGGCGTGCTGACCACCGATATCGCGAAGCTGTTCGATTTCATGTCGGCACGCTGAGTGCGATGAAACCGCGATGCACGGGGCACGCTTGCGCGCCACCCCGTGCTGATCGCCGCATTACACCGGATTGATCTCATCCTGGCTGCGCCGCGTGGTCAGCGGCCCGAGCACGCGCAGCGTCACCGCGACGATGCCGAGTGCGACGGAGATCACGCCGAACATCGCGCCCGCGCCGTAGCTGGCGAGCACCGGCAGCAGCACGAACGGCAGCGCACCGCTGACGATCCGCGACAGCGCATAGGTGCTGCCGATCGCCGTCGAGCGCACGCGTGCCGGGAAGATCTCTGCCTGGTATACGTGATACGCATTACTGAACACGTTCGACGCGCAGGTCGTGAGGAACCCGAAGCCGACGATCAGCACGGTATTGCCCGAATACGCGAAGCACAGCCCGAATACGGCGATCGACAGGATCGACACGATCACGAGCGTGCGGCGTTCGATCCAGTTGAGTAGCGGAATCGACAGCAGCGACCCGACTGGATAACCGATGAACGACAGCGCGATGAACAGCGTGCTGTCCGTCACGTCGAAGCCACGGCTCTTCACGACCGTGCCGGCCAGCGTGCCGAACCCGTAGTAGCCGAAGCCCTGGAACAGGTGAAAGATCGCGAGCATCACGTAGCGTGCGCCGTACGGTTCGCGACGCAACAGCGCGATGCGCTCGCCGAGACCGAGCGGCCGCTGCGGCTCGACCGGCTCCGCGAACTGCTCGGGCATGCGCACGCCGGCGCTTTCCGCGAAACGCCGCAGCGCCGCGTGCGCGTCGGCCGTGCGGCCCTGCGCGAGCAGCCAGCGCGGGCTCTCCGGCAGCCGGTGCTGGACGAGCAGCACGTACACGGCGCCGAGGCTGCCGATCGCGAGGATGATGCGCCAGCCGGCCACGCCAGCCACATGCAGCGGATTCAGCCACAGCGCGAGAAAGCCGACGAGCGGCACCGCGACATACGAAGTCGTGTAGGCCCATGCGGCAAGCCGCCCGCGCTTGTCCTTCGGCAGGATTTCGGACAGGAAACTGTCGGCGACGGGATAGATCGCGCCGACGCCGATGCCCGTCAGGAAGCGGCAGGCAACGAGCATGTCGGCGTTCACCGAAAATGCGCCCACCAGCGAGAACGCGCTGTACCACACGAGCGTCAGCAGGAACGCCTTGCGCCGGCCGATGCGGTCGGCGAGGCTGCCGAGGCACATCGCGCCGACGAACATGCCGATGAACGCGGACGCCAGCAGCAGCTTGAAATCGGCGCTTTGCCGGCTCAGCCCGTATTCGTTCTGCAACGCGGAGCCGATCGTGCTGACGAGGAAGATCTCGTACATGTCGAAGAACAGCCCGATGCCGATCACCCAGACGACGAACCGGTGCAATGCACCGACCGGCAGGTCGTCCATGAAATCGCCAAGTGTGATGCGACGGGCGGGGAGGGCCGCCGCGTCGGCGCCGACGCCGGAAGAAGCGGCCGGCAGTCGGGCGGACGCAGGTCCGCCCGCGTTGCCGCCGAGATCGAGGGATTGGCTGTTCATCGTGTCTCCTGATTGTCGATATGCCGTGGCGCGCGGCCCGGCCGTTTTCGGCCGGCGTGATGCGTCCGGCCACACGACACGGCGGCAGCCATTGCAGGGCCCGGGAAAGGGCCGGATGTGCACGCTGCGCCGATCGTCCGACACATGGTGGGCAAATCGGCTGCGCGTGATAATTGCGGATGTTTCAAGCGTCCTTTCCCGGGCAGAAAGGGTAGGAGCGCGCGGCAGCCCGGATTCGCGCGGCAGGCCGTTGCAGCCTGCGTCGCACGCGGTGGTGTACCGAAAGCGGTGCGTCACCTCGCAACCTGACGGACCGGGAAAACCATGAGACCTGTCGCGTGGCCGTCGGCGCAACAGCCGTCGGCAGCGACACGGTCATGCTCGATCGGCCGGCACGAAAGCCGACCCGTGAAACACGCGCAGGGGGTTCCCGCACGCCGGCGCAAAGTGCTGCATCCGCCGCTACGAATCGCGCGCTCGAGGCGATGCTGCTGCGCCTGGATCTGCCGCTGCCGACAGAAGCGCACGCTGTCCGGTACGAAGTCCGAGGCGGCGATGTCGTTGTGCGCGCCGGTACGCCGCGTGTCACCGCGCCGTACCGGCGACACGCATCATTTCAGCTCCGGAGCGCGGCGTCCCAGTCGCTTTCGGCCGAGGCATGTTGCGCGAACGCGAGGCAGGTAGCTACGCAGCCGATCCGGAACAAGTTTCGGGCAGGGGATTTCATCGTGGATTCCGGTCTCAATGCGCGACGATGATGAAGGCCGTGAGCGCGATCGGGAACAGCGCCACGCCGAGCAGGCCCACTGCGCCATCGGCCGCCATCGTAAGCGGCGACAGCGCGAGCTTCGCGCCCTGGCCGAGCAGCGACGGCCGCTCGATGACCTTGACGTTGTAAGGATGATTGAACGCCTGCGGAATAGACGACGGCGTGACGTCGTTCGGCTGGTAGCGCTTGCCGCTGATCGTGCCGCGCTCGGTCAGCTTGTAGCGCTCGTCCTTGAAACCGTCGGCGAGCGCGCGCGCCCGCAGTTCGGAGCCGGGCGGTGCGTCCTCGCTCGAAAGCTGCAACACGTAACGCCCGGAGATCTTGTCGCCATGCGTCTCGAAATCGTCGAAATCGGTGTCGAGCTTCGGACGATAGGGTGCCGTGAGGTTGACGGCAAGGGCCGGCGGCACATCGAAGATGTAGTGGTACTGCTTGCCGATCACGACGAGTGTTTTCCCGTCGGCGCTGATCAGGAATGCCGACAGCGTTTCCCGGTATTCCGGGTCCTTCATCATGCGATTGGTGATCGGGCCGATATCGGCGTTGGTGCAGCCGGCAAGCATGCCGGACGCCGCCACGGCGGGCAGCGCGAGGAATGTTCTTCTTTTCATGTGTGCTGTACTTGTGTTGTTGGTTATTCAGCTGAACCGCTTGAATGTCGGACCTGGCGTTCGATGAACGCGGTGCCCTGACGGCCGTTCGTGCGGTTTCTTCGTTCGCGCATTGTAGGGCCAAAACGACAAGTGCGGCATCCCCGCTGTCAGGCGGCCTGGCCGCGTGCGGTAGACTGCACGCTCGCTTGCCCGCCGCCCACACACACGCCATGGATCGAATCGATGCGATGAAGGTGTTCGTCGCCACGCTGGACGAGGGCAGCCTCGCGGGCGCGGGCCGGCGGCTTGGCCGCTCGCCGGCGGCAGTCAGCCGCGCGATCGCGTTTCTCGAGGAACACACCGGCACCGCGCTGCTGTACCGCACCACCCGGACGATCCGACTGAGCGAGGCCGGCGAACGCTACGCGGCCGCGTGCCGCCGCATCCTGTCGGATCTGGAAGAAGCCGACATGCTGGTCGCCGACGAACGCGCCGCACCGCGCGGCATGCTGACGGTCACCGCTCCGGTCGCCGCGGGCGAGGACGTGCTGCGCGCGTTGCTCGACGCATTCATCGAACGGCATCCAGCCGTGTCGATCCGCCTGCAACTGCTCGACCGTCCCGTCAGCCTGGTCGACGAAGGGATGGACGTCGCACTGCGCATCGCGCACCTGTCGGATTCGACGCTCGTCGCGATTCCGGTCGGTTCCGTGCGGCGGGTCGTCGTTGCATCGCCCGACTATCTCGCGAAGCATCCGGCGATCGACGCACCGGCCGATCTCACGCAGCACCGGATCATCTCGATGACGCACTTCGGGCTCGACTCGTGGAGCTTTCCACCGCCGGGGCCGTCGGCACTGCCGCAGGTCGTCCAGTTCGCCCCGCGCTTCATCATCAACACGATCCGCGGCGCGGTCGCGTCCGCCGTCGCTGGCCACGGCGTCACGCGGCTCTTTTCTTATCACGTCGCCGAACACGTGCGCGACGGCACGCTGCGGATCGTGCTGCGCGACAGCGAGCATGCGCCGCTGCCCATCCATCTCGTTACGCCTTACGGACGACTGTCCGTCCCCAAGGTACGCGCGTTTGTCGATTTCGCGGCGCCGCGCCTGCGCGAGCATTTCTCGCGGCTGGCGGCCATCACCGACGGCGATTGAACCGAGATGCGGAAGAATGGCTTTCGCGAGACGAGGATTCTACCGGTACTCGACTCAATCTAGACTTTCTTCAACCGACGGACGTGCACGGCACCCGTCCAGCGAATGGAGGTCGACATGAATCGGGCACTTCTGGATCAACCGCATGGGCGCGCAGTCAACGCGTCGCCCGGCACGGCGGACGCGATGAGCACGACCGCCCACGCACCGGCCACCACGCGCGCCGAGGGGCCCGCCGCGAGCTATGCCGAACGGAACGCGCGCTACTGGCGGCGCAATCTTGCCGTGTGCGTGTTCGGGTCGTTCACGACGCTCGTCAGCCTGAGCATGCTGCTGCCTTTCCTGCCACTGTACGTGCGGCAGCTCGGCGTCGATTCCCAGTCAGCCGTCATCCAGTGGTCGGGCATCGCATTCGGTGCGACGTTTCTCGGCACGGCCGTCACCGCCCCGCTGTGGGGGCGCCTCGCGGACCGCTTCGGCCGCAAGCCGATGCTCGTGCGCGCGGCGATCGGGATGGCGATCGTGATGTCGCTGATCGGCGTCGCGCACAACGTAGTCGAACTTGTCGCGCTGCGGCTGATCGCGGGGCTCGTCGGCGGCTACGCGTCGGCGTCGACCGTGATGGTCGGCACGCAGGCGCCGCGCGAGCGCGCGGGCTGGGCGCTCGGCATTCTGTCGACCGGCGCACTAGCGGGCAATCTGGTCGGCCCGCTCGTCGGCGGATTGCTGCCAGGCTGGGTCGGCATTCGCGGCACGTTCTTCGCCGGTGGCGCGATGATCGCCGTCGCCGCGCTGCTGACGATCTTCGTCGTGAAGGAAGACTTCCACGCGGGCACCGACGCGCAAGCACACACCGCCGGCACGGCCACGGTCTCGACGCACCGGACGAATCGCGCGGCGGTCGCCGCCTTGCTGGTGACGGCGATGATGGTGCTGCTCGCGAACATGTCGATCGAGCCGATCATCACGGTCTATATCGGCGGCCTCGGCGTCACCGGCGACCACCTCGCGCGGATCGCCGGCGTCGTGATGGCGTGTTCGGCGCTCGGTAGCATGCTGACCGCCGCGCGGCTCGGCGCGCTGGCCGACCGGATCGGCAGCTGGACCGTGATCATAGCCTGCCTGCTGCTGACCGCGCTTGCGATGGTGCCGCAAGCGTTCGTCACGCACTGGTGGCAGCTTGCCGCACTGCGCGGACTGATGGGCATGACGCTCGCGGGGCTGCTGCCGTCTATCGGCAAGCTCGTGCGGCAATCGGTCGACGAGCGTTCGACGGGGCAGATGCTCGGCTACCTGCAGTCTGCGCAATTCAGCGGGCAGGTGATCGGCCCCGTTATCGGCGGGCAGATCGGCGTCGCGTTCGGCCTGCATTCGGTGTTCTTCGTGACGGGCGCGCTGCTGGCCGCTTGCGCCGGGCTCGCTCACTGGGCACGCGGCCGCTAGCGGTCGGCCCGCGGATCGACGTCTGGCGTACGATGGCGCAGTTGCTGGTGCCGCGCCGGGACGCAGGTAGCGCCACACGGTCGCCCATCTATTTCTCATGGCCGGCTGCGCGCGCAGCACGATTCGCGCGTGCCGGTCCGAGCGCTGACCCACGCGCTTCGGTCCGCATGCGGCCGGCGCCTTTCGATCACGGATATCGCAGGAGACAAGCAACATGAATCAACCGACCCACAACCGGACGCTGCTGCGCACCCTCGGTATCCGCGCACCGATCGTCCAGGCGCCGATGGCCGGCGTCAGCACGCCGGCGCTGGCCGCCGCCGTGTCGAACGCGGGCGGGCTCGGCTCGCTCGGCGTCGGCGCGACGAACGCCGACGGCGCGCGCAAGATGATCCGCGACACGCGCGCGCTCACCGACCGGCCGTTCAACATCAACGTGTTCTGCCACAGTCCGGCCCACGCCGATGCGGCCGTCGAACGCGCGTGGCTCGACTGGCTCGCGCCGGTGTTCCGCGAATACGGCGCGACGCCACCCGCATCGCTGTCGGAGATCTATACGAGCTTTATCGCGGACGACGCGATGCAGGCGATGCTCGTCGAGGAGAAACCTGCCGTCGTCAGCTTCCATTTCGGGCTGCCTGACGCTGACGTAATCGCCGCGCTGAAGCGTGCGGGCATCACGCTGTTCGCGGCCGCGACGAATCTCGACGAGGCACGGCAGATCGCTGCCGCCGGCATCGACGCGATCGTCGCGCAGGGCATCGAAGCCGGCGGGCATCGCGGCCTGTTCGATTCGACCGCGCACGACGATCGGCTCGGCACGTTCGCACTGACGCGCCTGATCGTGCGCGAATGCGCGCTGCCCGTGATCGCCGCCGGCGGCATCATGGACGGCGAGGGCATTGCCGCCGCACTCGCGCTCGGCGCGCAGGCCGCGCAGCTCGGCACGGCGTTCGTCGCGTGCCCGGAGACGTCGATCGACGACGGCTATCGTCGCGCGATTCTTGGCGACGCCGCTCGACGCACGACGTTTACATCAGCGATCTCGGGCCGGATCGCGCGCGGCATCGCGAACCGGCTGACCGCGCTCGGCGACACCCCGGACGCGCCGGCCACGCCCGCGTATCCGATCGCCTACGACGCGGGCAAGGCGCTGCACGCGGCCGCGAAGGCGAAGGGCGAATTCGGCTACGGCGCGCAGTGGGCCGGACAGGCGGCGCCGCTGGCACGCGCGGTGCCGGCCGCCGAGCTGTTCGCGACGCTCGAACGCGAAACGCGCGCGGCGATCGAGCGGCTGCAGTACGCACTCGACTGATCGCGCGAGCCGCAGATTTGCAACGTTCTGTATCTGACAGAAACGCGGATACAGCGCGATACATACGCCGTGCGCGGGTTCGCTATAAAGCAGGCATGACCTCTTCCGGAGTCCATCATGTCTGCAACGTGGTTCAAGGGATCCTGCCATTGCGGGGCCGTCAAGTTCGAAGTCCGGGCGGCCATTACGCCGGCCGTTCGCTGCAACTGCAGCCTGTGCCGCCGCCGCGGCGCGCTGATGAGCCTGATGTTCGCGGCCGCCAACCTGAACATCGTCGAAGGCGAGGGCGCGCTGACGTGTTACCGCTTCAACACGCGCACGGCCCGTCACTATTTCTGCAGCCGGTGCGGCGTCTATCCGTTCCATCAGACGCGGAAAGACCCGGCATGCTGGCGCGTCAATCTCGGCTGCCTCGATGGCGTCGACCCGTATGCGCTCGACGCGACGATCGCCGACGGCGCGAGCCTGTCGGTCGTGGAGGACGCATGAAACGCTGGCTGATGATCCTGCTGTTTGCCGCAGGCGGGCTCGCGACCGAAATCGCGCATCCGGTGCAATGCTCGCTGCTGTCGGTCAGCCGTCAGCCAACCGGCAAGCGCCGCCGGCAGGGCTGAGGTCACATCGGTTCATCGAGAACGATTATCATGCTTCCGATAAGATCGCATGCGATATATAATGCGATCGTCTGCGACCGTTCACGTCGCTGGAGGAAGCCCATGAAACCGCCCGAAGCCCCATCGCCTGCCGCGCCGAAGCTGTCCGAATTCCTGTGTTTTGCGATCTACTCGGCGAACCTCGCGTTCGGCAAGGCTTACAAGCCGATCCTCGACGAGCTCGGCCTGACGTACACGCAGTACATCACGATCATCGCGCTGTGGGAGCAGGACAACCAGACCGTCGGCCAGCTCGGCGAGAAGCTGTTCCTCGAATCCAATACGCTGACGCCGATCCTGAAGAAGCTCGAAGCGATGGGCTACCTGGAGCGGCACCGCGATCCGTCCGACGAACGCCAGGTGCTCGTCAGCCTGACGAAGAGCGGCCGCCGCGTGCGCGAGAAGGGGCTCGACATGAATCTGGTCGAAGCCACCGGGTTGAAGCCGGACGAATTCGCGAAGGTGCAGAAGGCGATCGTCACGCTGCGCGGCAACCTGATCCGTTCGACCGAAGCGTAATCAGATGAACCATCAGCGGCCGGCGCGTGCCACGCGTCGGCCGCTTCGTCATGCGTGCGCGTCGCCCAGCACCAGCAGGCGCATCTCGCGACGCACGACGAAACCGAGCGCGACGTAGCGCTCGATCGCCACCTGGTTCGTCGTGAGGACGTGCAGGAAAGGCGTTTCCGAGCGTGCGCCGATCGACGCGATCAACGACCGGATCAGGCGCGCCGCGAGACCTTGCCGCCGGAATGCGGCATCCACGCACACGGCGCTGATCTCCGTATACCCGTCGAGCCGCATCCGCTCGCCAGCCATCGCGGCCAGCCGGCCTTCGCTGTGCACGCCGATATAGCGGCCGAGCTCGAACGTGCGCGCGCCGAACGGGCCCGGCTGCGCCGAGGTAGTCAACGCGAGCATGTCGGGCACATCGGCTTCACCGAGCGTGACATGCTCCGACTCATACGCCGGATCAGGCGTGCCTTGCCAGACCATTTGCAGCAATGTCGCGCGCCGGATGACCGGCAATCCCGCAGGCGGCTCGATCTCGTTCGGCGTGACAAGGGCCGTTGGCCCGTGCGCGGCGACCAGTTCGCGCAGCGCGTCGAACGAAGACGCGCTCGTGTCGGCGATCGCGGCGAATGGCGCAATGGCCGCCGGAAACCGCCACGCGCGGTCATTGCCGATTGCAAAGCGGCGCTGCTTGCCCGTGAGGGCGTTCCAGACAACCCGGTCGAGCACGTGCGTATCGCCTGTCGTGGTACCGGTCGTAGCATCCCGCATCGGGTGCTCCTCGATTGATGGTGGGGTGCCGCACAGCATAGACCGGTTCGGTCGCGCAGATCGCACTGTCGATCCGGATTCCGTTACCCTCAATAACAAAAGCGCACGCGATTACATCGCATGCGCTTTATATGACTGGGGTTGGCGACTGTTTTCGTCGCGCGACGCTCAATGACCGAAATAAATCGAGCGCTCGGCCGTGCGAACCACGTTGCGGCTGCCGGATTGCGTCGCGCTGCCGGCGTCGCTGCCGTAGCCGGCTGCCTGCGTATCGGCCTCGACGGCGCCACTGTCGTGAATCCGGCTCAGCGCCGCCTGGATATTGTCCGGATAGTTCGGATCGTTGGGGCGGTTCGGCAGGTAGCCGGCCTGCTGCAACGCAGCCAGTTCCGCCCGCACCTGCGCGCGCGTGACGCTGCTTTCGCCGGCGAACACCGGGGTGGCGACGGAAGCCGACACGGCAACGAGGAGGGCTGCAATCAGTTGGGTCTTCATCATTTACCTCGACAGGGAAACAGGGTTTCAGAAGTTGCGCACCGCACGCCGGCCATCGGCGCCGCTCGCGGTTTCATTCAATGGCCGAAGTAGATCGAGCGTTCGGCGATGCGCGTCGCAGGCCGGTTGCCTGACTGCGTCGTGGCCTCGGCGTCGCGGCCATAACCGGACGAAGCGGACGATGCGGACGAATCGGCCGCCACCGCATCGTTCGCGTGAATGCGCGTCAATGCGGCCTGCAGGTCGTCCGGGTAATGCGGGTCGTTTGCACGGCCCGGGCGATAGCCGGCTTGTTCGAGCTGGACGAGTTCGGCACGCACCTGTGCGCGGGACACGACGGCCTGGTCGGCGAATGCCGGTGCAGCAGCGGAAGCGGAAACAGCGACGAGCAGGGCAGCGATCAATTGGGTTTTCATCATTCACCTCGATAGAAAAGGAACCGGGAATTCGGACGGGCGGCGTTCAGCCGCCCGATACAACGTTCAGGCGATACGGATATCGACGTCGATGTTGCCGCGCGTCGCTTTCGAGTACGGGCAGGTCTGGTGCGCGGCATCGACGATCTGTTGCGCGACGTCGCGATCGAGCCCCGGCACGCTCACGTTCAGCCGGGCCTGCAGGAAGTACGCGTTGCCGCCGGTGCCGAGATCCACTTCGGCGTCGACCGCGAGATCGGCCGGCAGCGTGACCTTCGCGGCACGCGCCGCAAGCTGCATCGCACCGATGAAGCAGGCCGACCAGCCAGCTGCGAACAGTTGTTCCGGGTTGGTGCCGGTGCCGGCGCTGCCCGGCGACGACAGCTGGATGTCGAGGCGGCCGTCGGAACTGCGCGCCGCGCCGTCGCGGCCGCCGGAAGTCGTATGCGTCTTGCCCGTGTACAGCACTTTTTCGATCTTGCTCATCATTTACTCCGTCAGTTGAGGTTTGTTTCAGATGCGATTCGATCGCATGCGATGCAGTTTGGCCGCGTCGACCACTCACGTCAAGCGCATTCGATTAAATCGCATGCGATATTTTGTATTTCAATGTATCTGGAACGTGTCGAGCCTTTCTGGATAAGGATTTCGAGTGATCGCCCCCTGATATCGAACGGATCGATGAACGTGCCGGATTCCGGGCAGGGCACACGAAAACGCCCGCGAGACGGGATGACCGCCCTGCAGGGCGGCCGCTCCATCATGCTGCGTCGATCTCGGCGATCACGACGAGGATCACGGCCGCATCGGCCGGCAACTGGCGCTGGGAGAAGGCCGAACGCGCGTGTCCGGCCTTCTCGCCGAGCACGGCGGCGAACAGGTCGGATGCACCGTCGATCACGGCCGGCTGCCCGAAAAAGCCGTCGGCCGAGCTGACGTGCCCTTCCACTCGCACGATCTTGCGCAACCGGCCGAACCCGCCCAGATGTTTGCCGATCTGCGCAAGCACGTTCAGCGCCGCCAGCCGGGCCGCGAGCTTGCCTTCGTCGACATTCAACTGCTCGCCGACGCGGCCGGTGTAGGCGACCTTGCCGTCGACGAGCGGCAGCTGGCCCGACACGAACAGCAGGTTGCCGGCTTCGCTGACGGCCGTATAGCTGCCGAGCGGAGTCGGCGGTTCGGGTAACGCAAGGCCGAGTTCGGCCAGTTTCCGTTCGATGGTCATGTCGTGCTCCTGGTGGAAAAGGGTTCGGGCGATCGATATTGCCTGTCAGTCACTGTAGTCATGCGGCCCGAAGCCGGTAAATGTCAGCTGCGCAATTGATTCGGGACGCCGTGTAACGAATCGCGCGCGCGGCGCTGGCTGGTTTCCCGCGCGATATTCATGCACACTCGTTGCTCCATCGCGCGCCACATGCCGGAGCCGGCAGGATTCGCCCCATGCAACGTAAATTCGACGACCTGCTGCTGGGCAGCATCGAGCTGTTCTGCCTCGCGGCCGAACTCGGCAGCTTCACGCTGGCGGCCACCGCGGCGAGCGTCACGCCGGCCGCGGTCAGCCGGTCGGTCGCGCGGCTCGAAGAGCGTCTCGGCGTGCGGCTGTTCGTACGCACGACGCGGCAGATTCGCCTGACCGACTCCGGCCGGCGCTATTTCGAGCAATGCCGCGATGCGCTGTCGCAACTCGTCGACGCGGAGCGCGAAGCGACCGGCCAGCAGGCGACGCCCGCCGGCGTGCTGCGGATCAGCATGCCGACGCCGTACGGGCACTATCGCGTGCTGCCGCTGTTGCCCGCGTTCCGCGCGCAGTATCCGGACGTGCGCGTCGAAACCCACCTGAGCAACCGCAACATCGACTTCGCAGAGGAAGGCTTCGATCTCGCGATCCGCGGCCGCGCGCCGGCCGATTCGAACCTGGTCGCGCGCAAGCTGGAAGATGCCGAACTCGTGATCGTCGCGACACCCGGCTACCTGAAGCGGGCGGGCACGCCGACCGCGATCGACGATCTGCATGCACACGAATGCATCCAGTTCGAACTGCCGAGCAGCGGGCGGCCGGTTCCGTGGCTGTTCGACGACGGATCGGACGAACTCGACGTCGCGACCACCGGCAGCTACGGCACATCGGGCGACGTCCTGGCCGGCGTGACGCTCGCACGCAGCGGGGCGGGGCTGTTCCAGACCTACCGTTTCATCGTCGAACAGGACCTGCGCGCCGGCACGCTGGTGGAAGTGCTGCCCGGTCTCGGCGGCCGGTCGCGGCCGTTCATGCTGCTGTACCCGCATGCGCGCTATCTGTCGTCGCGCGTGCGTGTGTTCGTCGATTTTCTCGTCGAGCAACTGGCGCGTGCGCCCGCCAGGCAGGCGGGCAAACCACGCGCCAGGCGAGCTGCCGTACCGCGCTAGGCCGGCTCGGCGCCCCCGCGCCGAGGCTCAATGCCCGGCGCTCTGGCCACCGTCGACGTGCAGGATCTCGCCCGTCACGAACGGCGCCGAATCCAGATAGAGGATCGCGTCGACGATGTCGCTCATCTCGCCCATGCGGCCAACCGGATGCAGCGACGCGAGCGTCGCATGCGTATCGGGCGCATGCATCGGCGACTTGATGATGCCGGGCGACACCGCGTTCACGCGGATTCCGGCCTTCGCATACTCGATCGCGAGCGACTTCGTCGCCGCGTTCAATCCGCCCTTCGTCAGCGACGCGAGCACCGACGGCACGTTGCTGTTCGCGTGGTCGACGAGGCTCGTCGTGATGCTGACCACATGCCCGCCGCCATGCTTCTGCATCGCTTCGATCGCGCGCTGCGTGACGTGAAAGAAGCCGTTCAGGTTGACGTGCGTGATCTGCGCGTAGTCGTCCGCGGTGTATTGCGTGAACGGCTTAGCGATGAACACGCCCGCATTGTTGACGAGCGTGTCGACGCGGCCGAAACGTTCGATTGCTGCGTCGACGACGCGGCGTGCGACTGCCGGATCGCCGATGTCGCCCGCGACGGTGACGAGATCGGGGGCGCTCGACGGGCCGATCGAACGAGACGTCGCCACGACACGATGGCCGCGTGCACGGAATGCGTTGACGGTTTCCGCGCCGATGCCTTGCGACGCGCCGGTGACGATGATGACTCTGGATGTGCTCATGATGTACCTCGACAGGTGAATGGTGTTCGGCTTCAGTGCCGACCGGATCGATGAATCCGATGGGCAAACTGTAGGCGTGCCGGTCACGATTTCGAACACCCACCGTGGTGCAACAGTCTTGCGTCACAGGAACAAATGCGGGGGAGGCCGGTTGCCGCGCCGGCATCGGTGCTGCCGCCGAGGCGCCTGCGGCGTGGCAAATCGGCATGGGCACTCGACGCCGCGCTCAAGCGCCCCGATGCGCTGCGGGAGAACGTCGAAACGTGGCTCGACTGCGGCGAAGGGGCCGGTTTTCCGATGGCTAGGCGCTCCGATTTGTCGGCCACGAAACGCGAAGTTGGATAAAACGATGCACCTATCTGGATAACTTTTCTTATCACAATAGCTACATCATCAATGAAAACTTGCGCCCATGAAAACGCGCTCGACCCGACGCGCTCCCATGCGCTGATGCCAATTGTGATCCTCATCAGGGCAGGGGAATCGTTGTTGTCGGCACGCGATGAGCGTCAGCTGCCAGACCGGACACCGCCTATAATCGCTATCAACCTTCCAGGAAATCGCGGTTACAAGGTGAGGGGGTGTCCAAATGGGAGCGTGCCGTTACATCTGTTCGCGCTTCGTCCTCGCAAGCTCGATCACCGGTCTGGCAATGCTGGCGTGCCCGGTTCACGCGCACGCTGCGGATGGCCCTTCGAGTTCGCCGAACGGGCTCAACCCATCGGAGAGAACGCTCAACGTCTATGCGGTGTACGGCGACGGACGCGCGACCGAGGGTGGCGATATGCATTGGCGTGCGTACGAAGTCGGCTTCGGCGACGTCTTGAACGATTATTTGTCGGCCTACCTCGCGTACATGAACGAGGGACATCCGCTGGATCACCACCGTGACGGTTTTGCCGCCCTGGGTTCGTTTCGTTGGCCGGTCGGCAGTCGCGTGGCGCTCGAATTTTCGGCGGGCCCGTATTTCAGCATGGACACGACACATGTCGACGACCAGCCACGCAATGACAAGCGCTGGGGCGTGCGCGCGTCGGCAGCGGTGCGGTATTACGTCGTTCCCAAGCGCTTCTTCCTCAAGATGCAGTACAACCACGTCCAGATGATTGGCGGATTCAATTCCGACGCGGTGCTCTTCGGCATCGGCTCGGACTTCGGCGGCGATCCTGGCCCGGCGTTTTCGGACGGCAAAACGCAGGTCAGTGTGTGGGCCGGGACGTCGCAGACGAACCGTCCTCAAGTGCCGATCGAAAAGGGATACATGGCCGAAGTCAAGCGGCCGCTCGGCAAAGCGTGGGCCTATTCAGCGAGCTTCGTCTACGAAGGCAACAATGGCGTTGCCGGCCGACGAGGCGTGGCCGCGCAATTCTGGTACGTCGCGCCGATCAGGAGCAAATGGACGCTTTCGGCAGGTGTCGGGCCGTATCTCTCGCGGGATCGGGACGAGGCCTCGGGCAGGACGCGACTCAATGCGTTGCTCAGCGCGCAAGTGTCCTATCAGGTCACGAACGATTGGGCCGCGAGCTTGCGCTTCAATCGTGTCGCAACCGGCAACGACAAGGACCAAGACATGTTCATGGTCGGCGTAGCGCGCAATTTCTAGGCGCTCGTTCTTCTGCGCCGGCTCATTCTGCTGAGATGACGCCGATATTCGACGCGGCTCCGTTGCAGCCATCGCAGCCTCCGGCGCCGGACACCCGGCGGCCGGACAGCTTACTCGGCGCGAAAGCGGACATTTCTATGTAGCCAAAAGCGGACATTTCAATCTAGCCACTACAATCTGTTTTGGTGATAATTATGATTATGTCAAATACGATATTTCAGCCGAAAATGGCATCCGCCAACCCCTGATCCGACCGAAAAACAACCCGCTCCCACCTCAATCGACCTCCAGATCCCCGACCGTTTCCGTTCGCCGCGCGTCCCGCCGCATCCCCGCAGCCCGCCGGCCACGCCGACCGGCGGACACCACCAAACGAAACGCAACCGGCGCAAAAACCAGCCCGAACATCGTCGCCGCCAACACGCCTCCAAACGCACCCGTACCGATCGACCGCCGGCTTTCCGCGCCCGCGCCCGTCGCCAGCACGAGCGGCACGACGCCGAGCAGAAACGCCATCGACGTCATCACGATCGGCCTGAATCGCGCGGCGGCCGCGTCGATCACCGCCTGCCGCAGCGGCACGCCGCGTGCGGCCAGGTCCCGTGCGTACTGCACGATCAAAATCGCGTTCTTCGCCGCCAGCCCGACCACGGTGATCATCCCGACCTTGAAGTACACGTCGTTCGGCATGCCGCGCGCGAGCGCTGCCGCAATCGCGCCGATCATGCCGAGCGGCACGATCGTCAGCACGGACAGCGGAATCGTCCAGCTTTCGTACAGCGCGGCGAGCGCCATGAAAACCGCGAGCACCGACAGCCCGACGAGCAGCGGCGTCTGCCGCGCGGCGACCTGCTCCTCGCGCGCCGCGTCGACCCAGTCGAAGCCGATTCCGGCCGGCAGCCCGCCAGCGAGCCGCTCCATCTCCGCCATCGCCGCGCCCGAACTCGTGCCGGTCGCCGCCCGGCCGCTGATGTCGAGCGACGGATAGCCGTTGTAACGGTTCAGCATCACCGGGCCGATCGTCCAGTGCGGCGCGGCGATCGCCGACAGCGGCACCATGTCGCCGGTGCGGTTCGGCACGGTCAGCGCCATCAGTTGCGTGTCGGTCGTGCGGGCGCCCGGCTCGGCCTCGATGATCACGCGCCGCATCCGGCCCGACGCCGGAAAATCGTTGATGTAGTTCGAACCGAACGTGCCGCCCAGGAGCCCCGCGATCCGCTCGAACGGGACGCCGAGCGCATACGCCTTCGCGCGATCGACATCGAGCTCGATACGCGGCGCGTCCGGCAGGTCTTCGAAATGCACGGCGGCCAGCAGCGGATCCGCCTTCGCGCGTTCAGACAGTTGCTCGCGAGCCGCCTTCAACGCGTCGAGCCCGACCCCGCCACGATCCTCGAGCCGGAACGTGAAACCGTCGGAATGCCCGATGCCGCGCACCGAAGGCGGCAGCGACGCCTCGACGTCGCCGTCGAGAATCTCGCCGAAACGGCGGTTGAGCCGGTCGCGCAGCGTCATCGCATCGACGTCGCGCTGCGCCCAGTCCTTCAGCTCGACGAACGCCATCCCGACGTTCTGCCCGCTACCCGCGAAACTCCAACCGATTACGCTCGTCACGTTCGCGATCGCCGGCTCCGCGCGCAGGATCGTCTCGACACGCTCGACGGCCACGAGCGTGCGCGCCTGCGTCGCGCCGGCCGGCAACTGGATCATCACCTGCAGCTGCCCCTGGTCCTCGGTCGGCAGGAAGCCGCCCGGCATCATCCAGTACAGCAGCCCACAGGCGATCACGAGCGCCGCGTAGACCGCGATGACGATGCCGGTGCGGCGCACCGCGAACACGGCGACGCGGCGATAACCGGCCTCGACACGCGTAAAGCCCGCACCGAACCGGTCGGCCAGCCGCGCGCCGATGCCGCGGCGCCGCGCACGGGCGGCCCTGCCGTCGTGCCGCGCGACCGGCTTCAGCAGGTTCGCGCACAGCGCGGGCGTGAGCGACAGCGCCATGAACGACGACACCAGCATCGACGCGATCATCGCCACCGCGAACTGCCGGTAAATACCGCCGACAGTACCGGGGAAAAACGCCATCGGCACGAATACGGCGGTCAGCACCGCGGTCACGCCGACGATCGCCCCGCCGATCCGTTTCATGGCCCGGCGCGTGGCGTCGCGCGGCGACACGCCCTCCTCCATCACGCGGTGCACGCTCTCGACGACGACGATCGCATCGTCGACGAGGATGCCGATCGCCAGCACGAGACCGAACATCGTGAACACGTTGATCGACAGCCCGAACGCCCACATCGCAACGAACGCGCCCATCAGCGTGACCGGAATCACGACCGTCGGCACCAGCGTGTAGCGCAGGTCGCGCAGGAACAGCCACATCACGCAGAACACCAGCACGACCGCCTCGATCAGCGTCAGCACGACCTCGCGGATCGCGATCGTCACGAAATGCGCGCCGTCGAACGGAATCTCGATCGCCACGCCCGGCGGCAACGTCCTCGACAGCTCGGCGAGCCGCGCACGGATCGCGTTCGACGTTTCGAGTGCGTTGCCGCGCGGGCCGAGCTGGATGCCGACCGTCGCGGCCGGGCGGCCGTTCAGCCGCGAATAGAACGAGTAGTCGTCGCGACCGATCTCGACGCGCGCGACGTCGGCGACGCGCACCGCCGAGCCGTCCGTCTTCGACTTCAGCACGATCCGGCCGAACTCGTCCGGCGACGCGAGCTGCCCCTTGACGACGATCTGCGCGGTCAGCTGCTGGCCGCCCGGAAACGGCGCGTCGCCGATCGCGCCGGCCGTCACCGTCGCGTTCTGCGTGCCGATCGCCGCGATCACGTCGTCGGCGCCGAGGCCGTATTCGCGCAGCTTGTGCGGATCGAGCCAGACCCGCAGCGCCTCGTCGGCGTCCCACAGTTCGGCCGCGCCCACGCCGGGCGCGCGCTTCAGCTCGCGCAGCACGTAGCGGTTCAGGTAATCGCCGAGTTGCGCGGAATCGCGCTGGCCGTCGGTCGACGTCAGCGTGACGAGCATCAGGAACGTGTTCGCCGCCTTGAACACGCCGATCCCCTGCTGGACGACCTGTTGCGGCAACCGCGACTCGACCTGCTTCAGCCTGTTGTTCACGTCGACGAGCGCGATGTCGGGATCGGTGCCCGGCGAAAACGTCACGTCGATCTCGAGGTTGCCGTGACCGTCGCTGCTCGTCTCGTAGTACAGGAGCCCGTCGGCGCCGTCCAGGCTTTCCTCGATGATGCTGCCGACGTCGCCGTCGACCGTCTCGGTCGACGCGCCCGGGTACGCGGCGGTGATCACGACGCGCGGCGGCGCCAGGCGCGGATATTGGGCGATCGGAAGCTGTGGAATCGCGAGTACGCCCGCGACGACGATCGCAAGCGCGACGATCCACGCAAAGACGGGACGATCGATGAAGAACGACGGCATCGACATGCGTCAGCGCACCGCCGGTGTTTCGCCGCACGGCACGCGCGCGGCGTGGGCGCGCTGCGCCCGGTACACGTCATTCATCGGTTCTCTCTCGGGAACCGCGCACCGGCGCCAGCATCGACGACGCAAGCAGTGCACGCGTATACGGATGGGACGGCGCATGCAGCACGTCGAGCGTATCGCCCTCCTCGACCACGCGCCCCGCCTTCATCACGACGACCCGGTGAGCCATCGCACGCATGACCGCGAGATCGTGGGTAATGAACAGGTAGCTCAGTTTGTACTTCTTTTGCAGATTCGTCAGCAGATTCAGCACCTGTTTCTGGATCGACACGTCGAGCGCGCTCGTCGGCTCGTCCAGCACCAGCAGTTCCGGCTCGACCGCCAACGCACGCGCGATCGCGATCCGCTGCCGCTGGCCGCCGGAGAATTCGTGCGGATAGCGCAGCATCGACTCGGCCGGCAGGCCAACCTCCTGCAGCAGCGCGGCGATTCGCGCGCGCCGCGCGTCGCCGGCCACCTGCGGCCGGTGCACGATGAGCCCTTCGCCGACGATCTGCTCGACCGTCATCCGCGGCGACAGCGAGCCGAACGGGTCCTGGAACACGACCTGCATCCTGCCGTACAGCGTGCGCCGGCCGCCCGTCGTCCGCAGCGTGTCGAGCGGCATGCCGTCGATCTCGATCGCGCCTGCAGCCGGCCGCTGCAGGCCGAGCACCGTCGCCGCCAGCGTCGATTTCCCCGAGCCCGACTCGCCGACGATCCCGAGCGTTTCGCCGCGCTTGAGCGACAGCTTCACGTCGTGCACGGCGCGGAACGTCGTCTTGCCGAGCACCGCGCGCCAGCCTTTCGCCGCGATGCGGTAATCGACCGCGAGATCGCGCACGTCGAGGATCGTCTGCGCGCCGGCCGCGACGGGCTCGACGGCCCGCTGCGGCGCACTGTCGAGCAGTCGGCGCGTGTACGCATGCTGCGGCGCGGCGAACAGCGCATCGGTCGTGTTCGTCTCCACCAGCACGCCCTGCTCCATCACGGCCACGCGCTGCGCGAAACGCCGCACCAGGTTCAGGTCGTGCGTGATCAGCAGCACGGCCATGCCGCGCGCGGCCGCTTCCTGCTCCTGCAGCTCGATCAGCAGATCGACGATCTGCTGGCGCACCGTCACGTCGAGCGCCGTCGTCGGTTCGTCCGCCAGCAACAGCCGCGGCCGGCACGCGAGCGCCATCGCGATCATCGCGCGCTGGCGCTGCCCGCCCGACAGCTGATGCGGAAAACTGTCGATCCGCCGCTCCGGCTCTGGAATCCCGGTGCGCCGCAGCAGCGCGATCCCGCGTTCGCGCGCGTCACCCGGCCGCAGCCCCTCGTGCAACCGCAGGCTCTCCGCAATCTGCTTGCCGATCGTATACAGCGGATTCAGCGCGGTCATCGGCTCCTGGAACACCATCGCGATGTCGGCGCCGCGAATCCCGCGCATCTGCTGTTCGGTTTTCGCGAGCAGATCCTCGCCGTCGAACAGCATCCGCCCCGACAGCGTCGCCTGCTGCGCGAGCCGCAGGATCGACAGCGCCGTCACGCTCTTGCCCGAGCCCGATTCGCCGACGAGCGCGACCCGCTCGCCACGCCCGATCGACAGGCTCAGGTCCTGCACGGCGGGCTTCGCGCCGAAGCGCGCCGAAAACCCGTCGATCCGCAGCAACGCGTTCGCCATCATCGCCCCCCGCCGAACACCGAGCCGCGCGAACGCGTGTCGAGCGCGTTGCGCAACGCGTCGCCCATGAACGTGAGCAGCAGCAGCGTCACCACCAGCGCTGCGAAGGCGGAGATCGAGATCCACCATGCATCGAGGTTGTTCTTGCCCTCCTGGAGCAGCTCGCCGAGGCTCGGCGTCGGCGGCTGCACGCCGAGGCCGAGGAAATCGAGGCTCGTCAGCGACAGGATCGCGGCGCTCATCCGGAACGGCAAGAACGTGATCACCGGCGTGAGGCTGTTCGGCAGCACATGGCGCCACATGATCTGCGCATTCGTCAGCCCCATCGTGCGCGCGGCTTTCACGTAATCGAGCGTGCGGTTGCGCAGGAATTCGGCGCGCACGTAATCGGACAGCACGAGCCAGCCGAACATCGACAGCAGGATGAACAGCAGCCACAGCGACGGCGTGAAGATCGACGCGAAGATGATCAGCAGGTACAGGTCCGGCAGCGCGCTCCAGATCTCGATCAGGCGCTGGCCGATCAGGTCGGTACGCCCGCCGTAGAAGCCCTGCAGTGCGCCCGTCAGCACGCCGACCAGCACGCCCGACACGGTCAGCGCGAACGCCATCAGCACCGACAGCCGGAACCCGTACAGCAGCCGCGCGAGCACGTCGCGCCCGAACTGGTCGGTGCCGAGCCAGTTGCTCGACGACGGCGGTGCCGGATACGGCCGCGACGCAAAGTAGTCGATCGTGTCGTAGCGGTACGGGTTCGGCGGATAGACCGCGAAATTGCCGTGCGACTCGAGCTTCGCGCGAATGTACGGGTCGAGGTAGTTCGTCTTCGCGGGAAAGTCGCCGCCGAACTCGGTCTCCGGATAGTCCTTCACGATCGGAAAGTAATAGTGCCCGTCGTAGCGCACGAGCAGCGGCCGGTCGTTCGACAGGCCATCGGCGCACAGACTGAGCGCGAACAGCACGACGAAGATCACGAGGCTCGCATAGCCGAGCGGCTGCGCGCGAAAGCGTTGCCACGTGCGCCGCCACGGTGAAGGCGACGGCGCGCACGCGTGCTCAATGGTCCAGGCGGCTGAACTGGATACGGGGGTCGACGAGGACATAGCAGATATCCGCGATGAGCTTGGTCAGCAGACCGATCAGGGTGAACAGGAACAGCGAGCCGAGCACGACCGGATAGTCGCGACGGATCACCGCGTCGTACGACAGTTGCCCCATCCCGTCGAGCGAGAACAGCGTCTCGATCAGCAGGTTGCCGTTCAGGAACGCGCCGACGAATGCCGCCGGCAGCCCGGTGAGCAGCGGGATCGCCGCATTGCGCAGCACGTGCTTCCACAGCACGTCGCGCTCCGGCGCCCCCTTCGCCCGCGCGGTCAGCACGTACTGCCGGCCGATTTCCTCGAGGAACGTGTTCTTCGTCAGGATCGTGACGATCGCAAAATTGCCGATCACCGCCGCCGTGACGGGCATCACGATGTGCCACAGATAGTCGAGCGTCTTGCCGACCATCGTCAGGTCGTCGAAGTTGTCCGACGTGAGCCCGCGCATCGGGAACACCTGCCAGAACGTGCCGCCGCCGAACAGCATCAGCAGCAGCACGCCGAGCACGAAGCCCGGCACCGCGTAGCCGGTCAGCACCAGCACGCTCGTCACGGTGTCGAACCGCGAGCCGTTGCGGACCGCCTTCGCGATGCCGAGCGGCACCGACACGAGATACGTGAGGATCACCGTCCATAACCCGAGCGTGATCGAGACCGGCAGCTTCGAACGGATCACCGCCCACACGCTGCGATGCGCGAAGTAGGACTGGCCGAGGTCGAACGTCGCATAGCTTTTCAGCATCAGCAGGTACCGCTCGAACGGCGGCTTGTCGAAGCCGAACTGCTTGCGGATCTGCGCGATCTGCTGCGGGTCGACGCCCTGGCTGCCGTGATAGCCGCCCCCGCCTCCGCCCGCATCGCCTCCGCGTGCGCTGCCGTGCCGCAACTGCGCGAGGACCTGCTCGACCGGGCCGCCCGGCACGAACTGCGTGACCGCAAACGTGATCGTCACGACCCCGACCAGCGTCGGGATCATCAGCAGCAGCCGCCTGAGAATGTATGCCAGCATCGTTGCTCCCTCGTCAGGCTGCCGGTGCAGGTTGTGCGGCCGGCTTCTTCACGTACCAGTAGTCGATGATCCAGTCCTCATACTGATAGGAGTCCGGCACGATCGCCGGATGACCGAGCGTCGCCTTGTACCCGATCCGCGCATTCGGCAAGTAGTACTGCGGAATCAGCACGTACAGGTTGATCAGCACACGGTCGAGCGCGTGCGTGGCCGTCTCGAGATCGTCGAGCGTGTCGGCCGCGAGCGCCGCGCGGATCAGTGCATCGACGGCCTTCGACTTCACGCCCGGATAGTTCTCGGAGCCCGGCTGCGACGCAGCCGCGCTGCCGAAGCGGCGCGTCAGCTCCGCGCCGGGGATCGTCACGGGCAGGTAGATGTACGTCGTCATGTCGTACTCGAAATTGTCGAGCCGCTTCAGGTAGACGGCGCTGTCGATCTCGTGCAGGTACGCATGGATGCCGAGCGTCGCGAGCGCCTGCGTGTACGGCAGGATCAGGCGGTCCATGCCGGGCTGGTCGTCGATGATCTCGATCGTCATCGGCGTGCCGTTCGCATCGCGCAGCGCGCCGTCCCGGTAGTGCCAGCCGGCCTGCTCGAGCAGGTCGCGCGCTTCCTTCAGGTTCGCGCGCAGCGAGCCGGGCGGCAGCGTCGACGGCTGGCCGATCATCGGGCCGAACACGGTCGGCGGCAAGATCGACCGGTACGGTTCGAGCAGCGCGAGCTCCTTCGCGCTCGGCACGCCGGACGCCGCGAACGGGCTCGCCTCCCAGAAGCTGCTGGTGCGGCGGTACTGCCCGTAGAACATCATCCGGCTCATCCAGTCGAAGTCGAACGCCAGCGCGAGCGCATGCCGCACGCGCACGTCCTGGAACATCGGCTTGCGCAGGTTCATCAGGAAGCCCTGCATCTGCGCGGGCCCGTCCGGGAATTCACCCTTCTTCAGCATGCCGTTGCGGAAATTCTTGCCGACGTACTTGCGCGCCCACTGCGTCGAGCTGTATTCCATCCGCGCGTCGACGTCGCCGGCCTTGAACGCTTCGAGCGACGTGTACTGATCCAGGTACAGCTTGAACGACACGTGGGCGAAGCGGAACATGCCGCGCCGCGACGGCAGGTTCGCGGCCCAGTAGTGCGGGTTGCGCACGTAGCGGATCTGCTTGTCGTTCCTTCGCTGCTCGATCAGGTACGCACCGCTCGCGATCGGCGGCACGGTCGCGATCTGGTCGAACGGCGGCCGTGTGCCGTCCGCGCGTTGCCCCCATTTCGGCGAGAACACCGGCAGGTCGCCCGCGATCAGCGCCGCGTCGCGCTCCGCGTGCTTGAACTCGAAGCGGATCGTGTGGCCGTCGACCACCACCGCGCGCTTGATGATCGAGAACTGCGCGTTGTAGAGCGGCGACGCCTGCGGGCTCGTCAGCGTGTCGAACGAATACTTGACGTCTGCCGCGGTGATCGTGTCGCCGTTCGAGAAGCGCGCGGCCGGGTTGAGGTGGAACGTTGCGGACAACCGGTCCGGCGCGACCTCGACGTCATCGGCGATCAGCGCGTATTCGGACGCGAGTTCGTCCCAGCTGCGCTGCATCAGCGTGTCGAACATCAGGTTCTTGATGTCGGGCGCGGGCGAGCCGCGCACGAGGAACGGATTCAGCGAATCGTAGCTTTGCGCTTCGTCGTAGTTTTCGAAATCGAGCGTGCCGGTGTCGGGCGCATTCACGTCCGCGTAGTCGAAATGCGTGAAGTCCGGCGGATATTTCGGCTGGTCGTATTGCGAGATCGCCGGCACCGCGAGCGCGGCCCGCGGCATCGCAACGCCCGACGCGAGCAGCACCACGCTGGCGAACAGCGCGGCACGCACGCCGTCGCGCAGTCGCGCGTACGCACGCATCGGGCGCGTGTGGTGCGACACGCGTGCCCATCGCCATTTCAACAATGTCATGGTCAATCTGTCCGGAAGCGTGCGGGCGCGAATCCTGCGCGCGGTCGATGCCTGTGCCGGACGCCGCGTGCTGGCCGCGTCCCGCCGGTAGGTCATGGTGCAAACGATCAAAACACTGCGCCGTCGCGCGCCCCGGTTGCGGGCTCGCGTGGCGCCAGGCGAAAAAGGGCCGCTCCATTTAAAGGGGGGGTTGTGGACGTGGAGCGGCCCGTCCAAGCCTGTCAATCCATCGCGGCCTCCGTCAGAACTTGTACGTCGCGCCGACCTGCGCGAACCGGCCGATGTATGAATACACCGACGTGTCGTACCCGCTCTGATCCAGCGTGCCGTTCGCGAAGATCGGATCGTACGGCGGCGTGCGGTTGAAGATGTTGTTGATGCCGCCGTAGATCGTCCAGTTCTTGAAGCCCGTGTACGTCATCATCAGGTTGAACTGGCTGTACGAACCGACCTTCGACGGCGCGGGCGCCGGCAGCAGGTTCTGCGCATACGGGCCCGTAAACTCCCACGTCAGCGCCGCATCGAACTTCCGGTAGTTCCAGTCCAGCGTCGTGTTGCCGCGCCAGCGCGGGAAGCTGCCGCCGAACGGCTGCGTGATCGTGAAGTTGTTGCCCGCGCCGTTGACCGGCGTACCGCCCGGGAAGCCGATCTTGTAGCTGTTGATGTACGCCCAGTCGCCCGACAGCGTGATCGTGCCCCAGCCCTTGAGCGGCAGGCCCTGGCGGAACGTGCCCTCGAAGCCGTTCGTGTCGAGGTAGCCGAGGTTCTGGTACGGGATCACCTTGTACAGCAGCTGGCCCGTCGTCGGATCGGTCACGACCTGCGACGGCGTGCCCTGGCCGATCACGTTGTCGATGCGGATCTTGTACCAGTCGAAGCCGAGATCCGTGTAGCGGCTCGGCGACACCTGGAAGCCGATGTTGAAGTTACGCGTGCGCTCCGGCGCGAGGTTCGGGTTGCCGACGGTGATCGACGTGTAGTTCTGGCCCGTGGCCGGATCGACCTGGATGCCGAGCGTCTGCGACTTGCTGTCCTCGACGAAGGTCGGCGCGCGGAAGCCGCGGTTGTACGACGTATACAGCGTGAGCGCCTTGATCGGCTGGTAGCGCAACGCGAAGCGCGGCGAGAAGGCGCCGCCCACGTCCGTGTAGTGGTCGTAGCGACCGGCCTGGCTGAACGTCAGGTTCTCGAGGATCGGCACGTTGATCTGGTAATAGACAGCCGCGACGTTGCGCTGGCCGTTCACCGTCTCGAGGTCCGGCGTGATGACCGCCCCGCTCAGGTATTCGGAGCCCGGCGTCAGCACTTCGCTCTGGTGCGTGAACTGCGCGCCGAAGCCGATACCGACGTCGCCGGCCGGCAGATGGAACAGGTTCGGCGTCGACAGCGTCGCGTCGATCGTGTCGAGCTTCGAGATGCCGAGGTTGTTCGCTTCCTGGAACAGCCCGTTGAACGCGTTCGGCGTGGCCGCCGGGTTCGCGAAATTCAGCGTGCCGTTCTGGTAGATGTTGTTCAGCGCATTGACGTTCAGCTGGTTCGTGAACACGTTCGACACCGTGCTCTGCGAATGACTGACCGACGTCGCCCAGTCCCAGTCGCCGTACGGTAGCGTGAACGACCCCTTGATGCCGGCGGCCGCGCGCCAGTAGTTGGCCCAGGTCTTTTGCGCGACCGTGTTCGGAAACGCGTAGGTGAGCGGCGTGGCCGCGCCCGTCGTGTTGTACGGGTTGCTGACCGGTACCGTGTAGTTGAACGGCGACAGCAGCTTCGTCTGCGGATTCCAGACGAGCGCCGGATTCTGCGAGTTGCCGATCACGTTGTTCCACAGGCCGTCGTTGGTCGTGGTCGTGTTGTAGCTCTCGAGGAAATCCGCGAACGCGGTCGTCTTGTCATCGATCTTGAAGTCCGCATGGAGCTTCGCGTTCAGGCGCTCGGTCATCGGCAGGATCGACGTGCTTTCGGCGGTGTTGTACCCGCAGACCGTCCCCGGCGACCCGGCCGACAGCGAATTCGACGCGGCCGGATGGACCGAGCCGCCGAACGGGCAGCCCCCGCTGAGTGCCTGCGCGACGCCGCCGGGCATGTTCCAGTATGACGGCGCGAGCAGCGAGAAGCCACCCGGCTTGCCCGTGAAGTCCTGGTTGCGCGTCGAATCGCGGTCGGCCAGCGTGAAGCCGTTCGACTTGTAGTAGCTGAGCGCGGCCGTCACGTTGAAGCGGTCGGCGTTCAGGTCGCCGAAGCCGCCGAGCACGCCGAACTTCATCGTGCCGTCGCCATTACCGGCGTTGATCGCGCTGCCGAGGCTGCCGTCGAGCTGCAGGCCGCGGAAATTGTGTTTCGTGATGATGTTGACCACACCGCCGATCGCGTCCGAGCCGTACTGCGACACGGCGCCCGTCTTCACGATTTCGATCCGCTCGATGTCGTTGAGCGGGATCGTGTTGAGGTCGAAGAACGAATCGACGCTGTTCGAAAAGAACGCGTACGGCGCGACGCGCTGGCCGTCGACCATCACGAGCGTGTACTTCTCGGAGAGGCCGCGCAGCGCGATGCCGGCTGCGCCGGCCGCAAAGTTGCCCGATTGCCCTTCGCCCCAGCTGTTCGCCGAGTTGGCCGCCGCGTCGCGCAGGAAGTCGGTGACGGTCACCGCGCCACTGGCCTGGATTTCCTTCGGCGTGATCGTCTGCACCTGCTGGAAGCCCGTCTTGTCGGCCTGCCGGATCAGCGAACCCGTCACTTCGAAGCGCTTGATCTGCGCGACCTTGCCCTGCCCGTTCGCACCGGGTGCGGCGGGCGTTGCTTCGGCCGCTGCACCGGATGCCGCATCGGGCGCCGCAGCCCCCGTTGCAGCGGCGGTGCCCGCCGTCCCGCCCGCCTGTGCGACGGTCACGGGCGTGCCGTTCGCGACCGCATCCGCGACCGCGACGGCGCCCGGCGCCGGCTGGCTCTGGGCGAACGCCGACGGCGCCAGTGCGGCCGTCAACGCAAGTTCCGCCCAGACTATCCTCTTGATGGCCAACGCCAACACTCTCTGCTTCATCTTGTTCCCTCTCGCTCGTAGTAAGACCCCACCTGCTGTGCGCCGGAACCTTGTGAATTCCTTGCGCGTCCTGGGTGCCCGTGTACCGGAACCCGCGATTGCCACTCATTCGACCGCCATGACGCGAACGGATCGGCCTCGGGGCACCAGTGCCATTCAGCACGACCGGTTTTTCTGATTTTGATTCGCCATCCTAATTACCTACAATGAGCGCACTGCCTGCTTCTTCCCGATCCGACGGATGGCGCGTCCTGCTGCACACCCCTCCTTCGATCGGATACTTCTCCTTCGTCGCGGCCCGACGTGCGGCCGCCGCCGCTAGAACAGCCTCGGCGTGCCGACCCAGACGATCACCGCCTCTTCGTCGGCCGTGTTGTGCCACGCATGCGGCATCGTCGACTCGTAATGCGCGGTGTCGCCCTCGTTCAGCGTGAAGGTGCAGTCCTCGAGTGTCAGCGCGACCTGCCCGCGCATCACGTAGACGAACTCCTCGCCCGCATGCGTGGTCATCTCGGACGGCAACTGCCCCGCCGGCATCCTGACGAGGATCGCGTCGAGCTTGCGGCCATCGACCAGGTTCGTCAGCCGGGCGAACAGGCTCGTCGAGTTCGCGAACTGGAAATACTGCAGCGCATTGCCGCGACATACCGAACGCGCTTCCGTCGGCGTGTCGATGAAGTACTGCATCGTCACGCCCAGCGCCTTCGCGATCCGGACCAGCGACGTGATCGACGGCGTGGCCCGTCCGCGTTCGACCTGCGACAGGAACGGCTTCGAAATGCCGGCGATGCCGGCGGTTTCGTCGAGCGTAAGTTTCAGGCGCTGGCGCAGCGCCCGGATCTTGTTGCCCAGCGACACGGCGACGAGCACCGACTCATCAGGGGGCACAACCATGGATGAACTGAGCCTCGCAGTCGAAATCGGTTTGATGTCGGCGATCCTTGACCGATGCGACGATGCGCACCGCCCGGCGCGATACGCGCCCGCGCACGGCAGCCGCGTGCAGGCAGTGCGCGGCGCAGCACGGCACCGTCTCGGCCGGCCCTCGCTCGTCTCGCATATTTCATTCGGTTTACTAACTAACAAGATTGCCCCTTTTCCCCGTCGGACCTGACCGTCATGCATCGAAACGCTCGCGGCAGCACACCGCTTGCCGACGGCGCCCGCGGCGTGCGCCGGCGCCCTGTCGTTGCGTTACCGGGATGCCACCGCCGTCCACAGCCTGGCCAGGTCACCGGAACCGTCGGTCCCCTTGACCGTGCGCAGCACCTGGACCGCGTGCGCTTTCTGGCCGGCCACGTAGTACGCCTCGCCGAGCCGCAGTCGCGCCGCGTCGGGATGTTCGAGGCCACCCTTCGCGATTGCCTGCTCCATCATCGGCAGCCCCTGCTGCGCCTGGCCCGCAAAGACGAGATTCATGCCCGTGTCGAGCGGCGTCGCCGGCGTCGCGGCGTCTCCGCCCGATTGCGCGCGCTTCGCAGCAAGCGCCTGCAGCCGTTTCTCGCGGTCCGCCTGCGCGTCCTTGCCGAGTACGCCCGACGCGAACCCCTGGTCGATCACCTGCTTGCCTTCCGCCGGCGATCCCGCAACCAGCGCGAGCTGCGCCATCTCCATGTACGCGTCGGCCGTCGCGAGCGATCCCGTTGCGCGGCGCAACCGGTAGATATCGAGGTCGAGCGACGACAGATACCCGGGCGTGCCGCGAATGGCCGTGATCATTTCGTCCCAGTACGCGGGGCTCGGATGGTAGGCCACCAGCAGCCCGAGCGCACCGCGATACGCATTGCCGTCCTTCACTTTCTGCGCGCACGTCGCGAGCATCTGCAACTGCCCCTCGTCCGGTGCGTGCCCGCCGTTCGCCTGCGCATTGGTGCTCGCCTTCAACTGGCTCACGACCGGCGCGCAATCGTTCGACAGGTAATACGACTGCGTGAGCAGCGTGCGCATTTCGGGATCGGTGCCGCCTGCCTTCAGGTAGCGCTGGGCAATCCGGATCGCCAGCGGGTAATTCTTCTGCTGGAAGTAGATCCCGGCCAGCGCGGCCGTTGTCCGCTGCTCGTCCTCGCCCGACAGCCGCCCCGAGCTCAGTACCGTCTCGTACGCCTGCGCGGCCGTGCCCGTCTCGCCGGCCGCCATGGCTGCAGCGCCGCGCATCTCTTCCACCATGTACGTTTCGTACGGCGTCCGGTTGGGCACGGCAGCCGCCTGGGCGATCTTGCCAAGCGCGTCGCGATACTTGTGCGCGCGGTACAGCTCCTGCGCCGCCGCGAGCGGTTTCGCCACGTCCGGCCGCAGCGCGTCCGCCGGCAATGCCGGCCGGCCGAGCGTGCAGGCCGCGCCGAGCGTCGTCACCGCCATGATCCGTTTCCATCGTCGCTGGTTCATCGGCTCGTCCGTTTCGTCATTGCATGAACTGTTCGTTACCGATCAGGCCGATCTTGGTCGCGCCCACGCGTTGCGCCGACGCCAGCACGGCCGCCACGTCCTTGTACGGCACCAGCTTGTTCGGTCGCAAGTGGATCTCCGCCTGCACGGGTTCCGCCGCGACCTGGGTCAGTTTCGCCTCAAGCGCCGAACGGTCCGGCACCGGTGCGCCGTTCCATGTCGTCGTGCCGTCGAAGTCGATGTCGATCTGCACGACTTCCGGTGGCGTGGCCGGTGGCGGCGGGTTGCCGACCGGCAGGTCCATCTTCACCGAATGCATCTGGATCGGAATCGTGATGATCAGCATGATCAGCAGCACCAGCATCACGTCGATCAGCGGCGTGGTGTTGATGTCGACCATCACTTCCGGTTCCGCATTGCTCCCGCCCGAAGGCACGTTCATCCCCATCGTCGACTCCTGTCGACCCACGTTAGCGATTTAGCGCTTACGTGGGTCCCATGCTTTGCGGTCGACCCACGTTGGCGCTTTAGTGCTTATGTGGGTCCCATGCTTTGCGGTCGATCCGCGTTTGCGCTTTAGTGCTTACGCGGGCCCCATGCCTTGCAGCCGATCCACGTTGGCGCTTTAGCACTTACCCGGGCCCCATGCCTTGCAGCCGACCCACATTAGCGCTTTAGCACTTACCCGGGCCCCATGCCTTGCAGCCGATCCGCGTCGCCACCTAACCGCCGCGTGCCGGCGGCTCCGTAATGAACGACAGCTTCGCGATTCCCGCGCGCTCGCACATCGTGACCACCCGTCCGATGAACTCGTAGCGCGTGTTCTGGTCGCCCCGCACGTGCACGCTCGGCTGGGGCTGCTGCTGCGACACGCCCTTCAGCTTCGCGAGCAGCGTCGGCGCGTCCACCAGTTGCTCGCCCCAGAAGAAATCGCCGTCGCGATTCACCGCGATCTCGATGCTTTTCGGCGTCGTCTGCAGCGGCTGCACCGTCTCCTTCGGTAGCTGAAGCTGGATCGTGTGCGTCACGACCGGAATCGTGATCAGGAAGATGATCAGCAACACCAGCATCACGTCGACGAGCGGCGTCGTGTTGATGTTGGCGATCACCTCGTCGCTATCGTCCTGCCCGACGTTCATGGCCATCGCGCGTCTCCGTCAGCCGGTCAGTTCGCGAGCGAAGCCGCTGGCGACGCCGCGCGCACCGGGCGCCGGTTGCCGGCCAGCAGCACCGTGTGCAGCTGTGCGCCGAAGTTGCGAACCCGCTCCATCACCGACTTGTTGCGCCGGACCAGGAAGTTGTAGCCGAGCACCGCCGGCACCGCGACGGCAAGGCCGATCGCGGTCATGATGAGCGCCTCGCCCACCGGGCCCGCGACCTTGTCGATCGACGCCTGGCCCGCGATGCCGATCGCGGTCAGCGCGTGATAGATCCCCCAGACCGTGCCGAACAGCCCGACGAACGGGGCGGTCGACCCCACCGTGGCCAAAAATGCGAGCCCGTCCTGCATCCGGTTCGACACGTTCGTGATCGAGCGCTCGACCGACACGTCGATCCACGTGTTGCGGTCCACCGCTTCGAGCAGCGCGTCTTCGTGATGCTCGCCGGCTTCGATCGCGGTTTCGGCGATAAAGCGGAACGGCGACGCCTCGTCGAGCAGCCTGGCGCCCTCGGCCAGGGACGGCGCGGTCCAGAGCTGCGCGTCGGCCAGTTTTGCGCGCCGGTTCGCACGCAACTGCTCCAGGAACTTCGTGATCATGATGTACCAGCTTCCCATCGACATGATCACCAGCAGGATCAGCACGAAACGAGCGACGAAGTCGCCGTTCTTCCATAGCGCGCCGAGCCCGTACGGATTCTCGACCGCTTCCGTCGTGGCCGGCGCGGGCGGCGGCGCAGGCTCGGCGGCGGCCGGCACCGGAGCCGGTGCGGCCGACGGCGCCGCGGCCTGCGCCGATGTATTGGCCGCCCCGCTGGCCTGCGCATGGGCGAGCTGCGGCGCAACGAACCCGTCGACCACGGCGACGGACATCAACATGCTTGCCGCCAGCGCGGCCAGTGAACGCTTCGTCATACCCCACTCCAGTTCTTTCGTTGAACTTAATACATAAGTTCGAGACGGTTTTCCCCGACCCGGCTCGCGCCGGGTCGCCCACTGCATCAATTCAGATTGAACGAGAACGGCACCTGGACCCGCACCGACTGGCCCTGTGCGACGCATTTGAACCGTTTCACGGTGTTGAACGCGGCGCGATCGAGGATCGGATCCGCGGACTGCGCGACGCGCTCGTTCGTGATGTTCCCTTCCGCATCCACGACGAACTCGATCGTCACGTCACCCGTGATGTTGTTTTCCTGTGCTTCCTTCGGATACTGGATCGACGCGCGCAGCGTGTCCGAATTCGGGCAGACGACCCCGACGTCATGGCTCACCGGCTTGGCCGGCGCCGGAGGCGCCACCACCGGCGCCTGCACGGCCGGCGCGGACGGCACCGGGGCCGACTGGTGCGTGATCGTCGCCTGCGGCGGCGCCTGCACCTGCACTTCCGGCGGCGGCACGAACGGCGGCGGCGGCGGCGCGAATTTCGGCGGCGGGAGCTTGACCACGGGCATCGGCGGTGGCGGCGGCGGCTTGACCGGCTCGATGATGCGGGTTTCGATCGGATGCTGGATCACCTGCACGACTTTCGTCGCGAGGCCGTTGAGCAGCGCGTAGATCAGCACTGCATGCAGCACCAGGACGATCCCGATGCCGCCGAACCGGCGCACCGGGTTCTGCTGCTTCTTGCCGAACTCTCTCGGACGCCCCAGCGTGGCCAGTCCGCTGTTCGATGTAGCCAGATGTTCTTCGACTTTCATGCCCACCATCCATCCCCCAAGCGATTCGCCCAGTTTCGGGTTGCGGCCGGCAGCGTAGCCAGGTCGGCAGCGCCACCGCATCATCCCGAAAATTTCATTTCAAATTCAATTAGCAATCCGAATTGAAAGAATTACATTCGAATTCCAATTCATTCTTTTTCAAGGAATCGTTCCGGCCGGCGCGGCCCGGCTTTACACCGGAAAATCACGCGCCCGCACGGTCAGGCAATTGTCAGCTGAGCTGGCGCCACCTCGTATTTCGTATGACGATTCGCCGTTCGTTACGCGGTGATGTCAATGGCGCAGTTCACTTGGGTGCAGAAGATAGCAAGGAAAAAATTTTGTCGTCAAACTTTATTTGATGCCCAAATACAAAGTTTGGAGGGTTTATTCAAATAATATTCCGGTAAGCACAAATCAAGTTTTTATTATTCAAATGGTAATTGATTTGTATGGGTATATTCGAAACCGGATATTAAACCCTTCCGACATGGATAAACGCATATTTCCCGCGCCGCAGCAAAAGTGACCGGCACCGGAGGCAACGAACCGAACGCATTCCGTCACCTCGCCAATGCCGGCAGCGGTCGTTCGACGCCCTCGTCACCAGTGTGGAATCGCGCCAACATCGCATGCGGCGACACGTCGATGGCATGACGCATTACTCGAAATATAAATAGGAATCCGATACAACACAGGCAAGATGAAGATCGATCAAATCATCACAATACCGCTTCGCATATCAAATTAACTGGTTTGAACAACACGCCTTTGACAGGCACGCACCCCTTCATCGGCGCGCACGCATGCGCGCCGCCCTCGCACGTCACCGCATTCGCCGCCCCATCAGGACAGCATCATCCCCTGCATCTTGTGCGAAAAATGCGCACGCTCGGCCGTCTCCATCAGCATCAGGAATTCGTCCTGCATCATGTGGATCAGGGCTTCGTGGTCGCCGGCCTCGAAATAGACTTCCGGCTGCTGCGCGAGACGTTCCTCGAGGAACGTCTTCATCCCGTACGCCATGCAGACCGGCGGCAACGCGCCCATGTCGCAATCCTTGAACAGCTCGCGCAATTCGACCTCCCGGGCGAGCACGAGATGGCGTCCCGTCTTCACCCAGAGATCCGACAGGCGCACCGCGTGCGTCGTCGGCAATACGGCGGCGACGTAGCCCTCGTCGTCCTCGAGGAGCACGGTTTTCGCGAGGCGATCGCCGGGGATATGCGCGGCGGCGGCCGTCTCCATGCTCGTATGGCTATAGGGGTGGTACACGACTTCGTACCGGGATGACTTCTGGCGCAGGCAATCCTGCAGGGTGGCTGATACAGGCATGGCACACCTCGTCTGGGCGAATCGGGCGAACGGAGTTCGCTCCGGATTTGTTCAGCATAGGTCGCATTCCGGCCAATGGAAACGCCGTCGCGCAGCACCGGCCCGAGTAGCCCGACACGCGGTTCCGCTTCCTGTTCGCGCGGTCCACGCGCTGTCGCCGGCATGTGAAATCCGTGCCCGGAATATGCTTGGCGGCCCCTCTTTTCCTGCAGACGAATTCGGCTAGAGAATATGGCGGCGCGAATACCCCCATCAATGTGCGGGCGCCGCAAAACCGGACCGTTAGTTGCGTTTATGCGGAAACGCAAACCGATACCGCGCGCATGACGTCACGCCGTCCGACGTGCGAAAGCCCGCCGCAGCGTCCGGCAAACCGCGCCGCCCAAGGCCGCACGGTGCCCTATACTGAGCCGGCCGCCCGCGATCCGGCGGCACCCACCCACTCCGGGAGCGATCATGCATTACCAGTTGATCTACGAACTTGTCGACGATTACCTGTCGCGGCGCGAACCGTTCCGTGCGCAGCATCTCGCGCTCGCGCAGGCCGCGACCGAGCGCGGCGAACTCGTGCTCGCCGGCGCGCTGGCGGAGCCGGCCGACCAGGCCGTGCTCGTATTTGAAGGCGATTCGCCGGAAGCGGCCGAATCGTTCGCGCGCGCCGATCCGTACGTGCAGAACGGCCTCGTGAAATCGTGGCGCGTGCGGCCGTGGCGCGTCGTGATCGGCAAACACGCGCCGCGCTAGGTGCGCGGCGCGCCTACAGCCACCCTGCCCGCTTGAAACGCCACCACAGCGCGAAGTCGGCGACGACCATCACCGCGATGCAGCCGTAGAAGCCGTATTTCAGGTGCAGCTCGGGCATGTTCGCGAAGTTCATCCCGTAGATGCCGGCGATCATCGTCGGTATCGCGAACAGCGCGGCGAACGAGCCGAGCCGCTTCGTCACTTCGCTCTCGGCGAGCGAAATCATCCCGAGGTTGACCTGGATCGCCGTGACGACCATCTCGCGGCGCCCTTCGATCGTCTTCACGATCCGCTGCAGATGGTCGTACACGTCGCGAAAATACGCGGCCATCCCGCTGCAGACTTGCGGAACGCGCCCGCCGGTCAGCTTCGCGAGCGGTTCCATCAGCGGCGCCGTGTGCTGGTACAGCAACACGAGCCGGCGTTTCAGCGAATAGAGATCCTCGATGATCGCGCGCGACGACGCCGGCGTCGCCTTCGCGAAGATGCGGTCCTCGAGTTCCTCGAGCTCGGCGCCAAGCGTTTCGAGGATCGGGAAATAGCGGTCGACGACCTGGTCCATCAGCGCATAGAACACGAATGCCGACCCTTCCTGCAGCAGATGCGGCTCGCGCTCGCAGCGCTTGCGCACCTCGCGGAAATCCTGCTCGCTATGGTTGCGGATCGACAGTACGTAGTTCGGGCCGACGAATACATTCAGTTCGCCGACCTTGAATTCACCGTCCTCGTCGAGCTCGACCGTATGCAGCACGGCGAACAGCGAATCGCCATATTCCTCGATCTTCGGCCGCTGATGCCCTTTGCGGGCATCCTCGAGGGCGAGCTCGTGCAGCCCGAACTCCTCGCCCATCAGGTCGATTTCCTCGGGCGACGGATCCTTCAGCGCGACCCACACGAAGCACTCGGGCTTCGACACGTAGTCGCTGATGGCGTCGATATCGATGTCGGCCAGTTTGCGGCCATCCTGGTATGCAGCGCAGTTGATCAGCATGTTGTCCGTGATGTTGCGATTTGCGCATCAGTTTACCGGTTTGCTGCGCGGACGGCCCGGCTTGCACGGCACGCCGATATTGGTCATGATCGGGCTGCGTGCGCTGCAGCACGCACACCGGGGTACTTCGACAGGCCCGCGGCACCTGCGTTGCGCGACGCACAACGCCCGCGCGGCCCGACCGTCAAGGAGGCAGACCTATGTGGTATTTCTCGTGGATACTCGGCATCGGCGTGGCGCTCGGCTTTGGCATCATCAACGCGATGTGGCTGGAAGCGGAAGTGTTCTCGCGCGGCGACAAGCCCAACGACGCGTCGAGCCCGCGGCCGGGAGGCAAGGCTTCGTGACGCATCTGGTGTTCTTCTGCGGTCATGCCGGCACCGGCAAGACCACGCTCGCGAAGCGGCTCATCGGGCCGCTGATGCGCGCGACCGGCGAAGCATTCTGCCTACTCGACAAGGACACGCTGTACGGGCGCTACAGTTCGGCCGCGATGGGCGCGCTCACGGAAGATCCGAACGACCGCGACAGCCCGCTCTACCTGAAGCACCTGCGCGATCCCGAGTACCACGGCCTGCTCGACACGGCCCGTGAAAATCTCGCGCTCGGCATCGGCGCGATCGTCGTCGGCCCGCTGTCGCGCGAAGTACGCGACCGGCGCATCCTCGACCGCGCGTGGCTCGGCATCGCGCCCGACATCGCGCTGACGGTCGTCTGGGTCCACACGTCGGAAGACGTCGCACACGCGCGGATCGTCGCGCGCGGCAACCCGAACGATGCGTACAAGCTCACTCACTGGGACGAATACCGGCAGCGCCGCTTCGTGCCGACCGGCCACGAATGCGACGGCATCGTGATGTTCGACAACACCGCGCCGTCCGACGCGGACGTCGACGCACTGCTGTATCGCATCGTGCCGCCCCCGCAACCCTCGACGATCGTCCCGCCGCTACCGGCCTGAGCGCGCCGCCCGGCCCGCTTCCCGCTTTCTGCTTCCCCAAAAAACAACGCCGGAAGCGCTGCTGCGCTCCCGGCGTCGTACGGCCCTCGTGCCAGAGGCTGGCGGTCGGTCAGGCAACCGCGTGCGCGCGCTCCATCGTGCCGCCTTCGTACAGCTTGCCGAAGCGGTTCGACAGGAACGCCTTCAGCGATACCTTTTCCTGCGGGATGAAACCGCTCTGCGGCAGCTTCTTCTCGCGGAACAGATCGAGCACCGCGCACATCGCGCCGGCCGTCGTGATCTGGATCGCGCTCATGTGCATCCCGCACACGTCCTTCGCGAAGATCTTGCGCGTGAACACGTCCTGCACGAGCTGGCCGTCCTTCACGCCCGTCACCGTGATGAACACGAGCACGACGTCCTGCTTCGTCGACGGCACCGCGCGGCGCATGATCGACTTCAGCGTGTCGCGGTCGGTCGACAGGCGCAGGTCTTCGAGCAGGAACTGCACGAGATCGCGGTGGCCCGGGTAGCGCACCGACTTGTAGTCGAGCGTCTCGACCTTGCCCGACAGCGTCTCGCACAACGTGCCGAGGCCGCCCGACGTGTTGAACGCTTCGTATTCGGTACCGTCGAGCGAGAAGTGCTCGAGGCCTTCGAGCGGCTGCACCCACTGCTTGCGGCCGTCGCGGATCGCTTCGCACGGCTGGCAGTATTCGTTGATCAGGCCGTCGACGCTCCACGTCAGGTTGTACTTCAACGCGTTGGTCGGATACTCGGGCAACGCGCCGACGCGCATCTTCACGTCGCGCACTTCGCTGAAGCCGTTCACCAGTTCATGCGCGGCGAGACCGATGAAGCCCGGTGCGAGGCCGCACTGCGGCATGAACGCACGGTCGGAGCCTTCAGCCAGTTCGCGGATCGCGTGGGTCGCGCGCACGTCTTCGGTCAGGTCGAAGTAATGGACGCCGGCGGCCTTCGCGGCAGCGGCGACGTTGACCGCGAGGTAGTACGGCAGCGCGTTGACGAGCGCATCGAAGCCCTTCACTGCTTCGCGAATCGCGTTCGCGTCGGCCGAATCGACCCGTTGCGTCGCGATGCCTTCGCGCGACAGCTTCGCGAGCGCATCCGCGTCGCGGTCGAACGCGACGACTTCGTAGTCGCCCGTTTCACGCAGCATGTGAGCAATGGTGTGGCCGATCAGACCTGCGCCGACGATGGCGATTTTCATGCGCTTATCTCCTGATGATGGGTTGGTGTTGTGAACGGCGTTGAGCCATGAACACAGTTTAGGGACGCGCAAAATCAGTTCCAAGACGAAGAATGATGCGAAACGACTGATAATTTCGACGTTATGACGACACTTTTCGTCGAAACGTCGAAACAGGGGTTTTTCACCCGCCGTCGGCCCGCTATGGCTGGCCTAAGTCTCGCGATTCAGACTGCATGCCGATCACCCGATTTCCAAGGAGGCATCGCATGCAATCCCTGCCCGTCAACCGCACGTCGCACTGGCTGAACAAGGTGCCCGACGTTGCGCTGTCGTTCTGGATCATCAAGATCATGTCGACCACGGTCGGCGAAACCGGCGCCGACTTTCTCGCGGTCAACGCGGGCCTCGGCCAGAACGTCACGTGCATCGCGATGGCGTCGCTGCTCGCGATCGCGCTGTGGCTGCAGTTGCGCACACGCCGCTACGTGCCGTGGATCTACTGGCTCACGGTGGTGCTCGTCAGCATCGTCGGCACGCAGATCACCGACCTGCTCACCGACGGCCTGAACGTCAGCCTCTATGCGAGCACCGCCGCGTTTGCCGTCGCGCTCACCGCGATCTTCTTCGTCTGGCATCGCGTAGAAGGCACGCTGTCAATCGAAACGATCGTCACGCCGCGGCGCGAGTTGTTCTACTGGGCCGCGATCCTCTGCACGTTCGCGCTCGGCACCGCCGCCGGCGATCTCGCGACCGAGGCGCTCGGGCTCGGCTTCACGCTCGGCGCGCTGTGCTTCGGCGCATTGATCGCGGCCGTGTTCGCGATGTGGCGGCTCGGCGCGAACGCGGTGCTGGCGTTCTGGATCGCCTACATCCTGACGCGCCCGTTCGGCGCGTCGCTCGGCGATCTGCTCACGCAGGCCCGCACGTATGGCGGGCTCGGTTTCGGCGCCGCGTGGACGAGCCTGCTGTTCCTGACCGTGATCGTGCTGCTCGTCGCCGTCGCGCAATTCGGCAGCGGCGCGCACACGCGTGCCGGCGCCGCCGAATGACACCCTTTTCCTTCCGTTCATTGCATCGAGGACACCCCATGCCCATCCCGAATTCCGTTTCCCGTCTCGTCACGGCCGCAGCCGCGATTGCCCTGCTCGGCGCCGCCGCCGGCTGCTCGAAGCAGCAGGATGCGAACGCATCGACTCCGGTGCCCGCAACGGCCGCCGCTTCGTCCGCCGCGCCCCGCGCGTCGAAGCTCGGCGATCTGTCGCAGTTCCGCACGATCGCCGCCGACGTGAACACGCTGGTCGGCAAGGGCGACCTGCCCGGCGCAAAAACACGCATCAAGGATCTGGAGATCGCGTGGGATTCGGCCGAGGCCGGCCTCAAGCCGCGTGCGGCCGCCGACTGGCACATGGTCGACCAGGAAATCGACCGTGCGCTCGCCGCGCTGCGCGCCGACCATCCGACCCAGGCCGATTCGGCCGCCGCGATGAAGAACCTGCTTGCCGCCTTCGACCGGTTCGGCAGCCATTAAGCGCAGATCGGCGATGGGCCGGGCGCGCCGCGCGTGACGCGCGCGCCGGAATCGCATACGCTGGCGGCGATCGCGCGGCACGGAGAACACGCATGCGAATACTGCTCGTCGAGGACGACCCGATGATCGGCGAGGCCGTCCATGCCGCGCTGAAGGATGCGTCGTACGCCACCGACTGGGTCACCGACGGCGGGCACGCGCTGACCGCGTTCGCCGCGCAGCCCTACGACCTGGTCCTGCTCGACCTCGGCCTGCCTGGCCGCGACGGGCTCGACGTGCTGGCCGGCATCCGCGTGAAGGACACCGGCACGCCGCTGCTGATCGTCACCGCGCGCGACGGGCTCGACGATCGACTGCGTGGCCTCGACGGTGGCGCCGACGACTACATCGTGAAGCCGTTCGACATGGCCGAACTGCTCGCACGGATTCGCGTCGCGATCCGGCGCCGGGCCGGTTCGGCCGCGCCGCTGCTGGGCAACGGGATCGTGTCGCTCGACCCGGCGACGCGCGAGGCAACCGTCGACGGACAAGCGCCGGTCGCGCTGTCGAACCGCGAATTCTCGCTGCTGCGAGCGCTGCTGGTGCGCCCCGGCGCGATCCTGTCGCGGCGTGAGCTCGAGGATCGCCTGTACGGCTGGGGAGAAGAAGTCGAAAGCAACGCGGTCGAATTCTTGATCCATTCGCTGCGCCGCAAGCTCGGCAGTACCGTGATCAAGAACGTCAGGGGGGCGGGATGGATGGTTTCAAGAAACGCCTGAACGAGTCGATCGGGTTCCGCCTGTCGGTCGCGCTGTCGGCCGCGATCCTCGTCGTCGCGACAGTCGCGGCCGCGTTTGCGTTTTCATCGGCATTCGACGAAGCGCATGAATTGCAGGACGATGTACTGCGCGAGGTCGCGACGCTGCTCGATCGCCAGCGCGCGCCTGCGGCGCATGCAGCGGGCACCGGGCCCGCACGCGAAAGCGACGAACTGTCGCGCGTGATCGTGCAGCCGCTCGGCGGCGATCCGCAACCACACACCGACGGCTCGCCCCGGCTCGCGCTGCCGCCGACGCTCGCCGACGGGCTGCATACGGTCGATGCGGGCGGCAATGCCTATCGCGTGATGGTCCGCACGTTCGAGAACGGCGAGCGCATCGCGGTCGCGCAGGAGGCCGGCATGCGCGACGACGTCGCGCGCGAGAGTGCATGGCGCACTGCGCTGCCGCTGCTGATCCTCGTGCCGATCCTGCTGCTGCTCGTTGCCGATCTCGTGCGCAAGCTGTTCCGCCCGGTCGCCGCGCTGTCCGCCGGGATCGACGCACGCGACGAACACGACCTGCGCCCGGTATCGGCCGAGCACGTGCCGGTCGAGGTGCGGCCATTCGTCGTCGCGATCAACCGGATGCTCGCGCGCGTCGCGCAATCGGTCGATACGCAGCGCCGCTTCGTCGCCGATGCGGCCCACGAGCTGCGCTCGCCGCTCACCGCGATGTCGCTGCAGGCCGAGCGCCTGGCCGACACCGATCTGCCGGACGATGCGCGCGCGCGGCTCGCCGCGCTGCGCAGCGGGCTCGACCGCAGCCGCCACCTGATCGGGCAGCTCCTCGCGCTGGCGCGTGCGCAAAGCGCGCCGGCCGCCCCGCCCGGCGCCGTCTCCGTGCATGCGATCTATCGCCGCGTGCTGGAAGACCTGATGCCGCTCGCCGATGCGAAGACGCTCGACATCGGCATCGACGACGGCCCGGACGCCCGCGTGCCCGCCGACGAACTCGAACTCGTGTCGCTGGTCATGAACCTGGTCGACAACGCGATCCGCTACACGCCGGCCGGCGGTCGCGTGGACCTGTCGACGTCAGGCACGGACACGCACGCGTGCGTGACGATCATCGACAGCGGGCCGGGCATCGCGCCGCAGGAACGCGAGCGCGTGTTCGATCCGTTCTACCGCGTGCCCGGCAACGCGCAGATCGGTTCGGGGCTCGGCCTGTCGATCGTGAAGATCCTCGCGGACCGGATGGGTGCCGACATCACGCTCGCATATGCGGACGAACCGGCTTCGCGCGGGTTGCGCGTATCGGTGCGGATTCCGCTCGCGCGGCCGTCAGGCGCGGCGCAGCCCCGCGACCGGACCGACGGCTGATTGGTCCGCTACGCGCGACCGGAGCGTCAGCCGCCGATCGTCCCGCGATCGATCTTGCGCGACAGGATGATCGACGTCGTCGTGCGCTCGACGCCTTCGAGCGTGCCGATCTGGTCGAGCAGGTCGTTGAGCCGTTCGGGCGAATCGGCGCGCAGCCACGCGACGTAGTCGTACTCGCCGCTCACCGCGCACAGCAACTGCACTTCGGGCATCCGGTCGAGCTTGCGCAATACGTCCTTGCCGAACTTCGGCGTGAGGATGATGCCGACATACGCGTAAATGCTCGCGTCGAGCACGTCCTGCCCGAGCCGGACGCTGTACCCGGCGATCACGTTGGTGCGTTCGAGCCGCGCGATGCGTGCGACGACCGTCGTGCGCGCAACGTCGAGCTGGCGCGCGAGATCCGCGACACTGGCGCGCGCATCGGCTTGCAGCAGCGCGACGAGTTGCCGGTCGAGATCGTCGAGTTGGTCGAGGCGGGGTGGACGCATGAGGCTGGGCCGGTGCGCGACGCGCCGGCTGAGTGGAAGGTGACGCGATGATAGCGCCGAACGCCGGTGCGCCCAACCGGCATCGCCCGGGTTCGAACCTTTCAATTTCGATTCGTATCGGATGTAAGCAAGTGTCGCATTCACCGCTGCACTGCACGCAACGTGCTACTAATAGCATGCGACGCGAGATGCGCGCTTGCGGCAGTTGCCGCCGCGCCCGCTCGCACGACACCACCCCGGAGAGCCAACCATGAAGAAAATCTCGCTCACCCTCGCTACGCTCGTCGTTGCAGCCAGCGCGTTTGCGCAAACCCCGGCCCAGCCGCAAGCGCCCGCCCAGGCCGCGGCCACGACGGCCGCTGCGTCGGCCCCGAGCGCCGAGCAGCGCGCGGCACACCACGAAGCGCGCATCGAGCAGCGCATCAAGTACCTGCACGACCAGCTGAAGATCACGTCGGCGCAGGAACCGCAATGGAAGACGTTCGCCGATACGATGCGCGACAACGGCGCGACGATGGGCCGCCTCTACAGCGAACGGATGGCCAAGCACGACGTCTCCGCGATCGACGACATGAAGCAGTACGCGGAACTGTCGCAGGCGAACGCCGACGGCGCGAAGAAGCTCGCCGACGCCTTCGCGCCGCTCTACGAGAGCTTCCCGGCCGAGCAGAAGGCGCTGGCCGACACGACGTTCCGCAGCTGGCTGCACCACGGCGGCGAGCACCGCGGCAAGGGCAAGGCGAAGGGCAAGGAAGGCAAGGCGGCAGCCGCGCCGGCCGCCAGCGCACCCGCACAGCCCTGACGCCCACTCCGCCGACGCCGTACCTGCCCGCCCGGGCCGGACGGCGCCGCGCGTCTGTCGGCGATCGGCGCGCCACACGGCGCGCCGAATTCGGGATAAGCTCCCGGCTTTTCCAGCTTTCCCGCACCTCCCCGCCATGCTCGAACTCAAGCACCTCGACCTGCGTACCGATCCGCAGGCCCGTCGCGTCGTCAAGGACGAAACCGTCGCCGTGGCTTTCGCGGATGCCGATGGCGAACTGATGAGCCTCGAAGGCCCGAACCGCTATGTGGCGGGCGATGCGCTGATCACCGGCTCGACCGGCGATCGCTGGGTCGTGTCGCGCGCACGCTTCGACGCCAAATACCTGCCCGCCGATCCGGCACTCGCGCACGGCGCGCCGGGCGCCTACCGGAACCGGCCGGCCGTCGTGCTCGCCCGCCGGATGGACGAGCCGTTTGCGATCGCCCGCTCGGAAAACGGCGACACGCTGCGCGGCGTCGCCGGCGACTGGGTCATGCAATACGCGCCCGGCGACTATGGCGTCGTCCAGGCGCAGCGCTTCGCGCAGGTCTACCGCGACGCATGATCCGCCGCGCCGGCACGAGGCCGGCGCCGTCGCTCACGCAAAGTCTTCGTCGAGTTCGAGTTCCGCGTCGCGCTCGACGGCCTCACCGGCCGCGTGCCGCTCCTCGAGCGACCCGAGCATCGCTTCCGTATAGGCATGCAGCACCGCATGGCTGCGCGCGCGCTGCATCGGCTTGAGCACCAGGTAGCGCGCCAGCGCCGCCGGCACGATGCGGATCGCGAGCGTCATCCGCTTCGGCGTCGCGCCGAAACGCATCGCAAGCCAGTGCACGGACAGGAAACGCCCGCGCGCATCGCTGCTTTCGGCAAAGCGCGTCTGCTCCGGGAAGAGATCGCAGATCACGCGCGCGAGCACGTCGAATTCCGCGCTCTGGCATTCGATCAGATAGTCGTCCATTGCGCTCTCCCGTCAGGCCGCCGCACGCGACGGCCGGCACGTCTTCACCAGCACGACGACCAGCACCGCGGCCATCACGAAATACGCGGCCTCGACCCACGCGGCCGGCAGCACGCGCACCTGGTACAACAGCGTCGGCGCGGCCGCCAGCGCATGCAGCACGATCGCCAGCGGCAACACGGCCGCGCGGCCGGCGCGCACGCCGCGCCAGACCAGCACCGACAGCGCGAGCTGCACCGCGAACGCCGCGCAGCGTTCGAGCAGCAACAGCAGGATCGACTGTGCCGACAACGTGGCGAGCATCATGTGCAGCCGCACCACGGTGTCGACCGGCAGATCGGACAGTTGCGTCTCGAGCTGGCCGCGGCTCGCGAGCCACGCGAGATACGACCACTGGCCCCACACGAGCACGCCGACGAACCAGGCTTCGGCACCGGCGTGACCGATCCCGTAGCCGATCCCGCGACCGTCGCCGGCCGATTCGCCATAACGACGGTTCAGGAAACGCATCCCGAGATAGCGGCCGACTTCCTCGAATACGGCGGTCGCGAGCGCGCCGTACGCGACGAACGCAAGCGGCTGCGTCAGCCAGCCGTCCTCCGGCGTGTGGCTCAGCACGAGCCCGTGGAACGCGCGCTCGACGATCATCGCAAACAACGTGAAGACGGCGACACCGACGATCGTGTCGCGGCGGTTGAGCGCAAGCGGCTTGCGCAGGATGCGGTAGAGGACGAGCGGCAGCAGCGCGATGATCAGCGTGGCGGCGATCAGCAGCGCCAGCGTGACGGGAGCGACAGTCATGTATTTCCTTGTTCGGGGCAGCGCACCTGACGCGCTGCGTGCCCCGAATGATACTCAGCTTGCGGTCGACGCGCGCGCACACAGCTCGCCGGGCAGCATCGCGACCCGCACGTCGCCCGCCGCGCCGTCGATCCGCTCGTGCACGAACTCGACGGCCTTGTAGCCGATTTCGTAGGTCGGCTGACGGATCGTGGTGATGCCGATCAGCTCGGCCCATTCCGGATCGTCGATCGACAGCAGCGCCGCCTTCTGCTGCCACGCAGCGCCGAAACGCGCGCGCAGGTGGCGCGCGATCGCGAGCGCGACCGGCGCGTTCGCGGCGAACAGCGCCGCGCGCACGCCACGCCGTGCCGCGTCGTCGATGCGGGTGTCGACGTCGGCAAGCGCCGCCGCGGCGGCATCGGGCGCGTTCAGGTCGAGCACGACCGTCGGCGGCACCGGCAGCCCGCGCGCGTCCAGAGCCGCACGGAACGCGGCCTCGCGCACGCGCCGCGAGCTGACGCGCTCGAACGGCTGCACGACGAAATGGATCGCGTCGAAGCCGTGTTCGACCAGGTGCGCGAGCGCCATCTCGATCGCATCGGCGTTGTCGAGACCGATCAGGTCGGCCTCGAAGCCCTCGACCGTCCGGTCGACGAGCACGGCCGGGATGCCCGCGCCGCGCAGCGGGCGCAGCACGTCTTCGTCGGCGCCGAGCGCGTTGACGATCAGCCCTTCGACACGGTAGGTCGTGAGCAGCTGCAGGAAGCGCCGCTCCATCTCGACCTCGTTCGCCGCGTGACAGATGAGCGGCATGTAGCCGAGCGCATGGCACGCAGCCTCGACGCCCTGCAGCACTTCGACGGTGTAAGGATTGGTCAGGTCGGCCGCGAGCATGCCGAGCAGCCGGTTGCGGCCGCGCTTGAGCCCGCGCGCCATCTGGTTCGGCCGGTAGTTGAGCCGCGCGATCGCGGACTCGATCCGCTGGCGCAGATCGACGGACAGCACATGCGTCTCGCCGTTCAGATAGCGCGAAACGCTGGTCTTGCCCGTGCCGGCCTCGCGCGCGACGTCGCTGATCGTCGCCGGACGCGTCGTGGAAGGTTGCGAATCGGTCACTGTCGTGCCTCGCGACGTACGATCCGCGCCGCTTCGTGAGCAGACGGACCTTTGTTGTTGGAAACGTAAGCCACCCGGCGGACTCCTCTGTCTGAGCGCTTCTGCGCCTGCGCTGGCCCCGTGTCTGGCGGTCGATCCGCGCAAGTCAGTCGCGTGCAACGGCAGTCGGCCGCCCGGACCTGGCGCGGATCCCCGCCGCGCGACGCCACCGGCAGTGTAGCCGGGCCGTCGATGCGACGAGAGCGGGCGATCATAACGCAGCCAGCCCTCCCGCACCACGATCATCGACTCTAACCGCGCCGGCGCCGCACCGACCGGTTGCCCGAGGCCGCTCAGGCGTGTGCGAGCGCGTCCGGATTGACGAGATTCGTGCGCAGCGTGCCGGCCAGCGCGCCGACCAGGTTTTCCGCGGCGCAGCGCGCCATCGCATGGCGCGTCTCGTGCGTCGCCGAGCCGATATGCGGCAGCGCGACGACATTCTTCATCTGCAGCAACGGCGAATCCGCCGGCAGCGGCTCCTGCTCGAACACGTCGAGCCCCGCGCCACGGATCGTGCCCGCGCGCAGCGCGTCGGCCAGCGCGGCTTCGTCGACGACGGGCCCGCGCGACGCGTTGATCAGGATCGCGCCACGCTTCATCTTCGCGAATTCGGGCGCGCCGATCAGGTGACGCGTGTCCGGCGACAGCGGCACCTGCAGGCACACGAAATCCGACTGCGCGAGCAGTTCGTCGAACGTCACGCGCCGCGCGCCGTATTGCGTCTCGGCTTCAGCGTTCGCCGAGCGGTTCGCGTACAGCACCTGCATCCGGAAGCCGAGCGCCGCGCGGCGCGCGACCGCGCCGCCGATCCGCCCGAGGCCGACGATGCCGAGCGTCTTGCCCTGCACGTCGGTACCGTACAGGTCGGGGCCGATGCTGCGATGCCAGTTCCCGGCCTTCACCCACTCGGCCAGTTCGACCACGCGCCGCGCGGACGCCAGGATCAGCGAAAACACCGTATCGGCGGTCGACTCGGTCAGCACGTCCGGCGTATGCGCGAGCACGATGCCGCGGCGCGTCAGATCGGCGACGTCGAAGTTGTCGTAGCCGACCGAGATCGTCGACCACGCCTTCAGCCGCGGCGCGCGGTCGAGCATCTGCGACGTGACCTTCAGGCTCGCGCCGATCGCGCCGTCCGCGTCGCCGAGTGCCGCGGCCAGTGCGTCGGCGCCGTCGGCCTGCACGACGTCCGCATGCTCGCGCAGGTACGCGAGAACGTCATCGGGCAGCGGCTTGTACGCGACGATACGGGGCTTCATGTTTCATTTTCCTTGCAGCGGCGCGGCGAGCGGATGCGCATCGCGCGCCTGGGGTTTGACGGACAGCGTGAGGATCACCGCGGCGACGAGCGCGGCGCTCATGAATGCATACGACGCGACGGGCGACCCGGTCGCACCGTTCAGGTAACCGACGAAGTACGAGCCGACGAACGAGCCGAGCGCGCCCATGCTGTTGATCAGCGCCATTGCGCCACCGGCGACGTTCTTCGGCAGCAGTTCCGGCACGATCGCGAAGAACGGGCCGTACGGCGCATACATCGCGGCGCCCGCGACGACCAGCAGCGCATACGAGATCCAGAAATGCGACGAGCCGAGCGCGTACGACGCGGCGAACGCAGCCGCGCCGATCAGCAGGAACGGCCACACGAAGCCGCGGCGCGAGCCGACCTTGTCGGACGCCCACGATGCCGCGATCATCGCGATCGTCGCCGCGAGATACGGCAGCGCGGACAGCCAGCCGGTCGCGACCATCCCGAGGTCGGAACCGTTCTTGACGATCGACGGCAGCCACAGCACGAAGCCGTACACGCCGATGCTCCAGCAGAAATACTGCGCGCACAGCTTGATCACGGCCGGCGAGCGGAATGCCTCGCCATAGTTGCGCACGGGCTTGATCGCTGCCTGCTCGGCCACGAGCGCGGCGTCGAGGTCGCGTTTTTCCTGCGCGGTGAGCCACGGCGAATCGGCCGGCTTGTCCTGCACGAGGAACCACCAGCACACGGCCCAGATGACGGCCGGCACGCCTTCGGCGATGAACATGTGGCGCCAGCCGAATTCATGCACGAGATAACCCGACACGATCGACATCCACAGCACCGTGACCGGGTTGCCGAGGATCAGGAACGTGTTCGCACGCGAGCGCTCGTTCTTCGTGAACCAGTTGCTGATGTAGATCAGCATCGCCGGCATCACGGCCGCCTCGACCACGCCGAGCACGAAGCGGATCGCCATCAGCGACGGGATGTTGCTGACCACGCCCGTGAGCGCCGCGCAGCCGCCCCACAGGATCAGGCTGACGAACACGAGCTTCTTCACGCTGCGGCGTTCCGCATAGATCGCACCGGGGATCTGGAAGAAGAAGTAACCGAGGAAGAACAGCGCGCCGATCAGCGACGACAGGCCCTTGCTGATCCCGAGGTCCTGGTTGATGCCGGCCGCCGCCGCGAACCCGTAGTTCGCGCGATCGAGGTAAGCGAGGCTGTACGTGATGAAGACGATCGGCATGATCGTCCACCAGCGTCGGGCTGCAAGATTGGCTGCCATGAGAGTGTCTCCGTATGTCGGCCGGACCTGGCGCTTCAGCGCCCGGCACGGCCCCATCCTTTAGGGAGTCGGCCGGGCCTGGCGCTTCAGCGCTGGTTCCGGCCTCGAACAAAACTACGTGTGCGTCGCGCACGAAATGGATCCGCGGATTGTGCCGTGTCCGGCCTCTCATTGCGCGGTGACGGTTTCCTCTAAGCGATCGGCGCGATTGCTGACATTTTCGAGCCGGTCGAGGGCTTCACGCGTCGGCAGCCCTTCCGAATCGCCGATCACCTGGATCGCGAGCGCGCCGATCCGGTTGCCGCGCGCGACGGCCTGCTCGACGCTCCGGCCTTCCAGCAATGCGCTGACCACGCCGACCGCGAAACCGTCGCCGGCGCCGACCGTGTCGACCACCCGCTCGACACGCTCGCCCACGACCGTGCCCTCGCGGCCGTCAGCCGTGCGGAAATACGCGCCTTGCGCGCCGAGCTTGATCACGACGCCACGCGCGCCCTGTGCGAGATAGAAGCCCGCGATGTCGGCAGGCGTGTCGTGCCCGGTGAGCTGCCGCCCTTCGGCGAGGCCCGGCAGCACCCAGTCGGCGAGCGTCGCGAGCGCGTTCAGCGTCTTCGCCATCACGTCGGCGGACGGCCACAGCGTCGGGCGCAGATTCGGGTCGAACGAGATCCTCTTGCCGGCCGCGCGCATCTCGCGCGCGAGCCGGAACGCCAGCTCGCACGACGTCGCGGAAATCGCCGGCGCGACGCCCGTCAGGTGCAGGTGGCGCGCGCCGAGCACGTAGTCGGCCACGTAGTCGTCGCACGACAGGTGGCTTGCGGCCGAGCCCTTGCGGAAATATTCGACGGTCGGATCGCTGCCGTCGTCGTTGCGCGACTTCAGCTGGAAACCGGTCGGGTAACGCGGATCGACGGTCACGCACGACGCATCGATGCCTTCGCGCGCCAGCGTGTCGAGCACGTAGCCGCCGAACGAATCGCTGCCCACGCGGCTCATCCAGCCGACCCGGAAGCCGAGCCGCGACAGGCCGATCGCGACGTTCAGGTCGGCGCCCGCGATCCGCTTCGTGAATTGCCCCGCGTGCGCGAGATGGCCGGGCTCGGTCGCGACGAACATCGCCATCGCCTCGCCGTAGGTCACGACATCGAGTGCTGCTTTCATGAATGAACTCCTCGGGATCCTTCTGCCATCACGCGGTCGCGAGCCACGCGACACGGCGGCATGCATCGCCCGCCAGGTCGGCCGCGTCGAACGGAAACTCGATGCCGCGCGGCGCGTACGGCGGCAGCGCCGCGAGCACGCCGGTCACGAGCGCGTCGTCCGGCGCCGGCGCGGCCGCGAAACGGCGCGCGCCCTCGCCTTCGACGGCCTTGCAATGAATGTATTCCACATGCGGCGCGAGCACCTGTGCGCAATCGAGCGGCGCTTCGCCCGGCCACTGCCAGTTGCCGATGTCGAACGTCATCCCGAGCGCGTCGCGCAGGCCGGCCGCGGCCAGCGCGTCGAACAGCCCGCGGAACTGCGCGAGCGCGCCGCCGACCGGAAGCTGACCATTCTCGACCACCACGCGGGCCTTCGCGACGCGCGACAGCGCGACGATGTCGGCCGCGTGCGCATCGCCGGTAAAGCCGCCGAGCTGGAATTTGACGAAGCGCGCGCCGAGCGCGTCGGCTTCCGCGAGCGCGTCGCGCAATGCATCCGCGTCGAGCGCGCCCGTTTCCGTGTACAGCGTCGCCGGCGTCGAGTAGACCGACCACAGCCCATGGGCGGCGATCTGCGCGCCGAGCGTGGCCAGCGCGCCGGGAGTCGCGTCGTCGTCCGACGCGAACAGTTCGCGCCGCACCTCGAAACCGGTCGCACCAGATGCCGCCACGGTTGCGACGAATGCGCTGTGGCCTTCCTGACGCACGCGGTCCATCCCGAATGCGCTCGCCACGATCACGATGTCTGCCATTTTGCCCTTTTTAACCGGAATGGAACCGGTTCCATTTGCTTGAGACGGATGGTGCGCCTCGCGTCAGGCCCACGCCATAGAGGAAATCCCTAAGATAGTGCACCACGCAGGACCTGGCCCGACGGCGCGCAACACGTGTTCCCGGGGCGGCTTCGGCCGCTCAGGCGAGATCCTGCGCGAGACTCATGTCGAGGAATTGGGCGGCCACGCGCGACGGCGCGCCGCCGTGCGGCACCAGAATGGAGAAATGTCGTGTGAGCGGGGCCGGCGCGAACGAGCGCAGCACCAGCGCCGCATCCTGATGACGCAGCGACATCGCGGACACGAACCCGACGCCCATCCCTGCGCGCACGGCCTCCTTCACGGCCTCGACACCGGCGATCTCGAACGCGACGCGCATCGGCGCGCCGCCCTGCGCGAACGCGCGCTCGACGAGCTGCCGCACGGCGGAGCCCTCCTCGCGCAACACGAGCGGATGCGCGGCGAGCGCGTCGAGCGTCACCCCCGCGTCGTAGCCGGGCGCGGCCAGCGGATGGCCGGCCGGCACAATCGCGACGATCTCGTCCTCGTGCCACGCATGGACGGCCGTGCCGGGCGGCAGCGCCTCGCCGGGCGGCCCCTCGATCAGCGCGATGTCGAGCGACGCCAGCGCGGCCACCACGTCGGCCGTATTGCCGCTCATCGTCTGGATCGTCACGCGCGGCGCGAGCGGCTGGAACGCCGCGATCAGATAAGGCAGCAGGTAGCTCGCGGGCGTCGTGCTCGCGCCGATGCGCAGCGTGCCGGCCTCGAGGCCGCGCACCGCGTCGCGAAACGCACGCGCCTGCGCGAACGTGTCGCGCTGCGCCTTCGCGTACTGCGCGAGCTGCTCGCCGACCGGCGTCAGGCGGATGCCGCGGCCGTCGCGCTGGTACAGCGGCTCGCCGAATTCGTCCTGCAGCAGCCGCAACTGGCCCGACACGGCCGGCTGCGACAAATGCAGCGCCACGGCGGCGTGGCTGATGTTCAGGTGTTCGGCAACGGCGGCGAACGTTATCAGTTGATCCGGGGTCATTGGGATAAATTATCGGCTTTCCGGATAGTTTACGTCACAAATCACAATTTTTCATATAGATATAACGAAATTAGGATTACAGCATCGCAACACGTTCCATCACGGTGCTTCCATGTCCACTGCTCCGACTCCCCATCTCAGCCATGCCGCGCCGTCGGTGCGCGGCCAGTTGAACGGCGTGCTGTTCGTCGCGCTGTTCGCCGCCGCCGTCACGAGCCTGTCCCAGCTTCCCGCGATCGCGGGGCTCGGCCTGTCGCCGCTGATCGTCGGCATCGTCGCCGGCGCGCTGTACGGCAACGCGCTGCGCGACGGCATGCCGGCCAGCTGGGCGGCCGGCGTCAACTTCTCCGCGCGCAAGCTGCTGCGCATCGCGGTCGCGTTCTTCGGGTTGCGCGTGAGCCTGCAGGAAATCGCGCAGGTCGGCCTGCCGGGCCTCACGGTGTCGGTGCTGGTCGTCGTCAGCACGCTCGTGATCGGCACCTGGGCCGGCATGAAGATCATGAAGCTCGACCGCGATTCCGCCCTGCTGACCGCTGCCGGCAGCGCGATCTGCGGCGCGGCGGCCGTGCTCGCGTTCGAATCGACGCTGCAGTCGAAGCCGCACCAGAGCGCGATGGCCGTGGGCAGCGTCGTGCTGTTCGGCACGCTGTCGATGTTCCTGTACCCGATCGCCTATCACGCCGGGCTGCTGAACCTCGATCCGGCCGGCCTCGGGCTGTTCTTCGGCGGCACGATCCATGAAGTCGCGCAGGTGGTCGGCGCGGCGAGCGACATCAGCCCGCAGGTCGCGCACGTCGCGACGATCGTCAAGATGACGCGCGTGATGCTGCTGGTCCCCGTGCTGCTGGTGCTCGGCTGGTGGCTCGCCCGCTCGGCTCGCGCAACGGCCGGCGGCGCGCAAGACAAGCGCAAGGTGGCGGTACCCTGGTTCGCGCTCGGTTTCCTCGGCTTCGTGATCGTCAATTCGCTGAACGTGCTGCCGACGGACGTCACGCATACGCTGAACGTGCTCGACACCTTCGCGCTGACGATGGCGATGACCGCGCTCGGCATCGAAACCCGCGTGGCGCAGATCCGCGCCGCCGGCCCGCGGGCGCTGATGACCGGCCTGATCCTGTACGTATGGCTGATCGTCGGCGGCTACGGGATCACCTGGGGCGTCCAGCACTGGCTTGGCTGAGTTGCCCGCCCGTGACACTTCGCGCGCCGCGCCCGACGGGATGGTCCCGCGGGCGCGGCGCAATGCTATGCTTCGCGTCGTTTTCCATCGCCCTCTTTCAGCCGTGCTCTCGTTCCTGCTGAAGCTGCGCACTCGCGCCCAAAAGCTGTTCCGCCTGTCGGACGCCCATACGATGCTGATCTGGTCGGCCATCGTCGGCGTCGGCGGCGCCTTTGCCACGATCGCGTTCCGCGAAGGCATCGACCTGATGCAGCACCTGATCTCCGGGCAAAGCGGCAGCTTCGTGCAGATGGCCAAGCGCCTGCCGTGGTACGTGCGGTTCTGGATGCCGGCCGCGGGCGGCTTCCTCGCCGGCTGCGTGCTGCTGCTCGCGACGCGCGGCGACAAGCAGGCCGGCAAGACCGACTACATGGAATCGGTCGCGCTCGGCAACGGCGTCGTCCCCGTGCGGCAGAGCCTGTGGCGCAGCGTGTCGTCGCTGCTGACGATCGGCAGCGGCGGCTCGATCGGCCGCGAGGGCCCGATGGTGCAGCTCGCGGCGCTCGCCGCGTCGCTCGTCGGCCGCTTCGTGCACTTCGACCCGCCGCGCCTGCGCCTGCTGGTCGCCTGCGGGGCGGCCGCCGGCATCACGTCCGCGTACAACGCGCCGATCGCCGGCGCGTTCTTCGTGTCGGAAATCGTGCTCGGCACGATCGCGATGGAGAGCTTCGGGCCGATGGTCGTCGCGTCGGTCGTCGCGAACATCGTGATGCGCGAATTCGCCGGCTACAAGCCGCCGTACGAGATGCCGGTGTTTCCGGCCGTCACGGGCCCCGAGGTCCTGCTGTTCGTCGTGCTCGGCGCGCTGTGCGGCGTGCTCGCGCCGCAGTTCCTGCACCTGCTCGACGCGTCGAAGAACCAGTTCAAGCGGCTGCCAATGCCGCTGCCCGCGCGGCTCGCGCTCGGCGGCCTCGTCGTCGGCGTGATCTCGGTGTGGACGCCGGACGTATGGGGCAACGGCTACAGCGTCGTGAACCAGATCCTGCATTCGCCGTGGACCTGGCAGGCGCTCGTCGCGGTGCTCGTGTTCAAGGTGATCGCAACCTCCGCCACGGTCGGCTCGGGCGCGATCGGCGGCGTGTTCACGCCGACGCTGTTCGTCGGCGCGGTGTTCGGCTCGCTGTTCGGTCTTGCAATGGAAGCGGTGTGGCCCGGCCATACGTCGGCCTATTTCGCTTACGCGATCGTCGGGATGGGCGCGTTCATGGCGGGCGCCACGCAGGCGCCGCTGATGGCGATCCTGATGATCTTCGAGATGACGCTGAGCTATCAGGTCGTGCTGCCGCTGCTGGTGTCGTGCGTGTTCGCGTATTTCGTCGCGCGCGCGACGGGCACGACGTCGATGTACGAAATCATGCAGCATCACCAGCAGGATGCGCAGGAGCGGCTGCGGCTGCGCACCACGCAAATGCGCGAGCTGATCCAGCCCGCGCAGACGGTCGTACCGCTCACGGCGAGCGTCGCCGACATGACGCGCGTGTTTCTCGAATATCCGGTGAAGTACCTGTACGTGACGGACGATGCCGGGCGGTTTCGCGGCGCGGTCGCGCTGAAGGACATCACGTCGGACCTGCTCGACAAGCGCGACACGACCGACAAGACGGCCGCGCACTACGCGCATACGCCGTTTCCGCTCCTCACGCCCGACATGCCGCTCGCCACCGCGCTCGAACGCTTCATGGCGTTCCAGGGCGAACGCCTGCCGGTGATCGAAAGCGAAGCCGAGCCGACGCTCGCGGGGGTCGTCTACAAGACCTCGCTGCTCGACGCGTACCGCAGGATGACCGGCGAGCGCTGACGCGCGCCGCCGCATCGCCCGCGCCGGTCAGTCCGGCGCGCGCCCCAGCACGACCCGCGCGAAGAATCCCGCCAGCACCGATTCGGCCACGTCGGCCGATACGTGCTGCGGATCGGCCGTGTAGTACGACTGCACGCCGTCGCACAGGCACATCAGCCCGAACGCGAGCGTGTCGGCCGGCAGCAGCAGCGGCGTACCGGCCCGTTCGGCGAAGCGCTGGATGAACTCGGCCATCTGCACGCGCTTGCCATGCAGGAACTGGTTGAAGCGCACGCGGAACTTCGCGTCGCGCGCCGCCTGCAGCTTCGCCTCGCCCCACAGCAGCGAATATTCGTCGTCGCGAAACAGCGTGCGGTAATACGCGAGCGACATCGATTCCATCTGCTCGCGCGATCCGCCACCTTCGAAAATCGCCTCGAAGTCGGCCCGCACCTCCGCGTGATCGCGCTCCAGCAATTCCAGCAGCAGGTCGGACTTGCTGCGGAAGTTCGAATAGAACGCGCCGCGCGTATAGCCGGCCGCCGCCGCGATGTCCTCGACGCTCGCGGCCACATAGCCTTTCTTCAGAAAAATGCGATGCGCGGCTTTCAGCAGACGTTCGCGCGTCTGGTCCCTGCTCTGCTCGCGAGTTAAGCGCTGTGGTTTCATGGCGCGCAGTCTAGCACCCTTTCCCTTTCAGATTCATCTTTGCATTCAGATACAGGTATGTATTAGAATTCGCCACAGTTTCTGAATCTGTTGTGCGCGCGCCCTGCCGGCGCCGCTTGGGGCAAGCGCCCGCCGCGCTTGCCGGCTTCGTTCCGCTCCACCTCACCTGGGGGTTTCGTGAATCGCTCCGGTTCCCGCGCCGCGCTGCTGATCGGCGCCGCGCTCGTCCTTGCCGCCTGCCACCCGAAAGAATCCGCGCCGCCCGCCCCGCGCCCCGTCGTCGCGCTGCCCGCGCAGGCCGACACCGCCGGGGCCGCGCGCACGCTGCCCGGCGACATCCAGCCGCGCTACGCCACCCCGCTGTCGTTCCGCATCGCCGGCAAGATCGTCGAGCGCAAGGTCCGCCTCGGCGACACGGTCAAGGTCGGCCAGGTCGTCGCACTGCTCGATCCGTCCGATGTCGAGAAAAACGCCGCGAGCGCACAGGCGCAGCTCGATGCCGCAACGCACAGCCTCGCGTTCGCGAAGCAGCAGCTCGACCGCGATCGCGCGCAGGCGCAAGAAAACCTGATCGCGACCGCGCAACTCGAACAGACCCAGAACAGCTATACGTCGGCGCTCGCGCAGCGCGACCAGGCGCAGCAGCAGCTCGCGCTCGCGAAGAACCAGCTCCGCTACGCGACACTCGTCGCCGATCACGCTGGCTACATCACCGCCGAACAGGCCGATACCGGCCAGAACGTGTCGGCCGGCCAGCCCGTCTACCAGCTCGCGTGGTCGGGCGATGTCGACGTCGTCAGCGACGTGCCCGAGGCTGCGCTCGCGTCGCTCGCGCCCGGCCACGCGGCGACCGTCACGCTGCCGTCGCTGCCGGGCCGCCAGTTCGCGGCGAAGGTGCGCGAAATCGCGCCGGCGGCCGATCCGCAAAGCCGCACCTATCGCGTGAAGCTGACGCTCGCCACACCCGACCCGGCCATCCGGCTCGGGATGACCGCGAACGTCGCGCTCGACGGCGCGCCGGCCTCCGGCGACGCACAGCCGGTCACGCTGCCCGCGACCGCGCTGTTCCACGACGGCGCGCAACCGGCCGTATGGGTCGTGCGCACGAAGGACGACACGCTCGAATTGCGCCGCGTCGAGGTCGCGCGCTTCAACGAGCGCACCGTGACCGTGTCGCACGGGCTGCAGCCGGGCGAGCGCGTCGTGCTGCAGGGCGTGCATACGGTCAGCGCGGGCGAGAAGGTACGCCCGATCGCGCCGCTGCATCCGGAGGACTTCGCATCGTGAGTACGCCGCACGAAGAAGGCCGTTTCAATCTGTCGGCGTGGGCGTTGCGCCACCAGGCGCTCGTCGTCTACCTGATCGCGCTCGCGACGCTCGCGGGCATCCTTGCCTACACGCGCCTCGCGCAGTCCGAAGACCCGCCATTCACGTTCCGCGTGATGGTGATCCGCACGTTCTGGCCCGGCGCGAGCGCACGGCAGGTGCAGGAACAGGTGACCGACCGGATCGGCCGCAAGCTGCAGGAAACGCCGGCCATCGACTTCCTGCGCAGCTATTCGCGCCCCGGCGAATCGCTGATCTTCTTCACGATGAAGGATTCGGCGCCGGTGAAGGACGTGCCCGAGACCTGGTACCAGATCCGCAAGAAAGTCGGCGACATCGGCTATACGTTGCCGCCCGGCGTGCAGGGCCCATTCTTCAACGACGAATTCGGCGACGTCTACACCAACATCTGGACGCTCGAAGGCGACGGCTTCACGCCCGCGCAACTGCACGACTACGCCGATCAATTGCGCACCGTGCTGCTGCGCGTGCCGGGCGTCGGCAAGGTCGACTACTTCGGCGACCCCGACCAGCGGATCTTCATCGAGGTGAACAACGCGCAGCTCACGCGCCTTGGCATTTCGCCGCAGCAGCTCGGGCAGGCGATCAACGCGCAGAACGACATCTCGTCGGCCGGCGTGCTGACGACCGCCGACGATCGCGTGTTCGTGCGGCCGAGCGGCCAGTTCGACAACGTCGACGCGATCGCCGATACGGTGATCCGCATCAACGGCCGCACGTTCCGGCTCGGCGATCTCGCGACCGTCAAGCGCGGCTACGACGACCCGGCCGTCACGCAGATGCGCGCAAGCGGCCGTGCCGTGCTCGGCATCGGCGTCACGATGCAGCCAGGCGGCGACGTGATCCGGCTCGGCAAGGCGCTCGACGCCGAATCGAAGGACCTGCAGGCGCAACTGCCGGCCGGCCTCAAGCTGGTCGAGGTGTCGAGCATGCCGCACGCGGTCGCACATTCGGTCGACGACTTCCTCGAAGCCGTCGCCGAAGCCGTCGCGATCGTGCTGGTCGTGAGCCTCGTGTCGCTCGGACTGCGCACCGGGATGGTCGTCGTGATCTCGATTCCGGTCGTGCTCGCGGTCACGGCCCTGTTCATGTACATGTTCGACATCGGGCTGCACAAGGTGTCGCTCGGCACGCTCGTGCTCGCGCTCGGGCTGCTCGTCGACGACGCGATCATCGCGGTCGAGATGATGGCCGTGAAGCTCGAACAGGGTTACACCCGTGCGCGCGCCGCCGCGTTCGCATACACCAGCACCGCATTCCCGATGCTGACCGGCACGCTCGTCACCGTATCGGGCTTCCTGCCGATCGCGCTCGCGAAATCGAGCACCGGCGAATACACGCGCTCGATCTTCGAGGTGTCGGCGATCGCACTGATCGCGTCGTGGTTCGCGGCCGTCGTGCTGATCCCGCTGCTGGGTTATCACATGCTGCCCGAGCGCAAGCGGCACGCGCACGAGGCGCACCTGCCCGACGACCACGAGCACGAAATCTACGACACCCGTTTCTACCGGCGGCTGCGCGGCTGGATCGACTGGTGCATCGAGCGGCGCTTCGTCGTGCTGCTGATCACGGGCGCCCTCTTCGTCGTGTCGCTGATGGGCTTCTCGCTGGTGCCGCAGCAGTTCTTCCCGAGTTCCGACCGGCCCGAGCTGCTGGTCGACCTGCGGTTGCCCGAAGGCGCGTCGTTCGCGGCGACGCTGCGCGAGACCGAGCGCCTCGAGAAAGTGATCGACAAGCGCCCCGAGATCGACCATTCGGTGAACTTCGTCGGCAGCGGCGCGCCGCGTTTCTACCTGCCGCTCGACCAGCAGCTGCAGTTGCCGAACTTCGCGCAGTTCGTGATCACCGCGAAATCGGTCGAGGATCGCGAGAAGCTCGCGACCTGGCTCGAAACCACGCTGCGCGACCAGTTCCCGGCCGTGCGCTGGCGCCTGTCGCGGCTCGAAAACGGCCCGCCGGTCGGTTATCCCGTGCAGTTCCGCGTGAGCGGCGACAGCATCGCGACGGTCCGCTCGATCGCCGAGAAGGTCGCGGCGACGATGCGCGGCGACGCGCGCACGGTCAACGTGCAGTTCGACTGGGACGAGCCGGCCGAGCGCTCGGTGCGCTTCGAGATCGACCAGAAGAAGGCGCGCGAGCTGAACGTCACGTCGCAGGACGTGTCGAGCTTCCTCGCGATGACGCTGTCCGGCACGACCGTCACGCAGTATCGCGAGCGCGACAAGCTGATCGCGGTCGACCTGCGCGCGCCGAAGGCCGATCGCGTCGACCCCGCGAAGCTCGCCGGCCTCGCGTTGCCGACGCCGAACGGCCCCGTGCCGCTCGGCTCGCTCGGGCGCTTCAAGCCGACGCTCGAATACGGCGTCGTGTGGGAGCGCGACCGCCAGCCGACCATCACCGTGCAGTCGGACGTGCGCGCCGGCGCACAGGGCATCGACGTCACGCACGCGGTCGACGCGAAGCTGAACGCGCTGCGCGCGCAGCTGCCGGTCGGCTATCAGATCAACATCGGCGGCTCGGTCGAGGAAAGCGCGAAGGCGCAGAAGTCGATCAACGCGCAGATGCCGCTGATGGCGATCGCCGTGTTCACGCTGCTGATGATCCAGCTGCAGAGCTTCTCGCGCGTGCTGATGGTCGTGCTGACCGCACCGCTCGGGCTGATCGGCGTGGTCGCCACGCTGCTGCTGTTCGGCCAGCCGTTCGGCTTCGTCGCGATGCTCGGCGTGATCGCGATGTTCGGGATCATCATGCGCAACTCGGTGATCCTTGTCGACCAGATCGAGCAGGACATCGCCGCCGGCCACGGCCGCATCGACGCGATCATCGGCTCGACCGTGCGGCGCTTCCGCCCGATCACGCTGACGGCCGCGGCCGCCGTGCTCGCGCTGATCCCGCTGCTGCGCTCGAACTTCTTCGGGCCGATGGCGACCGCGCTGATGGGCGGCATCACGAGCGCGACCGTACTGACGCTGTTCTACCTGCCCGCGCTGTATGCGACGTGGTTCCGCGTGAAGCGCGACGAGCGCGACCCGCAGGATGGCCCGCCACCAGGCGGCAGCACGCCGGCCGCGCCGTCGGGAGCCTGACCATGGATCGATCGATGACCCTGAAAACGAAAGCCGTGCGGGCGCTCGCGGTGGCGAGCCTCGCCGGCCCGCTCGCGGGCTGTTCGTGGTTCGCGCCGAGCGGCGAGCCGCCCGCGATGCCGTCGCCCGCGCACTACGGCAGCGTGCCGCAAGTACAGCAGACCGTGGCCGCGCAAGGCGTCGCGCAGCAGTTCGAGGTCGGCGCGCAGCCGGTGCCCGACTGGTGGAAACAGTACCGCTCCGATGCGCTGAACGCGCTCGTCGACGAAGGGCTGCGCAACAGCCCGACGCTCGGCGCGGCGTCGCATTCGCTGGATGCCGCGCGCGAACAGTTGCGCGGACAGATCGGCAGCTCGATGCTGCCGTCGATCGACGCGGGCGGCCAGGCCACGCGCCAGCGCGCGCTCGGCGTGCCGATTCCCGCGCTCGGCGCGCCGACGCTGCTGTACGACACCTTCGTCGGGCAACTGCAGGCGAGCTACACGGTCGACCTGTTCGGCGTGTCGCGCTTCGCGAACCGCGCGCTCTCGAAACGCGTCGACGTCAGCGCGTTCCAGCTCGAATCCGCGCGACGCGCGCTGGCCGCCAATATCGTCACCGCGTCGATCACGGTGTCGGTGCTCAACGCACAGATCAATACGACCGAGCGGCTCGTCGCGCTCGCGAACGACCAGGCGCACGATGCCGAACGCCGCTACGCGCTCGGTTCGGCATCGCGCAGCGACGCGCTGAACGCGCGACAAAGCGCCGACGCGTTCGCGGCGAGCCTGCCCGCGCTGCGCCAGCAGCGCGACTCGGCGCGCCACGCGCTCGCGGTGCTGGTCGGCCGCACGCCCGACCAGCCGCCGGCCGACCTCACGCTCGCCGATCTGCACCTGCCCGAACAGGTGCCCGTCGTCGTGCCGTCGGACCTGCTGAAAAGCCGCCCGGACATCCAGGCGGCCGATGCGGGGCTGAAGGCAGCGGCGGCCGAAGTAGGCCTCGCGACCGCGCAGATGTTCCCGCAGCTGTCGCTGTCGGCGGCGATGGGACAAGGCGGCTTCAGCTGGCCGACGATGCTGTCGGGCGCCGGCGCGATCTGGAACGTCGGCGCGTCGCTGAGCCAGCCGATCTTCCACGGCGGCGCGCTGCTCGCGCAGCGTCGCGCGGCGAAGGCGACCTACGAGGCCGCGGTCGACCAATACAAGCAGGCCGTGCTCGGCGCGTTCCAGAACGTCGCCGATTCGCTCGCGGCGCTCGAACACGATGCGGAAGCCCTCGATGCGTCGTCGCGTGCCGCGCTTTCCGCGCGCGGCGCATACGACGACGCGGCCGCCCGCGTGCGGCTCGGCGCGTTGCCGCCGTCGGCTGCGCGCGCGAGCGAGCTGCAGTACCGCAATGCGCGGCTCGACGAGATCCGCGCGACCGGCGCGCGGTTCGCCGATACCGCACGGCTTTACCAGGCAATGGGCACGCCGCCGACCGGCAAGGACGGCAAAACCGATAAAACCGGCAACACGGCCGGCGACAGCGCGACCGCCCACGAAGCACGCGCCGCCACGCCCGACGCCGCGCCTTCGCCGCAATAAGCCGGCCCGTCGATCGGGCGCGTGCGGCACCCCTGCGCGCGCCCGAATGCCGAACTTCCGCTTGACCCTCACGTAGCGTAACGTTCGAGACTCCAGTGTGCGTACCGAACGGAGGAACGAATGCGACTGAAAGTGGGAGAACTGGCGAAACGCAGCGGGCTGACCGTCCGCACGCTTCATCACTATCACGCGATCGGTTTGCTGACGCCTTCGGCGCGCGCCGACAACGGCTACCGGCTGTACGACCGCCACGACATCGCCCGGCTCCACCAGATCCAGGCGTTGCGTCGCTTCGGCCTGTCGCTCACCGAAATCGGCGATCACCTTAACCAGCCTGGCACCCCGCTCGTCGAGCTCGTCGCGAAGCAGATCGCGCTGCTCGACCGTCAGCTTGCGCAGACCGCGCAGCTGCGCGAACGGCTCGTGACGCTGCATGCGCAGCTCGCGGCGGGCACGGAGCCGGAACTGGCCGATTGGCTCACCACACTGGAGTTGATGACCGTGTACGACAAATATTTCTCCGAGGAAGAACTCGCGCGCATGCCGATGTACCGGAAGAGCCAGGCGGGCGACGCGGAATGGATCGCGCTCGTCGGCGAGGTCCGTGCGCTGCACGACGCGGGCGTGCCTGCCGAAGACGAGCGCACCCGTACGCTCGCCGCGCGCTGGATGGCGCTGCTCGTGCGCGACACGAACAACGATCCGCGGCTGCTGGCGAAGCTGAACCTGATGCATCAGCACGAACCGGCGATGCAGTCGAAAATCGGCATTTCGACCGAGCTTCGCGACTATGTGCTGCGTGCGTCGTCGGAAACGAAGATGCGGATCTTCGAGAAGTATCTTGCCCCGGACGAGATCCGTTTCATGCGCGCGCACTACGGCGAACGCGCGATGGAATGGCCGCAGCTGATGGGCGACGTGCGCGACGCGCTCGAGTCCGGTGTGAAAGCCGATTCTCCGCAAGGCCGCGCACTCGCGCAACGCTGGCTCGAGCTGTTCTGCAGCTACGCGGGCCACGATCCGGCCACGCATGCGAAATTCCGCGCGGCGCTGGTGAACGAGCCCGCGCTGACGAAGGATTCGTGGACCGACGAAACGCTGATCGGTTTCGTGCGCGAGGCGATGGCGCAGCTGGCGCCTGCGCGCTGAGCCTGTGACGAAACGGGCGGCACGCGGATTTCGCGCGCCGCCCGCCTCGCATGGACGAGCGGCGATTCATTATTGCCCGACATGCTCACCGTGTTTCAACCTGTGCGTTGCGCGCGCCACGCCCCGATACCGGCCTAGTCGTAATCGCGCGCGCTGATCTCGCGCCAGTGCTTCGTCATGTAGCGCAGAAACGCCGGTTGCGCCTTCAGGTCCGCGTTCGGCACGGGCGCCGCGCCGCCGTCCATGAACTTGCCCTTGACCGTGACGGTTTCCTCGCCGCGCAGCACGTACTTCGTGCCTGCGTCGATCAGGAAGTATTTCACCTGATCGGCACTGACATCGCCGCGGCAGCCGATCTTGTACGCGAACAGGAACTGCTTGCGCCCGTTGCCGAGCACGTCGCGCATTTCGATCGACTTCGGCACGACATCGAGGATCACGTCGACCGGGCATGCCTTCACATAGTCGCGCACGGTCCAGTCGGGCCGGCCGTCGAGCGTCGCCGTCACCTTCAGCTCGACGTCGTCGCCCGACTCGGTTCTGGCCAGCGTCACCGCGTGCGCGCCGGCCGCATCGGTCCACGCGTATTCAGCGGCCTGCGCCGGGTTGCACAGCACCGCGGCCGCGAGAAACAGGCAAGGCGAAAGGTAACGTCGTTTCATCGGCGAAGAGGCAGGAACGGAACGCGCCATTATCGGCAAACCCGCGCACCGCTGCCAGCCGCGTGCAACACGCCCGATCAGCGCTCGCGCGAGCCGAGCCCGAGCGCCTTCATCCGCCGGTACAGCGTCCGCTCGCTCATCCCGACCTGCTCCGCGAGCGCCTTGCGCGTACCGTCGAACGTGCGCGCGATCCGCACGAGCTCCGCGTCCGACACGCCGCGCGCATCCTCCGCACGATCTTGCGGCGCGGCCGCTGCCGCGACGAGTTCGGCCGGCAGATGCTCGACGCGGATCGTCCCGTCGTCGGCGAACAGGCACGCGCGTTCGAGCACGTTGCGCAGCTCGCGAATGTTGCCGGGCCATGCATACGCATCGAGGCATGCACGCGCGCGCTCGGTCAGCACGTACGGCCGGGCCGCGAACGGCCGCGCGCTCGCATCGCCCGCCTTGGCGCGCGCATTCGCGATCCGTCGCAGGATCGATTCGGCCAGCAGCGCGACGTCGCCGCGCCGTTCGCGCAGCGCCGGCAGCGGAATCGGAAACGCGTTGATCCGGTAGTACAGATCCTGGCGGAACCGGCCGTCGTCGATCATCTCGCGCAGCGGCTTGTGCGTGGCTGCGACGAGCCGGAAATCCGCGCGCAGCGCCTCGACACCGCCGACGCGCCGAAACGTGCCGGATTCGATCAGCCGCAGCAGCTTCACCTGCATCGGCAGCGGCACGTCGCCGATCTCGTCGAGAAACAGCGTGCCGCCCTGTGCGGTTTCGACGAGGCCCGGCTTGCGCTGGTTCGCGCCCGTAAACGCGCCCTTCTCATAACCGAACAATTCGCTTTCGAACAGCGTCTCGGCAATCCCCGAACAATCGACAACGACGAACGGCCCCATCGCGCGATCGCTCGCCTCGTGCAGCGCGCGGGCGAACAGCTCCTTGCCGGTGCCCGATTCGCCGAGCAACAGCACCGGCAGCGTCGACGGCGCGACGCGCTGCAACGCGCCGAGCGCCGCATTGAACGCGTCGGCGCCGCCGACGAGCCCCTCCGCGCTCGGCTGCGCGGACGCGCTGCGCACCGTCGTCAGCCGCTCGACATAGGCGATCACGTTGCCGTCCGCATCGAAGATCGGCCGCAGCTCGACGTCGACATGCTCGGGGCCGCGCGGCGTGTGATGGATGTGCAGCACGCGGTTCAGCCCGCGCGACTCGAGCGCCTGCTTCATCGGGCAATGCTCGCCGGCCTGGTCGCACGGCACGTCGTAGTGATGCGAGACCTGGAAGCAGTGCCGGCCCACGTGCTCGACGCCCGCCACGCCGAACTGGCGCCGGTACGCATCGTTCGCCGCGAGGATGCGGTAGTCGGGATCGACGACGATCATCGGCTGCGGGTCCTGCTCGAGATATGCGACGAGCGCGCGCACGTCGGGCATCGCGTCGCGACGCGGCACGGGGACGATCGGAATGGTGTCGTGCGGATTCATGCGAAGGCTCGCTCGGTGAGGAAACGCCCGGGCGGACTGCCAGGCCGACTGCCAATTCTGCCACGACACTGCCAGTTATGGCAGTCACCATTCTCGACCGGCCCCCGATCGCACCGTCACATCGCTGCCGGGACGCCGAAAACCCGAGCCGAATCAAGCCGCTGGCGCATCGGCCGGTACCGCATCGCCGGCTGGCACGTTTCTTGAGTGAAAGGTCCCGATTGCAGATGCAGAACCCGATCGAGGACACCCCGTGAGCAACGCACCCGCCCTGTCGGTCGAAGGCTTTTTCGATCCGGCGACCCACACCGTCAGCTATCTCCTGCTCGATACCGAGAGCCGCGCGTGCGCGCTGATCGACAGCGTGCTCGACTACGACCCGAAATCCGGCCGCACGCACACGGCCAGCGCCGACCGGCTGATCGCCCGCGTCGCCGAACTCGGCGCGGACGTGCACTGGCTGCTGGAAACCCACGTGCACGCCGACCACCTGTCGGCCGCGCCGTACCTGAAGGAACACGTCGGCGGCCAGATCGCGATCGGCTCGCACGTGCGCCGCGTGCAGCACGTATTCGGCACGCTGTTCAACGCGGGTCCAGGCTTCGCGGAGGACGGCCGCCAGTTCGACCGGCTCGTCGACGACGGCGACACGCTCGCGCTCGGCGCGCTGACGATCCGCGCGCTGCATACGCCGGGCCACACGCCCGCTTGCATGACCTACTGCATCGACGACGCGACGCAGCGCGCGGCGTTCGTCGGCGACACGCTGTTCATGCCCGACTACGGCACGGCCCGTTGCGACTTCCCCGGCGGCGACGCGCGCACGCTGTACCGCTCGATCGCGCGCGTGCTCGCGCTGCCGCCCGACACGCACCTGTACCTGTGCCACGACTACCAGCCGGGCGGCCGCGACGTGCAGTTCGTGACGACCGTCGCCGAGCAGCGCCACGCGAACGTGCACGTGAAGGACGGTGTGACCGAGGACGATTTCGTCGCGATGCGCACCGCGCGCGACGCGACGCTGGCCATGCCCGTGCTGATGTTGCCGTCCGTGCAGGTCAACATGCGCGCCGGCCACCTGCCCGAACCCGAGAACAATGGCGTGCGCTACCTGAAGATCCCGCTCGACGCGATCTGAGCCGCACGCCCCGCCCCATCCGGAGAACCCCGACATGACCATCCGCAAGCTGACCGACGCGCTGTCGGTCTCGCCGCAGATCGCGGCGGCCGACCTGCCCGCGCTTCACGCGGCCGGTATCCGCGCGATCATCTGCAACCGGCCCGACGGCGAAGGCGCCGACCAGCCGACCGTCACCGAGATCCGCGCGGCCGCGGCGCCGCTCGGCATCGACGTGCATTACCTGCCGGTCGATACCGGCAAGGTCACCGACGACCAGGCCGCGCAGTTCGGCGCGCTCGTCGCGTCGCTCAACGGCCCCGTGCTCGCCTACTGCCGCAGCGGCACGCGTTCGGCCACGCTGTGGGCGCTGTCGCAAGCAGGGCTGCGACCGCTGAACGACATCGTCGCCACCGCCGGCGCAGCCGGCTACGACTTGAGCGCGCTCGCGTCGCGTGTCGCGCAGGGCGGCCGCCACGCGGCGCCGGCCGTCGACGCGCGGCACGACATCGTGATCGTCGGCGCGGGCGCGGCCGGCATCGCGGTCGCGTCGAGCCTGCTCGCGCGCGACGCGTCGCTCGACATCGCGGTCATCGATCCAGCCGACGTCCACTACTACCAGCCGGGCTGGACGATGGTCGGCGCGGGCGTGTTCCAGCCGGAAACCACAGCACGCCGGATGACCGACGTGCTGCCGCGCGGCGTGCACCGGATCCAGGCCGCCGTCGCGGGCTTCGAGCCCGACACGCACACGGTCGTGCTCGAAGGCTGCCGCCGCATCGGCTATCGCAAGCTCGTCGTGTGCCCGGGGCTCAAGCTCGACTGGCACGCGATCGACGGCCTCGCCGACACGCTCGGCCGCAACGGCGTCACGTCGAACTACCGTTACGACCTCGCGCCCTACACGTGGGAGCTCGTGCGCGCATTCCGTGGCGGCAATGCGCTCTTCACGCAGCCGCCGATGCCGATCAAGTGCGCGGGTGCGCCGCAGAAGGCGATGTACCTGTCGTGCGACCACTGGCGGCGCACCGGCCGCCTCGAAGCCGCGAACGTCGAGTTCCTGAATGCGGGCGCTGCGCTGTTCGGCGTCGCCGACTACGTGCCCGCGCTGATGGAGTACGTGAAAAGCTACGACATCGCACTGTCGTTCGGCCACAACCTCGTCGCGATCGACGGCCCCGCGCGCCAGGCGACGTTCACGCGCGCGCTGCCGGACGGCGGCAAGGAAACCGTCGTGCGCGCGTTCGACATGATCCACGTCGTCCCGCCGCAGAAGGCGCCCGACTTCGTGCGGTCGAGCCCGCTCGCGGACGCGGCCGGCTGGATCGACGTCGATCCGGCGACACTGCGCCACAAGCACTTTCCGGACATCTACGCGCTCGGCGATGCAACCAGCACGACCAACGCGAAAACGGCCGCGGCCGCCCGCAAGCAGGCGCCCGTCGTCGCGCACAACCTGCTCGCGTCGCTCGGCCGCGCGCACGGTGATGCCGCGTACGACGGCTACGGCTCGTGCCCGCTCACGGTCGAGCGCGGCAAGATCGTGCTCGCCGAGTTCCTGTACGGCGGCAAGGTCGCGCCGACCTTCCCCGCGTGGCTGATCGACGGCAAGCGCCCCTCGCGGCTCGCGTGGCTGCTCAAGGAACGCGTGCTGCCGCCGCTCTACTGGAAGGCCATGCTCAAGGGCCGCGAATGGCTCGCGAAGCCCGCCGTCGCACGTTGACCGGAGCGCGATGACGTCATGTTGATTTCTCTCGTACTGGGCGGCTTCGTCGGCGCCGTGCTCGGCCTGACCGGCGCTGGCGGCGGCATTCTCGCGGTGCCCGCGCTCGTCGTCGGGATGAGCTGGCCGATGCAGCAGGCCACGCCCGTCGCACTCGTCGCGGTAGCGGGCAGCGCCGCGCTCGGCGCGCTCGAAGGTTTCCGCCGCGGGCTCGTGCGCTATCGCGCCGCGTTGCTGATGGCCGTGGCCGGCGTGCCGCTGACCACGCTCGGCGTGCGCCTCGCGCACCTCCTGCCGCAGCGCCTGCTGCTCACGCTGTTTGCGTTGACGATGCTGGTCGTCGCCGGCCGCCTGCTGCGGCAGGCGTTGCGGCACGCACCCGTCGACGCGGAAGCGTCGCCGCTGTGCGTCGGCCGCGTGAATCCCGATACGGGTCGGCTCGTATGGTCCTGGCCGGTCGGTGTCGCGCTGGCGTCGACCGGCGCGATGACGGGCCTGATGACGGGGTTGCTCGGCGTCGGCGGCGGTTTCGTGATCGTGCCGATGCTGCGCAAGTTCACGAACGTGTCGATGCATGGTGTGGTCGCGACGTCGCTGATGGTGATCGCGCTGGTCGGCACCGGCGGTGTGCTCGCGACGCTCGTGTCGGGCACGCGCGCGCCGCTCGACGTGACGCTGTGGTTCACCGTCGCGACCGCGCTCGGCATGGCCGCCGGCCGCGGCGCGTCGCGCCACCTCGCCGCGCGGCATGTGCAGGCCGGCTTCGCGGCCGTGCTCGTGTGTGTTGCGCTCGGGCTGCTGGCGAAGGCCTCATTCGGCGCATAAGCCGGACGCGGCGACGGATCCGCGTCCCAAAACGAAACGCCCGGCCCGACTCGTCGTCGGCACCGGGCGTTTTTCATTGCTGCCAGCAACGCAGCCGTCAGGTCGCGTACCCCGCCATCCGCTTGCGTTCCTGACGCAGCATCACGAAGTTCGCGATCACGACACCGGCCGTCACCGCGACGATGAACAGCGTCGCGAGCGCGTTCATCTCCGGGTTCAGACCGAGGCGCACGCGCGAGAACACGACGAGCGGCAGCGTCGTCGAGCCGGGGCCCGACAGGAACGCCGACAGCACGAGGTCGTCGATCGACAGCGTGAACGACAGCAGCCAGCCTGCGATCAGCGCCTGCGAGATCAGCGGCAGCGTGATCGTGAAGAACACCTTCAGCGGCGTCGCACCGAGATCGAGCGCGGCTTCTTCCAGCGACGGGTTCAGTTCGCGCACACGCGACTGCACGATGATCGCGACGTACGAGATGCACAGCATCACGTGACCGAGCCAGATCGTGAACACGCCGCGCTCGGCCGGCCAGCCGATCCACTTCGCGAGCTCGATGAACAGCAGCAGCAGCGAGATCCCCTGGATCACCTCGGGAATCACGAGCGGCGCGTTGATCATCCCGCTGAACAGCGCGAAACCGCGAAAGCGCCCCATCCGCGCGAGCACGAAACCGGCCCACGTGCCGATGAACACCGATGCAAACGCCGTCAGCACGCCGATCTTCAGCGACAGCCACGCGGCCGTCAGCAGTTCGTCGTCCTCGACGAGCGCCGCGTACCAGCGGAACGAGAAACCCGACCACACGGTAACGAGCTTCGACTCGTTGAACGAATAGACGATCAGGCTGAGGATCGGGATGTACAGGAACGCGAAGCCGGCAAACAGCGCCGCGAACTGCAGGTAACGATTCGGCTTCATCGACGGCCTCCCTGTTCCTTCGCCTGGAAGTGCTGGAACATCGCCATCGGCACGAGCAGCAGCAGCACCATCGCGCAGGTCACCGCCGACGCCATCGGCCAGTCTGCGTTGTTGAAGAACTCATTCCACATCACGCGGCCGATCATCAGCGTATTCGCGCCGCCAAGCAGCTCGGGAATCACGTACTCGCCAACCGCCGGGATGAACACCAGCAGGCAGCCCGCGATGATCCCGTTCTTCGACAGCGGCAGCGTGATCTGCACGAACGCCTTCCACGGCTTCGCGCCGAGGTCGTACGCGGCCTCGAGCAGGCGCAGGTCCATCTTCACGAGGTGCGCGTATAGCGGCATCACGAGGAACGGCAGGTACGAATACACCATCCCGATGTACACCGCGTAATTCGTGCGGTACAACTCGATCGGCGTATGCGTGAGGCCGATCCACATCAGGAAGTTGTTCAGCAGCCCGTTGTTCTTCAGGATGCCGATCCATGCGTACACGCGGATCAGGAACGACGTCCAGAACGGCAGCATCACGCCCATCATCAGCAGGTTGCGGGTCGCCGGATTCGAGCGCGCAATGTAGTACGCCATCGGATAGCCGACCAGCAGACACAGCAGCGTCGTGATCGCGGCCACCCACACCGAGTTCACGTAGGTCGCGAAATACAGGCTGTCCGTGAACAGGAACGCGTAGTGCGACAGGTTCAGCGCGATGTGCACGACGCCATCGGTGTACGACCCGAGTTCCGTGTACGGCGGAATGCCGAGCTGCAGTTCCGCGAAGCTGATCTTGACGACCAGCACGAACGGCACGAGGAAGAACAGCACGAGCCACGTGAACGGCCCGGCGACCACCGCCGACGCGCCCGTCAGGTTGAAGCGCCGCACCGGCCACTCGAGCAGGGACTTGAACGCGTTCATGACGTCAGCACCACGCCGGCCGTCGCGCTCCAGCGCACGTAGATCTCGTCGCCGAGCACCGGCGTGTCGAGCTCGGAAATCGCGAGGCTCGACACGTTCGCGATCACCGTCTTGCCCGCGTCGAGCTTCACGTGATACAGCGAGTAGCCGCCCATGTACGCGACGTTGCTGATCTTGCCGCGCGCCCAGTTGAACGCGCCTTCGGGCGGCTTGCGCGTGAGCGCGATCCGTTCGGGGCGCACCGACACCGTGACCGGCATCCCGAGCGGGCCCGAAATCCCGTGGCTCACGTACAGCCGGCTCGGCAGCTCCGGCGATTCGATGTATACGTGGTCGGGTTCGTCCTCGACGGTCACGCCGTCGAACAGGTTCGTCGAGCCGATGAACTCGGCCGAGAAGCGGCTGTTCGGGTATTCGTAGACTTCGTTCGGCGAGCCGATCTGCACGATCTGGCCTTCGCTCATCACCGCGAGCCGATTGGCCATCGTCATCGCTTCTTCCTGGTCGTGCGTGACCATGATGCAGGTGACGCCGACCCTGTTCAGGATGTTGACGAGCTCGATCTGCGTACGCTGGCGGATCTGCTTGTCGAGCGCGGACATCGGCTCGTCGAGCAGCAGCAGCTTCGGGCGCTTGACCAGCGAGCGGGCGAGCGCGACGCGCTGCTGCTGGCCGCCGGACAGCTGGTGCGGCTTGCGCTTCGCGTACTTGCTCATCTGCACGAGTTCGAGCGCATCGGCGACGCGTTCCTTCAGCTCGGCCTTCGGCGTGCCTTCCTGCTTCAGCCCGAACGCGACGTTCGACTCGACCGACATGTGCGGGAACAGCGCATACGACTGGAACATCATGTTCACGGGCCGCTTGTACGGCGGCATCTGCGCGAGGTCCTCGCCGTCGATCAGGATCTTGCCCGACGTGACCGTCTCGAGGCCCGCGAGCATCCGCAGCAACGTCGACTTGCCGCAGCCCGAGCTGCCGAGCAGCGCGAACAGCTCGCCCTGGCGCACGGTCAGGTTGACGCTGCGCACGGCTTCGGTGTCGCCGAATTTCTTGACGACGTCGACGATCTGGACAAAGTTCTCGGCGCGCGCATCGGCGCCGGAGGAGGAAACGGAGAACGGCGCGCCCGCAACCGGCGCACCCGACTGGCTATTCATGATGTGCTGCTTCTCTCCTGCGTTAGACGAACAAAGCCCCCGGGGGCACCAGGGGCTTCATGACTGCTGGTTCACTTCGGCTCGCTTCAGCGGCCCGACTTCAGCTCGGTCCACAGACGCGTCTGCAGACGCTGGATTTCAGGCGGCAGCGGCTTGAGCAGGAACAGCGTCTTCACGACGTCGGCCGGCGGATAGACGGCCGGGTCGTTCGCGACGTCGGGCCGTACGTACTTGCGGGCCTCGGCGTTGGCGCTCGGGTAGTACACCGCGTTCGTGATCGCCGCGTGCACCTTCGGATCCTCGATGTAGTTGATCCACTGCAGCGCGGCATCCTTGTTCTTCGCATCCTTCGGGATTGCCATCACGTCGAACCACACCGGCGCGCCGCCCTTCGGAATGTAGTACTCGACCTTGTACGACTTCTTCGCCTCGATCGCGCGATGCTTCGCGATCACGACGTCGCCCGACCAGCCGAACGCGAAGCAGATGTCGCCGCCGACCAGGTCGTTGATGTAGCCCGACGAGTTGAATTGCGTGATGTACGGGCGGATCTTCTTCAGCACTTCCATCGCGGCCTTGTAGTCGGCCGGGTTCGTACTCATCGGATCCTTGCCGATGTAGTGCAGCGCCGCCGCGAACATCTGGTCGGGCGCGTCGAGCACGGACACGCCGCAGGTCTTCAGCTTCGAGATGTTTTCCGGCTTGAACAGGATGTCCCAGTTGTCGAGCGGCACCTTGCCGAGCGCCTGCTGCGCTTTCGTCACGTTGTAGGCAAGACCGGTCGTGCCGTACGCCCAGGGCACCGAAAACTTGTTGCCCGGATCCGCGCCGGCGACGAGCGCCATCAGTTGCGGATCGAGGTACTTGAGGTTCGGCAGCTTCGACTTGTCGAGCGGCGCAAAGATGCCGGCGGCGATCTGCTTGCCCGCGTAGTTGCTGGTCGGCACGACGATGTCGTAGCCCGAGCTGCCCGTCAGCAGCTTCGCCTGCAGCGTGTCGTCGCTGTCGTAGTTGTCGTAGCGGACCTTGACGCCCGACTGTTTCTCGAAGTTCGGGATCGTGTCCTTCGCAATGTAGTCCGACCAGTTATAGACATTGAGCTGCGTATCCTTCGCCGCTGCCGCCGACGCACCCACGCACAGCGCGAGCGCTGCGAACCGGCCCACTACCTTTGCTTTCATCCCGTTCTCCCTCCGGCCGGACGCGTTGCCCGGCTGCCGTCTGCCTCGTCATGACGGCGCATTCTGGCGCGCCGCCCCTCGAAAACCCCGAAAACTACCATCATTCGCGCCCCGTCACAAAAAAATCATGCCGGTGTCGCGCAAACGGAACAGATTCCCGCCGCGGGCCCGTCGGGCCGCCCGTGCAGCGGGGCGTTCCGGAAGAATTCTATCGGGTAATCGGCGGCTGTCCACCGGGAAAAACGGACGGCGGCGAAACTGCGTTCGCGTGCCGGGCGCGCGGCCGGACAGTCGTGCGTGCGCACCGGTACAGCATGCCGGCCCGCGCCGGCCGACCCGGCGGCCGCGATGCATTAAAATGGCGGTTGACGATTCAACTGCGCGAACCCTTCCGATGGCCTCCAATCTCCACGACCTGCCCGACAGCCCCTGCATCGGCGTGTGCTCGACCCTCTTCGACGAAGTCTGCAAGGGCTGCGGCCGCACGGCCGCAGAAGTATCGAACTGGGTGTTCCTGAGCGACGACGAAAAGCGCGCGGTGTGGGAGCGCATAACACGCGAAGGCACCGCGATGCGCTTCCAGTACGACAAGCTGTAAGCCGGCCGCACATAAAAAAAGCGGCATGCCGACCGACATGCCGCCAACCCCAACTCTGTTCTTTTCCTGCCGCGTCAGAACTTCATCCCGACGCCCACGCCGACGATCAACGGATCGATGTGCAGCGTGCCGATGCCCTTGTCGCCCAGCGTCGCATCGGTGCTCATCCAGATCTTCTTCACGTCGACGTTCATGAACACCTTCTTCGTCACCTGCACGTCCACGCCGAACTGCAGTGCGGGGCCGAAGCTGCTCTTGTTGATCGACACGCCCTGCCCGCCGACGTTGAGCCCGTTGTTGTAGAAGTACGTGTAGTTCAACCCGGCGCCGACGTACGGGCGCACCTTGCCTGCATGGTTGAAGTGATACTGCAGCAGCAGCGTCGGCGGCAGCACGCCGACGCCGCCGAGATTGCCGAGGCTCGACGTCATCTGGTGCCGCGACGTGCCGAGAATCAGCTCGACCCCGAGGTAGTCGCGGATCATGTACGTGAAGTCGAGCTCCGGCACGATCGCGTTGTTCACGCCCGTGTTGATTGCGCCGAGCGTGTCGCTCGCGCGCTCGTTCGGCTGGATGCTGATCGCGCGAAGCCGAACCAGTACGTCACCCTGGTTGATGCCGTCTCCCGGCGACGCCGCGTGCGACAGCGAAGGCATCGCGAGAAGACTCGCCGCGGCAGCGGCAGCGGTGACACAAGTTCGAATCGTTTTATGCATGGTGCGGACCCCCAAAGAATGGTTTCCATTCTCCCTGTAGGGTCTTTTCGCCATCTTGATATTGGTCAAGCCAGCGTAAACGTGGGACGGTTTGCCGCAGGCTCGGTCGTACTGCCGGTCAGCAGCAGGTCGAGCAGGTCGCGCACGCTGCGGATCGCACGGCCGAACGGCAACGCTTCGCGGCCGCGGAAGAACAGCCCGTTCGCGACGTCGCCGCGCAGCGCGGCCGCGAGCCGCGTGTCGATGCAGAAGTGGCCGAACTTCTCGATGCCGTCGCGCAAGCCGCATACGCTCAGGCATTCGAGCGCGGTCGGGCAGCGCTGCTTCAACGCGCCGAGCTTGGTGCGGATGCGCGTCTCGTTGCGCAGGTAACGATCGAGCCACGGCGTTTTCACCGCACGTGCGGGCAGCCCCGTCACGCTGACGAATTCGACGATGTCGTCGGGTGTCGCATCGGCGAGCACGCGCTTGAAGTGCGGATGCGCATCGCCCTCTTCCGTCACCGCGAACGGCGTTCCGACCTGCACACCGTTAGCGCCGGCCGCGAACGCCGCGCGCACCGTGTCGTGACTGTTGACGCCGCCCGCAACGATCAGCGGGATCGTTTCGCGCTCGAGACCGAGCGACGCCATCACTTGCGCGGTCTCGTCGAGCACGCGCGCAAAGTCGAAACGGTGGTCGTGCATGTCGTCGATCTGCGTGACGCCGAGGTGGCCGCCCGCGTGCGCCGGATGCTCGATCACGATCGCATCGGGCAGGCGCCCCTTCTTCATCCACTTCTTCAGCACGAGCGCGATCCCGCGACTGTCCGACAGGATCGGGATCAGCGCGATGTCGTGTCCTTGCGTGAGGTCGGGCAGATCGAGCGGCAGGCCGGCCCCCATCACGATCGCGTCCGCGCCCTCGTCGCACGCAACGCGCACGTAGTCCGCATGCGCGCTCACCGCCTTCATCACGTTGACCGCGATCATCCCGCGCCCTTCGCTGTAAGTCTTCGCGAGACGGATCTCGCGTGCGAGCGCGTCGAGGTTCGCGGCTTCGAGCGTCGTGCGATCGGGTTGCGCGCGGCAGCGTGCGAGCAGGTCCGCATGATGGTGGCGCAGGTCGATGCTCGCGATCGTGCCGACCGCGCCTTCGCGCGCGACGCTGCCCGCCAGCCGGTGCGCGGAGATGCCGACGCCCATGCCGCCCTGCACGACGGGCAACAAGGTGCGGCCGCGAATCGTCAGCGGCGGAAAGGAAGTGCGTACGGTCATCTGAAACCTCGTCGGAACATCGGAACCGCGATGATCGGCGATCCACCGATGCGCACCTTGACGGCCGTCAATAAAAAAACGGCACGCGAGCGTGCCGTTTCCGTTTCATGCCACGAGAAGTGCTCAGGCAGGCTTCGCCGGCTTCAGTTGCATCGACTTGTACTCGAGATACTCTTCGAGCCCATACACGCCGTTCTCGCGACCGTGCCCCGACTGCTTGTAGCCGCCGAACGGCGCGGCACCGTTCCACATGCCGCCGTTGATGTCGACCTGCCCGGTGCGAATGCGGCGCGCGACGCGCATCGCGCGTTCGTCGCTGCCGGCCCACACCGCGCCGCCGAGCCCGTACGGCGAATCGTTCGCGATGCGCACGGCTTCGTCTTCATCGCGATACGTGATGATCGACAGCACCGGCCCGAAGATCTCTTCCTGCGCGATCGTCGATTTCGGATCGACGCGACCGAACACCGTCGGCTTCACGAAGAAGCCCTTCGCGAGCCCTTCCGGCAGGCCCGTACCGCCCGTCACGAGTTCCGCGCCTTCGTCGATGCCGCGCTGGATGTACGCCTGCACGCGCTGCTGCTGCACGGCCGACGCGAGTGCGCCGAGGCGCGTCGCGTCCTGCCGCGGATCGCCCGCGACGTACGTTTCGGCCGCGGCTTTCGCGATCTCGCGCGCTTCGTCGTAGCGTGCTTCCGGCACCAGCATGCGCGTATGCGCGGAGCAGGTCTGCCCCGCGTTCAGGTAGCACGCGTTGACCGTGCCCTTCACGGCCGTCGCGAAATCGGCGTCGTCGAGGATCACCGACGCCGACTTGCCGCCCAGCTCCAGCGCGACGCGCTTGACGCCCGCGGCCGCCAGCTCGGCCACGCGCTTGCCGGCACGCGTCGAGCCCGTGAACGACACCATGTCGACGTCCGGATCGGTGGCCAGCACTTCGCCGACGACCGGCCCGTAGCCGCACACGAGGTTGAACACGCCGGCCGGCAGCCCGGCTTCGTGAATCGCTTCGGCGAGCATGAACGCGTTGAGCGGTGCGACTTCGGACGGCTTCAGGACGACCGTGCAGCCGGCCGCGAGCGCCGGCGCGACCTTCAGCGTGACCTGGTTCAGCGGGTAGTTCCACGGCGTGATCGCCGCGACGACGCCGACCGGCTCGCGCACGACGAGCGAGTTGCCGACCTGGGCCTCGAATTCGAACGACTCGGCGAGCTTCGCGTACGCCTTCCAGTTGTAGATCGGGCCACCGACCTGGATCGCGCGCGACAGCTTGATCGGCATCCCGACTTCGCCGGTGATCGACTGCGCAAGCTCCTCGCTGCGCGCCTGCAGATGATCGACGATCTTGCGCAGGTAGCCCGCGCGCGTCGCGGCCGGCGTGGCCGCCCAGGCGTCGAAGGCCGCGCGCGCGGCGCGGATCGCGTCCTGCGCGTCGGATGCGACGCCTTCGGGAATCCGGCCGATGACGGCCTCGGTGCCCGAGTCGATCACGTCGATCGTGCCGGTTCCGGCCGGTTTGCGCCATGCGCCGTCGATGTAGAACTGGTCGTAGATTTTCATCGTTTTCCGCCTCCAGGGAAGCCGACATTCTAGCGATCGTTTCGGTCGGCCGGGGTGACGATTGACAGCCATTCGAAAGGACTTTGGCCTCGGCGCCTCATTCATCACAAGAAAGAAGAATGCCGTGAGCATCCTGACCAAAATCGAGGGCGGCTATCTTCAGGTACTGCACGTGACCGTGCTGTTGTTCGCGACCGCGGTGCTGATCGGCGGGGTCATTTTCGGCGCGATCGCACTCGACGCGCACCTGTCGAAGCCGTCGAAGATCGACCCGGCCATCCAGGTCGACCCGGCGACGTCCTCGTGGGAAAGCGACGGGCCCGCCAAGGCCGCACCGGCCACCGGCAGCCCGACTGCGACGGACGACGCCGCGTCGCCCGCACAGCGCCTGTCGGCGCAACTGTCGGCCATCGTGCAGAAACACGGCCGCGTGGCACTGACTCCGGACTTCACGCTCGACCGCAACGTGTACGAACCGTCGTTCCAGCGCGTGCTCGGCGAAGACGGCCATCCGCCCGTCGCGTACTACGAACACCAGATCGCCTATCTCGACAAGGTGCTGTCGCGCCAGGACGTCGCGGCCGACATCAAGAAAAAGATCGCCGCGCACGGCGATGCGTACGCGCGCGACCAAGCGTATATCGACCTCATAACGGCCATCACACGCGACTTCGCCCAGCGCTACGACGCACGCCGCACCGCGATCGAGAACGAGAAGAAGGCCGCGGAAGACACGGCTGCCGAGAACGGCCAGACCGCGCGCTACGCCGGCGCCGCCGCGCTCGTCGCGCTGTATTCGTTCGTGTCGCTCGCGGTGCTGATCATCCTGATCCGCGTCGAGCGCAGCATCCGCTCGATCGCGCGCGCCACGCACACTCCGACCTGAACCTTACGCGTCGGCAGCCCGCCCGCCGGGCTGCGGCGGGCCCGGCAACGGGCCCGCTTCGCGGCGAACGCGGCCGCTCCTGGCCGCCCGTTCCCCCGTTCCCCCGCTTTCGCGCAGTTTCCGTTTCCGCCACACCCTCCCTCCGCCGCCGGCCGTGAACGCACGCGCCGCGTCCGTCTCGCCGCCGCCACGTCAGCATCCGCCCGGGTGCGCGGGCAGGCCCGCATCGTGCTATGTTTTTATTATCGGCACCGGCCCATTGCAACCGGCGCCGCCCGGAATCGACGCATTTCGTGAGCGCTGCCATGACCGACGCATCCCATACCCTCGGCTCGCAAGACCGCCTGGAGCTGCTTTGCTGGCTCACCTGCGGCAACCTCGGCGCGTTTTACCTCAACGAATCGTGGCCGGACGCCTCGTTCCAGGTCCAGGCCGCGCACCGCTGGCTCGACCGCCATCACCGCCAGGCCGACTGGCTCGCGGTCGCCAAGCTCGCGGCGCTCGCGCAGGACATCGCAAAACGGCATGCGGGATTCGTCGACGCGTCGTGGGCGCGCGACGCAGTCGAGGAAATCGTCGATACCGACGATCTCGACTACCGCGCGAAACTCGTGCAATGGGTGTACGAAGACTGCTGCAAGGCGCTCGCGGACAAGCGGCTGGCCGATTGAGCCGCCTGCGGCGCCGCGTGCGCGCGGCCACGGCATCGCGTTGCGCGATGGCCTTTCCGCCGCTCCGGACGTAACGGTCCGAATAGCTGACGGGGTACGGCGCACGCGCACCGCCCCCGCCGATACCGGCACGCACGAGGCGTGCCGTTGTGCTTACAGCAGCGACTTCGCCTGCGTCAGCACCTTGTCGCAGATCTGCTTGGTCACCTGCTGCTTCAGGCCGCCGCCGCTCAGATCGAGCTTGCTGCCGCCCCCGGCGTCGAGGATCCCGCTCGCGCCGCTCGTATAGCCGCTGTCCGACGACGCATTGCCGCCGAGCTTGCCCATCAGCGCGTCCTTCACCGACGCTGCGCCGCCACCGGACGCACCGCCGAGATAGTTGTTCTGGATGCAGAACTGCAGCAGGCCCGCGACGTTGCCGGTGCTGCCCGGCGTCAGCGACGCACCGCCGCCGCCCGTCAGCGCGCCGCCGAGGCCGCCGAGGTTGCCGAGCGCACCGCCCGCGCTGCCGCCCGAATCGCCGCCGCCGCCGACCTGTTTCAGGACATCGCCAAGCTGCGCATGGGCCACCGAAAACGGTGCAAGCAATCCGATCAACGCGCCGGCAACGGTCGCGCGGCATAGACGTGCATTCATGTGAAGCCTCCCGGTTGTGACTGCGTGAGTACCGCGAATCGAATCCAAGGATACTCAATCAACCCGTACATGACAGCCTTCATGCACGGTCTGAAACGTCAGGCATCGTGATATCGCGGCGATTTGACAATGCTTGACGGCATGCCGGCCGGCATCGCAGGTGCGACACGCGATCGAATGCGGGCGCGGTCGATCGCCATTCCGGGTCGCCTGTGCGCATGAAGCGTCATAGAATCGTCGTCGCCGGCCGTTCGGACCCTCCGGCCCGATCTCAACCTCGACCATGAAGGTGCTCGCGTGGCGCTCGCCCATCGAATTCTGCTGATCGCCGGCGCATCGGCTGCGCTGCTCGCCGGGTCCGGCGCTGCCGGTGCGGCACCCGCATCCGCATGCCCGTCACCTTCGTTCGACCGTTATCCGGCACCGGCCGCCGGCGCGCCGCGCAAGCCGGCCGCATCGCCCCGGTTGACCAGCAAGGAAGCGCGCCTGTACCGCACCGTGATTCGCGACGAATTCACGCAACCGGCCAATTTTGCCGGTCACTATCGCGTGGCGATCTGGGGTTGCGGAACGGATTGCCGGAATTTCGCGATCGTCGACAAGGTCACGGGCGCGACGTACACGATGCCGGGCGTGACAGCCATCTCGGGCGTGATGGGCAACGACGACGAGCGCGTCGATTTCCGCGCCGGCAGCACGCTGCTGATCATCGCCGGCTGCTTCAACGACGATTGCGACGACAACCACGCGAAGGCGGCCCGGTTCTTCTACGAATGGACCGGCACGCGCTTGCATCCGGTCGGCACCTGTCCGCTGGCCATCGAGCCCATTCAGTAGCCGACGCGACTTGCGCTATCGTTCCTCCGGTACACCTTTGACGGCACGCCCGCTCGCGATGTCCATTCACCTCAGCTTCGACGACGGCCCAGGCCCGTCGACCCCTCCGTTGCTCGACGTCCTGCGCGACGCATCGTGCAAGGCAACGTTCTTCCTGCTCGGTAAAAATCTGGCGGGCGCACTCGACGTCGCTGCGAGCATGGCGCGCGAAGGCCACCGGCTCGGCAATCACACCCATTCGCACGCAAGGCCGGGCGCACTGGCGCACGACGCACTGATCGACGAGATCGAAGCGACCGACGCGCTGATCCGCGATGCCTATAGGGCGGCCGGTGTTACCGCACCGGACGCGATCCCGCTGCGTCTTCCGTACGGGCTGATGCCGCAGGACGATCGCGCCGGCGTGCTTGCGCGCCTGCGACGCGAACACACGGGCTGGACCGCGATACTCGACGACTGGAAGCGACCGGCGCCGTCGCCACAAGCGCTGTTCGACGCGATGTGCGCGCATGTCGACGCCAGCTCGGCGCAGCATCGCGATGTACTGTTCTGCATGCACGACGGGGCGCGACATGGCGAAGCGCGGCCCAACACGGTCGAAGCCGTCCGCCTGTTCCTGAATCGGCGGGACTGACGCAACGGCCGGTCAGCCTCCCGGCGCCGCATTGTCCAGCAACTGTCGCCAGCCACCGAGGAATCCGATGCCGGGCCCCGGCATCCACAAGCCGCGCTGCGCCGCCTCCAGATGAATCAGCGTCTGGTCGGCGCAGAACAGCATCATCAACGCATCGCGATTGGCACGCATCCAGTCCGGCACACCATCGGCGCGCGTCCGTGCATAGGTGAGCAAGCCAGCCTCCCATCGCTGCGCGTTGAACACGAAACGATCGTCCCGGCCCGCATCGCGCGACAGCGCGAACAGCGCAAACGCCGCCTCGAGCCACTGCGCGCCCTGCCCGGCATCGTCGAAATCCAGCACGCCGTTCACCGCAGGCCCGACATACAGCAGGTTGCCCGCGTGATAGTCGCCGTGCAGCCAGTGCACCGGCCCCGTCAGCCAGCGCGCGGCGGCGGCGAGATGCGCGCCGATCCGCCGGATCACCGTGTCGTAATCGCCGCTCAAGTCGCCCGGCAGCACCGGCATCGCGCGTGCCGCCACGCGCGCATGACGTGCCGACAGCCACGCAAGCGGCGTCGATTCGCTTACGGGTACCGCGGACAGTGCCGCATGCAGGTGTGCGAGCGCGCGCATCGCGTCGATCGCACCGGCGTGCGCGTCATTCGGCAGGCCGGGGTGACCGTCGATATGCTCGAACAGGTGCAGCCAGCTTCCATCGTCGATCCGCACACCGGATTGCGCATCGACGGTCGGCCGCAGCCGCGGCAGCGCGGGCAATGCCGGCGCTGTACGCGTATCACCGAGATGACCGAGTATCGACGCCTCGCGATGCACCTGCTCGACCGGCTTGCCTGACCATGACACGCGCAGCACCGCGCGCCCCGCATCGCACTCGACGAGATACGTTTTGTTAGTATGGCCCGATGCGAGCGCCTGCACGCGTGCAGGCACGATGTTCCAGTACCGGCGAAGCCACGGTTCCAGCGTTTTCACGTCACTCCTACTCGTTGCATTGACCATGTCAGAGCGTCCTTCGGCCCGCATGCGGGACATCAATATCGAATGGCTCACGCGCGCGGCCGAATTCGACCATCTGTTCCAGACGCGCTGGCTCGGCGAGCGCTTCTTCCATCTGCCCGGCGACATGCTCGCGCTCCAGGAGCTGATCTGGCGCGAGCGCCCCGACTGCATCGTGCAGACCGGCATCGCGGCGGGCGGCGGCGTCGTGTTCTCCGCGTCGATGCTGGAACTGGCCGGCGAGCACGGCCGCGTGATCGCGATCGAACCGCGCCTGCGCGACGAGGTCAGGCAGCGCCTGCAATCGCACCGGCTCGCCCATCGCATGACGCTGATCGAAGGCGAATCGTGTGCGACCGACACGCTCGCGTCGGTACGCGCGCAGATCGACGACGGCGCGCGCGTGATGGCGATCCTCGACCTCACGCATACACATGCACACGTGCTGCGCGAACTCGAATGCTATGCGCCGCTCGTGACGCCCGGCAGTTACGCGATCGTGATGGATACCATCATGGAATATCTGCCCGAGTCGATGTTCGACGGCAAGCCGTACGGCCGAGGCAACAACCCGGCCACGGCCGCGCGTGAATTTCTCGCGCGCGACGACCGGTTCGAAGTCGACTCCGACATCGAGGACCGCGTGCTCATGACGCTGTCGCCAGGCGGTTTCCTGAAGCGAGTGCGCTGATCAGGCGTGCAGCCTCCGCCGAGCCGTCGCGCACGTAGCTGTCGCGGATGCGCGCCGCGTGCTCGCGCAGCGAACCGGGACGCAACAGGCGCTCGAGCGCATCGGCGATATCCGCAACGCCGGCCTGCTGCAGATCGAGCACGCACCCCGCGCCGGCCCGCTCGACGAAGTGCGCCGAATGGAACTGGTCGTTACAGAACGGCGACAGCAGCATCGGCACACCGCACGCGAGCGATTCCATCACCGAATTCGCACCGCCGTGACTGACGAATGCATGCGTGCGTCGCAGCAGCGCCAGTTGCGGCGCATAACGCACCGCGATCACGCGCTCGTCAGCGGCCGGCAGCAGATCCGAATCGACCAGTTCACCCACCGACAGCACCAGTTGCGCCGCCGTCGCACGGGTCGCGTCGATGACCTTCGCGAACAGGTCCGGATGGTAGTAAAGCTGGCTGCCCAGCGACATGTAGACGAGCGGGCGATCGGCGTCGATGCGTTCCCATGGAAACGCCGTCTCGTCGCCGCGCGGGCCCGACGGCATCGCAGGGCCGACCAGTGCGACACCCGGCGGCGGAGCGCCGACCAGCGCGTCGGTCGTGAACGCGAGCGTGAGGTGCGGCGACAGGACATCGCAACCGCGAAAGCGCGCGTCGAGCCCGTAGCGCGCGAACAGGTTCGCGCGTTCCGGCGCGAGCCATCGCACCGTGCGCAGCAGTTCCGAATCGAGATCGTCCGGCAGCACCGGATTCAGCGAATTCGACATCGACACCCACGGCAAGCCCTCCAGCTCGGCGGCAATCGCTGCCGCATAAAGCAGCGGATCGATCACGACCACGTCGGGCCGCCAGTCGCGCAGCACCGCGCGGATGCCGTCCACCTGCGACGGCGCAAGATCGATCAGCAGCGTGCGGATCCAGTGCCGCAGCCAGCCGGCATCGCGAATGTTCGCGGCGAAGCTCGCGCCGCGCGACAGGTCGTGGCGCTCGGGTGTCTCGCGCGGCCCGACGAACACGAAGTCGCCGGCGCCATCGAGCTGTTCGCTGATGTCGGCCGGCGCGTAGAACGCGACGTCGCAGCCGGCGGCGCGCAGGTGCTGGGCCGGACCGATACACGGGTTGACGTGGCCTTTCTCGGGCACCACGCAGAACAGGATGCGTTTCATGAGCGACTCAGGTTGGGCGATGTGCGGCATCGAGGTGAAGGTGCTCGAGATGATCGAGGATCAGTGTCAGCGTCGCCCACAGCACGCGTTCGGTATCGGCCTGCAGCGTGGGGGTGGCAAGGCCAAGCGTGTCGGCCAGCGCATGCGTGCGGTCGCGATCGAGCAGCGCGCCGAGATCCATCGCCGGCGCGAGCCGCCCGCGCTTGGGGCCATGCACGAGACGGCCCGGCAGGTTCAGGCGCGCCCCGAGATCGCGCAGGCACTGCTTGTTCGGGTCAGGCGCGATGCTCGTCAGATGCGCGACGACGCCCGCATCGACGAACGGCGGATGCAGGTCGACCGACGCCGCATCGAACAACGCGTGGCATAGCGGCAGATAGTTGGCCGACCGGTCACGGCGCAACACCTGATCCGCGCCGTCGCCGGTAATCGCGACCTCGATGCCGTCCGCGGCCATCGCCTCGGCCAGCAACAGCTTCGCGACCGGATGCAGGTTGAACATCGGTTCCTCTACCGCATGGGTCGTTCTCGGCAGCGCCGCGACGAAATCGGCCTCGTTCGCGCGGACGATCTTCACGTTCGCCTGCATCTGCGTGGCGAGTTCGAGCGCCGCGTCGAGTTCGCAGTAGTCGGGCATGTCGGTCGCGAGAATGTAGGCCGTCACGTGCGGCAGAGCGCCGAGTTCGCGCAGTTGCGCGAGCAACAGCGCCGAATCGAGCCCGCCGCTCAGCGCCAGGGCGACGCGCTTGCCGCTGTCGAGCGCGCGTTGCAGCGACGCACGCAGCACGGTGTCCAGATCGGCGTACTGCGGCCGTTCCGGCGAAGGCTGCACCGCCAGCCCTTCCGGCGAACCGATCAGCGCGTGCCCGGGCGGCACCGCAAGCACGTCGCGCAGCACGGTGCGGCCGACGAGACGCTCGCCGCTCAGGTAGCCCGCGATGGCGGCCGTGTCCGGCGCACCGGCCGGTTGTCCCGCCGCACGCAGCGCGGCGCGAATGCCGGACGCCGACACGCCGCTGCGCGGATGGTAGTGAAGACGATCGAAACCGAACGGGTCGCGCGTGCCGACGATCATGGATAACGGGCCTTCAAGGTGTCCACTTCAATGCGTTTCAGGATGCGATGCGGCGCCACCGGCGCGCTGCCGCCCTGGCAATGCAGGCACGCTTCGAGCGGCGCCTCGCGTTGCAGATAGGCAAGCATCGCGTCGAGCATGCCCGCGTCGTCGCGCAGCGGCAGGCCGTCGGCCTGAAAATCCTTCTCGCCCTTGTAAAGCGTATGGAAATGCGCGGGACGCGTGCACGTGTAGAACATGCCGTCGCGAATCATATGGCAGCGCTCGCGAATCCAGCAATCGCGATAGAGGCGCTGCGCTTCGTCGCGGTCCGTGCCGGGCTGCGCGCGATTCATCGTCGTGAACACGTCCTGCACCTTCCAGTTCAGGCGCACGTCGAAACGCGCGGCCTGACGCTCGACGTACGCGACCAGGTCGGGCGAAAGCGCCGGTTTCGGATAGCGCGAGATCGTCAGCGCATCCACCGCCTGCCAGAATGCGTCCGGCATCTCGCCGAGCTTCAGCCCGTTCGTCGTGATGGAGATCACGGGCGCGATGGCCGTCGCGCGCACGCGTTCGACCAGTTCGACGAGCGCCGGATGCAGCAGCGGCTCGCCGCCGACCAGCTTGAACATGCGCGGGCTCAACACCTTCGCCGCCTTGCGCAGATCGGCCTCGATCGATTCGGGGCTCGCATGCCACTCGGGCAACAGCGGCGACAGCGAGCAGCATTCCGCACAGGTCAGGTTGCAATGATCGACGATATGCGCCTCCAGCGAGCGCGTGCGGACGCGACCGTTTTCGACGCGGTAGTCGCGATCGAGCGGCGGCGGGAAGACGTGCTGCCGCTCGCCGGACGGTGACGGATTCGGGATCGTGTTCGGATTCGCACTCACTTCAGGTTCCTGCTTCCGTGCAACGGGAAAAGAAATCGACGAGATGGCCACGCGCGTCCACCATCGCGGACGCCATCGTCACCGCGCCGCTCAGGTGCGACGCGAAGCGCGACGGATCGTCGAGCCAGCCTTGAACGACCCACAGCTTGAGCGCGTGCTGCAGGCATGCGGCATCGACCGCCCACGCGATGCGCGCGGGATTCACCGGCCGTACCCGCTGGTATCCGCGCACGAACGCTGCTGCCAGCTGAGGCGCTTCCAGCGGCAGATGATTCAGGCACCGCACCAGTTCGTATTCGCGCGGCGCGCCGATCGACGCTTCCCAGTCGAGGATCAGCGGCGGCAGCGTGCCCGTAAACAGATAGTTGAACTGGTTGTAGTCGTTGTGGATCGGGTGTTGCGGATCGTCGGCGGGAAACGCATCGATGCTGCCCGGATAGTAGCGGTCGAGCATGCGCAGCGCGAGGTCGACATAGCGGCGCAGGTTCGCGGTGTTGTCGTTCGCGCGTGCGTGATTCAGCGCATCGAGCAAACTGCGCCGCACCGCATCCGCGTCGATCGCGGCCAGCCGTGCGCGGATCGTGTCGAGCTGCGGCAAACGAAGCTGCGCAAGGCTCAGATGCAACGCCGCCAGGCTCGCACCGAGTGCATCCCATTCGGCTGCTGAAAACGTATCGTAGGTTCTGAACTGCCCGGCTTCCCAGCGCGTCAGCATCGCGTGCGATCCTTGCCCCGTCCACAGCGAGTCGCCGGACGTCGTGCGTTTCAGCGTCTGCACATGGAATCGGGGATCGCCGTGCGTTTCGAGGTGTGCGAGGACAGCCGCTTCCTTGGTCGCGCGTGCAAGATGTTCGGACGCATAGAGCTTGACCGCCACACCGCCGCCACTGTCAGTCGGCAAATGCCACACGCGATCGCTGACGCGGCGCAGCGCCTCGCTGCGGCCGAGCGCATAGGCATCGCGAATCTCGTCGAAGGTAGCGGCGAGCGCGTCCATTCAGATGTGCTCGGCCGGCCCGTGCCGATACGGATGACCGGTCAGGAACGTGTTGTGCCCGACGTAGCGCAGCTTGTACATCGCCGGCCGGAACAGCACCGAAGGATCGTTGTTCGCGATGCCGAGCAGCGGATACAGGTCCTGCCGCACGAAGAACGCGTTGTTGCCCATGTCGTCGCAGCAGACGAGTTCGTATCCCTTCTGCCGGCCGAGATGCACGAGCGATTCGAGGCTCGCGCCGTAATAGGTCGAGCCGTCCCATTCGTGGTCCGGATTGAAACACATGACCCAGCGCTCGGGTGGCGTGTAGTACGGGTTGTATTCGATCACGACGATGCGCGGCTTGAACGCTCGCAGGCCGCGCCAGACCCAGTAGTCGTTGCCGTCGATGTCGATCGACAGCAGGTCGAAGTCCTCAGGCGTGTTCGCATCGGCAAGCAGTTGATCGATTGTGTCGGGCTGGACGCGATCGTGATGCAGCAGGACGCGTTCCGCACCTGCGTAGTGCGCGGCAAGCTTGCCGAACCGGTACGCGCTGCCCTCCACCAGCACGCCTGCCCAATCCTGCTCGCGAAGCAGCCGCGCGGTGTTGCTGTTGCGCAGGCCGTCGCTCGCGCCGATATCGACGCAGAAGCGGTTGGTCGGCGCGATCCGCTCCATCAGCCGCGCGAGGATGCTTTCCTCTGTGCCCTGCGCGTACAGGCTTGGCGCAAGGCCGGACAGGTCGAGCGGGAGAGGATGGTCCTGCATCGAGGGGCAGCTCCGGGTCGGAATGGGGAATGGTGACGTGCGTTCGGAGGGTAATTTACCCGAAGTCGATTGAGCAGAGGAAACGGGAATTTGCGACGCTGGCGGGCTTCGGCACAAGCGGAAATGAAAAAGCCCGCCAAGTACAACTTGGCGGGCCTCTCGGCTACATCAACTCAGGTACGACTCAGGATACTTACTCCTGCCCCTGGCTCGTCAGGAACTCCTCGTAATTCCCGCCGAAGTCGAACAGCGTACCGTCCGTCTTCACTTCGATGATCCGGTTCGCCAGCCCGCTCACGAATTCGCGGTCGTGCGACACGAAAATCAGCGTGCCTTCGAACTGTTCGAGCGCGATCTGCAGCGACTCGATCGACTCCATGTCCATGTGGTTGGTCGGCTCGTCCATCAGCAGCACGTTGTGGCGGCCGAGCATCAGCTTGCCCCAGATCATGCGGCCCTTCTCACCGCCCGACAGCACCTTCACCGACTTCTTGATGTCGTCCGACGAGAACAGCAGGCGGCCCAGCGTGCCGCGCACCATCGTTTCGTCGTCACCGTCCTTGCGGTACTGGTCGATCCAGTCCATCAGCGTGATGTCGTTCGGGAACTCCTCGTACGTGTCCTGCGGCATGTAGCCGACATTCGCGTTCTCGGACCACTTCACCGTGCCGTGCTCCAGTGCGAGCGCACCGAGCAGCGAGCGCAGCAGCGTCGTCTTGCCCGCACCGTTCTCGCCGATGATCGCGATGCGCTCGCCCGGCTGTACCGACAGGTTGACGTTCTGGAAGATCGTGCGCTCGTACTTCTTCGTGATGTCTTCGGCCACCACCGCGACGTTGTGCAGCTTCTTCTCGAACTCGAAACGGATGAACGGGTTCTGGCGCGACGACGGCTTGAATTCCTCGATCTTGATCTTGTCGATCTGCTTCGCACGGCTCGTTGCCTGGCGGGCCTTCGACTTGTTCGCCGAGAAGCGGCGCACGAAGTCCTGCAGCTCGGCGACGCGCTCCTTCGCACGCGTATTCGCCGCGGCCTGGCGCTCGCGCGCCTGCGCCGATGCGAGCATGTAGTCGTCGTAGTTGCCCGGCCAGACCTTCAGCGTGCCGAAGTCCATGTCGGCCATGTGCGTGCACACCGAGTTCAGGAAGTGACGATCGTGCGAGATGATGATCATCGTCGAGTTGTACTCGTTGAGCGTTTGCTCGAGCCAACGAATCGAGTTGATGTCGAGGTTGTTGGTCGGCTCGTCGAGCAGCAGCACGTCCGGCTTCGAGAACAGCGCCTGCGCGAGCAGCACGCGCAGCTTCCAGCCCGGCGCGACGTCGCTCATCGTGCCAGTGTGGAATTTCTCCTCGATGCCGATGCCGAGCAGCAGCGCGCCTGCGCGTGCCTCGGCGTCGTAGCCGCCGTATTCGGCGAATTTGCCTTCGAGCTCGGCCGCGTGCATGTAGTCGTCGTCGGTGGCTTCCGGGTTCGCGTAGATCGCGTCACGCTCGGTCATGGCGGCCCACATCTCGGTGTGGCCCATCATCACGACGTCGAGCACACGCACGTCTTCGTATGCGAACTGGTCCTGGCGCAGCTTGCCCAGGCGGACGTTCGGCTCCAGCGCGACGTTGCCGGCGCTCGGCTCGAGGTCGCTGCCGAGGATCTTCATGAACGTCGACTTGCCGCAGCCGTTCGCGCCGATCAGACCGTAGCGGTTGCCCTCGCCGAATTTGACCGAGATATTCTCGAACAGGGGCTTTGGCCCGAATTGCATCGTGATGTTGGCAGTAGAAAGCACGGCAGGTCCCGTTAAGAGAGAAATCGACGGAAAACCGTGTATTTTAGCAGGTGTCGGAGAAACTGCCGACCGCACCGCCCCGGCAGCGCATTCCGGCCCCCTGGCCCGCCGCCCGGCGGCCCCGCCAACCCGGCGGCACGCGCCCCACTGCCGCCCTACCGGAATCCCGCATCATGCCTGCCAGCCAGCTTCGCGAACAACTCGTCGGCGCGTGGCGCCTCGTGTCCTACGAAGTCCGTCCGCGCGACGGCGGCACGGCCACCTATCCGCTCGGCCGCGACGCGCGCGGCTGGATTCTCTATACGCCGGACGGCTACATGTCCGCCCAGCTGATGGCCGCCGGCCGGCCGCCCTACGCGAACGGCGACCCGCACCACGGCACCGACGAGGCGTGCGCGGCGGCCGCTCGCGGCTACATCGCCTATTCCGGCCCCTTTCAGGTCGCCGACGACGGTACGCTGACGCAAGAAATGGACGTCAGCCTGTTCCCGAACTGGATCGGCAACGTCCAGCAGCGGGTCGCCGTGCTCGACGGCGATCGCCTGCAGCTCGGCCCCGCCGCCCCGGTCCGGCTCGACGGCCGGGAGGTCGACGTCCTGCTGCTCTGGGTGCGCGCGGGCCGCTGACGCCCGTTACTTGCCGGCCTTCGCGGCCGCCCGTTGCGCCGCCTTCGCATTCATCTGCCCGAACAACTCCGAGCACGGCACATCCTTGTTGTTGCTCGGTGCGATCAGCGGAATCAACGCCGCGAACGGGTTGATCAGCCCGAGCCCGACCATCGCACCGGCGCGCAACGCGAGCGCGGTCGCATCGACGCCGACGTTCGGGTTCTTGAACGTGCCCTTCGCATACAGCGGCGAGCGAAGCGAGAAGATCCGGAAGCCCTTCGTGTGCGGGTGGATCTTCAGGTCGAGCGATTCGTCGCGCAGGTTGATCGGGCCGTCGACGTTGATCAGCGCATCGTCGGTATCGAGCGCGAACACCTTCGGGTCGAGAATCCCGTTGGTTGCGACGAAGTCGATCGCCGCGCAGTTGATCTTCACGTCGTTGTTGCCGAACAGCTTCTCGTAGACAACGTTGGCGACGTTCAGCCCTGCCGCTTCCATCAGCAGGCGGCTGATGCGGCCGTCCGTCACGAGCGCCTTCACTTCGCCATTCGACGTCGCGGCCAATGCGGCCGGCGAGTTGCCTGTCGCCGACAGCGACGCGTCGCCGTTGATCTCGCCGAGCGCCGACTGCATGACCTTCTGCGCCGGGAACAGCTGCTTGAGCTTCAGGTGCCGCGCGGCCACCGTGAAGCGGCCCTTCAGCGGCGTGCCGCTGCCGTCGAGATGCGCGGTGGTCGCGAGCGTGCCGCCCGCGACGCCGAACTGCAGCGGCTCGAGCGACAGCACGCCGTCCTGCATCACGATGTGCGTGTACAGGTTCGTGATCGGCAGGTTCGAACTCTTGACCAGCTTGCGGCCCGTGAACTTGACGTCCGCGTCGAGCGCACGCCAGCGGTCGGTCCGGAACGTCTCGACCGGCAGCACGCGGCCCGGCGGCTGATGCGTGGTGTCGCCACGCTTGGCCTTGCTCGCGGCCGTATCCGCGCCGATCACCGGCGCAAGATCGGAGAATTGCAGCAGGTTCGACACGAGTTCGCCCGACAGCTTCGGCCGCGGCTCACGCTGCTCGTAGGCGAGCGTGCCGCCGAGATCGCTGCCGCCGACGCGGCCGTTGAAGTTCTCGTAGCGGAACGTGCTGGCCTTCCGCTTGAAGTTGCCGATCAGGTGCCCTTCGGTCGCGTAAGGCGGCGTATCGGGCAGCGTGATCCCGGTGAGCTGGTAAAGGTGCGACATCGACGTGCCCTGCAGCCACAGCCGCAGGTCGATCGCCGCGAGATGCATCGGATCGGTCAGCGTGCCGACGATCGCGAGCCGCGTGTCTCCGGCCTTCACGTCGGCCTGCAGCGGGAACGGCCGCGACGCGTCCTGGATCGCGAGTACGCCGCCGAGCTTGCCGGTCCCGTTGATCGGCACGTTCTTGTAGCGGCCGTCGACCTTCAGCCCGAACGCATAGGTCGGGCCGGACGGCTTTGCGGGTGCGGCGGCGGCGCTTGCGCCGGATGCGGCAGCAACTGTCGATGCGGAAGAAGCAGATGAAGCGGACGAACCAGGCGAGCTGGAAGCAGCCGAAGCAACGGAAGCCGCAGCCGATGCGCCCGTTGCCGACGACGCACTCGCAGCCTGTGCGGCGGACGCACTCGACGCGGCTTCCGCGTTGGCCTTCGCGCTCAGTTGCGCGGCGCCATGCTTGCCGACTCGCTGCGCGGATGCCGCACGCGACGTCTGCTCCTGCTCTTTCAGCACATCGCCGAGCGGGATCGGCTGGCCGAGCGTATCGATCGCGACGGTCAGGTCGGCCTTCGTGATCGCATCGCGATACGTGACGGTGCCCTTGGCAAAGCCGAAACTTTCGAGCCGCACCTTCCACGGCGACGGCTGCGACGATTGCTTGAACTGGAAGGTCCACGTATTGCGTCCGTCGGCGAGCCGCTCGAGGTCGACGGACGGATTGACGACATCGATCGACGGGATGACGATTTCATGCGCGAGCAGCGGCAGGATTGCGAGGTCGAAGTGCGCGGCATCGAGCGTGACGAACTTGGGCATCTTCGCCCAGTCGGGGTTGCCGATCTCGAGCTGCGTGGCCGAAAAACTCGGCCAGGGCACCCAGGCACGCCAGCCGGTTTCGCCGTCAGGGCGGCGCCAGCCGACCTTGAGATCGCCGTTGATTGCGAACGGACGGCCGAGGGCGGCACTCACCTGTTCGTTGACCCACGGCTTCGCGCGGTTCCAGTCGAACGTGAAGAGAAAGACGCCGGCCGCCGCGATGAGCACCGCGACGATACCGACGATCCATGCAGCCGATTTGCCGATGGCTCGGGTAAGCGTCATGGCGGTTCCGTTGTTGTTCTGAAATGTTGCCGCACCATGCCGGGCCGCTTGCGTGGACGAACGGCGCACGACACCCGCGGCTTTTCAATCGGTATTATGACGCACGCCATGGTGACGTTTCGGCGCCATTAACGCTTTTTTTCATTTGTGACATGACAGCCCCCACCGGCCTCATCGATGCGCAGCGCATTACACGGCGCGACGCCAGCAGCGGCAAGACCCTGCTCGCCCCGACCGATTTCAGCCTCGCAGCGGGATCGCGAATTGCTATCACGGGACCATCAGGATCGGGCAAGAGCGTGCTGCTGCGTGCGCTCGCACTGCTCGATCCGCTCGACGGCGGCCACATCCTGTGGCGCGGCCACGCGATCCGGCGCAGCGCGATCCCGCGCTACCGGCGCAGCGTCGCGTACGTGCGCCAGCGCCCCGCGCAGATGGACGGCACCGTCGAATCGCAATTGCGCTATCCGTATTCGCTCGCGATCTATCGCGACGCGTCATTCGATCGCGCGCGTGCCGAAGCACTCGCCGCGCAGGCCGGCCGCGGCCCCGACTTTCTCGACAAGCGCGCGAGCGACCTGTCCGGCGGCGAAGCGCAGATCGCGGCGCTGCTGCGCGTGCTGCAACTCGATCCCGACGTGCTGCTGCTCGACGAACCGACCTCCGCGCTCGATCCCGAATCGGCGCGCGCGATCGAGGCGCTCGTCGGCGCGTGGTTCGACGCGGCGCCCGACGCCCGCGCGTACATGTGGATCTCGCACGATCCAGCCCAGGCCGCGCGGATCGGCACGATGCGACTCGTGATGCAGGCCGGCGTCATGCATGTCGCGAACCCGACGGAGGCTGCGCAATGAGCCCGGCACTGCAGGACCTGAGCCTCGTCGACGTCGGCATCGCCGCCGCGCTCGTCGCCGTCAACGGTGCGATCTCGGCGGCGCTGTCGCTCGGCCTCGGCCGCAAGCTCGCGCTCGCGGCGGTACGTACCGTCGTGCAACTGCTCGCGATCGGCTATGTGCTCGGCTGGGTGTTCGGCCATCCGCACTGGTACGTCGTGCTGCCGCTCACCGCACTGATGACGCTGATCGCCGGTTTCGCCGGTGCGGGCCGCGGCAAGCGCACGTATCGCGGCCAGCGCATCGACAGCATCGCATCGATCTGGTTCAGCAGCTGGTTCGTCGCGGCGGTCGGGCTGTTCGTCGTGATCCGCATCCATCCGTGGTTCGCGCCGCAATACGCGATTCCGATCCTCGGGATGATTCTCGGCAATACGCTGACGGGCGTGTCGCTCGGCGTCGAGCGGATGATGGAAGAGCTCACGGCGCGCCGCGACCGCGTCGAAACGGCGCTCGCGCTCGGCGCGACGCGCTGGGAAGCCGCGCAGGACGCCGCGCGCCAGGCCGTGCGCGCGGGCATGCTGCCGACGCTGAACCAGATGGCCGTCGTCGGCGTCGTGAGCCTGCCGGGGATGATGACGGGCCAGGTGCTCGCCGGCCAGTCGCCGCTGCAGGCCGTGCGCTACCAGATCGTGATCATGTTCCTGATCGCCGCGGCGTCCGCGCTCGGCACCGTCGGCGCGGTGCTGATGACCTATCGCCGGCTGTTCTCGGCCGACCACCGCTTTCTCGCGTCGCGGCTCGAAGAGCGCGCGCACTGACACGCGCGGGTACCGCGCGACGCGTTCGCGCGGTGTGCGGTCAGCGCGCGACGCGGCGCTTGCCGATCGCCTGCCGCAATGCGGCCGCGACGTCCGCGTCGGGCGCGAGCCCCTCGACCGACGCGACGAGCCGCACTGCACGCGGCGTCGTCACATAAGCCTGTGCGCCGACATAGCCGCCGCTGCCGGCCGAGCGTGTCGTCACGACGAGTGCCTGTGGCGCGCGTGCGCCAAGGTCGGCCGTGAACGCATCGGTGACCGTACCGTCACGCGCATGCAGCGCGCCCGTCACGTAATCGTCGGTATCGAAGCCCGGCGCCGCATGTGCGGTCGAATACACACGCACCGCGTAGCTGCCGGTCGAGCACGGTTCGAGCGCGCCGCTCGACACGACGGCCACCTGTTGCCGCGACGGCAGCTCGACTTTCTTCACGAAACCGCAATCGTCGGCCGCGTGCGCATGCACGGCGACGAGTGCAACGGCAGACAGCAGCACGCGCATTCGAAGTTTCATCGGGAGTCTTGCGGGAAGGAAAGGATGCGGGCGAGCATAACGTGACATCTGCATGACGTCACGCACCGCTGCCGCAGGGCAGCGGCACCATGCCGCGAAGAAGGCGTCGGGAAAACATCGGAACGGCGGCACGCAACGCTCACGTGCCGCCCCGTTCACGCCGCCCGCAGAATCCGTTGCGCGCGCACCGGACGAAATGCCGCCCCGCGCACGCCGCTCAGCGCTTGATCGACACCGTCACCTTGGTACCGTCGCTCATCGCCACGGACTTCGACCCGCCGTTGGTCGGAATCGACACCCACTTGACCTGGCTCAGCGACACGACGTCCGGGCACTGCAGCGACTTGCCGCCGGCCGTCACGCTGCGCGTGCCCTTCGGCGCGGCCGCCTGGAAGCTCAACTGCACGTTGGCGACGCCCTTCGCGTCGACCGACGGCGCGAGCCGCACCTGGGTCTGGCGCACCATCGCACCGTTCGCGTCGCGCGGCAGGTTGTCGGCGTTCGGGCAGCCGTCCGGCATCGCGACCGCACCACTCGGCGGCACCGACTTCCAGTTGAAATCGTCCGTCTCGCCCGAGCGGATCTTGCGGGTCTCCTGCGTGTTGCCGAAGGTCTTCGAGTCGACCTTGACGGTATATTCGAGCTGTCCGGTACCGCCGCCCTTCAGGCTGCCCTTGACCGGCGGCGCCGCGAATACGCTCGCGCTGACGCACGCCGCCGCGAACACGACCGACCACGATGCGGCGACTGACAAGCTGCGTTGGCTCATGCTGACCTCCTTGTAATGCGGCGGCACGCGCGTGCCGCGCGGTTTTCGATGCATGATGCGCTGCCAGTCTACCGCCAAGCGCGGTGCAATGCGCCGCAAACGCATCGGGTGTTACCCCGCTTGCATTCGCGGCGTCGCAACCTTACGCGGGCGACGGCTTCAGAAACCGCTCAGCACGAGCTTGCCGATCGACCGCCCGGCCTCGAGCAACTGGTGCGCGCGCCGCAGGTTAGTCGCGTTGATCGTGCCGACCTGTTCGCCGAGCGTCGTGCGCAGCGTGCCGCCGTCGACGAGCCGCGCGACTTCGCCGAGGATCCGGTGCTGCTCGATCATGTCCGGCGTCTCGAACATGGCACGCGTGAACATGAATTCCCAGTGAAACGCGGCACTCTTTGCCTTCAGCAGTTCGACCGGCACCGGCTTCTCGTTCTCGACGATCGTGCAAATGCCGCCTTGCGGCCGGATTACTTCCGCAGCGGCAGGGAAATGACGATCCGTATCGTTGAAGATCAGCACGTAGTCGACGTTCGGGTGGCCAGCCTCGCGCAGTTGCGCAGGCAGGTCGCCGAAGTGGTCGACCACCGCATCCGCGCCGAGCGAGCGCACCCAGTCGGCCGACGCCGGCCGCGACGCGGTCGCGATCACGTGCAGCTTGCCGAGCGTCTTCGCGAGCTGGATCGCGATCGAGCCCACGCCGCCCGCGCCGCCGATGATCAGCACCGACTTGCCGGCGTCCGCGCCCTGCGGCGACACGTGCAGCCGGTCGAACAGCGCTTCCCACGCGGTCAGTGCCGTGAGCGGCAGCGCGGCCGACGCGGCGAAGTCGAGCGTGCGCGGCTTCAGCGCGGCGATCCGTTCGTCGACCGTGTGGAATTCGCTGTTCGTGCCGGGCCGCGTGATGCTGCCCGCGTAGAACACTTCGTCGCCGGGGCGGAACAGCGTCACGTCGGCACCAACCGCGACCACCGTGCCGGCCGCATCCCAGCCGAGCACGCGCGGCGTCTCCTCGACCTGCGGCTTCGGCGCGCGCACCTTGGTGTCCACCGGATTCACGGAGATCGCCTCGACCTTCACGAGCAGGTCGCGCGGGCCCGGCACGGGCTGCGGCAGCTCCACGTCGAGCAAGGCTTGCGGGTCGTCGATCGGCAGATAGCGGGTCAGTCCAACGGCTTTCATCTCGATACTCCTTTCAGGGATTCCGGGCGGGCTGCGGCGCAGCCCCATGAACGTCATCGTAGGCAACCCGATCCTTCGAGAAAACCGCTATATTTCCTGAAACATTTTCAGGAATTTCAGAACAATGGCGACCGATCCGATTCCGGCTCCCGACAAACCGCTCGACCTGCTCGACGTCGCGCTGTTCGTGCGCGCGGCGCTGCTCGCGAACGTCACCGCGGCCGGGCGCGAGTTCGGCGTGTCAGCGGCTGTCGCGAGCGCGCGCATCGCGCAGCTCGAACGCCAGCTCGGCGCACGGCTGCTGCACCGCACCACGCGCCGCATCAGCCTCACGCAGGACGGCGAGATCTTCATGACGCGCGCCGACGCGCTGCTGTCGGCCGCCGACGCCGCACGCGCCTCGGTCGGCCATGGCCGCACCGAGCCGTACGGACGGCTGAAAGTGTCGATGTCGTCGTCGTTCGGCCGCCAGCACGTCGCGCCGGTGATTCCCGCGTTCCTGCGCCGCTACCCGTCGGTGTCGCTCGACTTGCGGCTGTCCGACGAGATCGTCGATCTCGTCGACGACGGCTACGACGTCGCGATCCGACTCGGCGCACTGAAGGATTCGACGCTCGTCGCGCGCAAGCTCGCCGCCAACCGGCGCGTGCTGTGCTGCTCGCCCGCCTATCTCGCCGAGCACGGCGCGCCGCGCCATCCGGCCGATCTGACGCAGCACGAATGCGTGATCCTCGGCGACCAGCGCGACTGGTCGTTCGCGACGCCGCAAGGCCCGCTGACCGTGCGGGTCGGCGGCCGGCTCGTCGCGAGCAACGGCGAGGCGATTCGCGAAGCGCTCGTCGACGGCTTCGGAATCGCGATCAAGTCGACCTGGGATGTCGGCCCGCTGCTCGCGAGCGGCGCGCTCGTCACGGTGCTCGACGACTATCCATTCGCGGAAGAGGTCGCGATCTGGGCCGTCTATCCGAGCCGCGCGCACGTGCCGCTGAAAACGCTCGCGTTCATTGCGTTCCTCGCCGAGCATTTCGGCGATCCGCCGTACTGGGACGGCCAGGACGCGCGATAACCGCTGCGCCGAACCCGGTTTCGATCCGCCCCCGACCGCCCCGCGCGGCCGACCGGCTACAATGGCGCGTTCGCGACGCCAGGGCCCGACGCCAGACGGGGCCCGCGTCCGCAAGCGGCTGCCCGTTGGCCGCGCACGCATTTCATTCGTCTCCCAACCATCCCGTCATGACCCACAACCTCGTCATCCAGAGTCTTGCACCGCTGTCGGACGCTCATCACAAACCGCTGCTCGCGCTATCGCGCGGCACCCGCATCGTGCAGACCGACGATCACGCGCTGCGCATCGAAAATGCGAATCCCGCGCAGCGCCTCGACATCGACGCGTACTGCGGCACGCACGCGCTCGACTTCGCGTTCATCGAGGCCGGCCGCACGCTCGGCGATTTCGGGCTCACCGTGATGGACATGGATTCGACGTTGATCACGATCGAATGCATCGACGAGATCGCCGATTTCTGCGGGCTGAAAACGCAGGTCGCCGAGATCACCGAAGCGTCAATGCGCGGCGAGATCCGCGACTTCAACGAAAGCCTCACGCGCCGCGTCGCGCTGCTGGCCGGGCTCGACGCGCAGGCGCTCGAACGCGTGTACGAGGAACGGCTGCAACTGTCGCCGGGCGCCGAGACGATGCTGGCTGGTGTGAAGGCCGCCGGCATGAAGACGCTGCTCGTGTCGGGCGGCTTCACGTTCTTCACCGAGCGCCTGAAGGCGCGCCTCGGCCTCGACTACGCGTACGCGAACACGCTCGAGATCGTCGACGGCAAGCTGACCGGCAAGGTGCTCGGCGAAATCGTCAACGCCGACGTGAAGGCGCGCCTGCTGCGCGACACGTGTGCGTCGCTCGGCCTCGCGCCGAGCCGCGCGATCGCGATGGGCGACGGGTCGAACGACCTGAAGATGATGGCCGAAGCCGGGCTGTCGGTCGCGTTCCACGCGAAGCCGGTCGTGCGCGACGCGGCGACGGTCGCGTTCGACCATGTCGGCCTCGACGGGCTGCTGCGGCTGTTCTGATCCTGCCGCACCGCCCATGAAAAACGCCGGCGCGATGTTGCATCGCGCCGGCGTTTCGTTTTTCCGAGGGACGTTGGCGGCCCTTGATCAGCCGAGTACGCTCTGCATCGCGCGTTCGATGTCCGCGCGCAGATCGGCTTCGTCTTCCAGGCCGACATAGAAACGCACCAGCGTGCCGCGATGCGGCCAATCCGGACGCATCGACGCGACGTCGTAAGGCATCGCGAGGCTGCATGCACCGCCCCAGCTCCAGCCGATCGCGAACAGGTCGAGCGACTCGACGAAGCGATCGATTTGCTCCGCGCTGTAGCGTTCGTCGAACACCACTGAGAACAGCCCGCCCGCCCCCGTGAAATCGCGCATGAACGACGCGTGCCCCGGGCAATCGGCGATCTGCGGATGCAGCACCGCCGCGATCTCCGGCCGCGCCTTCAGCCATTGCGCAAGTGCGAGCGCGCTCTTGCTGTGCGCGTCGAAGCGCACCTGCATGCTCGGCAGGCTGCGCAGCACGAGCGAGCAATCGTCGACCGACACGCCGATCCCGCAGCGCATCCGCGCAAGCTTCAGCTTCGCGTGCAGCTCCGCATTCGCGGTAATCGTCGCACCCATCAGCACGTCGCTGCCGCCCGACTGGTACTTGGTCAGCGCCTGCACCGAGATGTCGACGCCGTGATCGAACGGCTTGAACGCGAGCCCGGCCGAGAAGGTGTTGTCGATCGCGGTGACGATGCCGCGCGCCTTCGCGGCCGCGGTGATCGCCTGCACGTCGGGCACTTCCATCGTCACCGAACCCGGCGCCTCGATCCAGATCAGCCGTGTGTCCGGCTGGATCAGGTCGGCGATGCCGGCGCCGATCAGCGGATCGTAGAAGCGCACAGTGATGCCGAAATCCTTCGCGAGCCAGTTGCCGAAATCGGCGTTCGGCCCGTACACGTTGTGCGGAATCAGCACGTCGTCGCCCGCTTTCACGATCCCGAAGTACACGTTCATGATTGCCGCGAGGCCCGACGGCTGCAGCAGCGCATGCGTGCCGCCCTCGATCTCGGCGAGCCGCTGCGCGAGCGCGAGCGACGTCGGCGTCGCGTGCAGCCCGTAGCGCCACTGGTTGTCGTTGTGCCAGACGAGCGCGCGCATCGTCGCGAGATCGGGAAACACGACCGTCGACGCACGCGCGACCGGCGGCACGAACGACCGGAAGCCTTCCGGAATGACGTCGTCGGGTTGAACGATACGGGTTTGAAGTGCGCGCTTGGAAGTGGATGCAGTCATGACAGGAAGCCGGGCACGAGGCCGTTCGGTTGCGGAATATGTCGCTAGATTAGCCAAAATCGGCGCACTTGGCCCGGTACAATGCGCGCCGCGCCCGCCGAGCCAGCGCGCGCTCAGTCGCCGGTGCGCAGGTTGACGACGCCACCCACCGTCTCGATTTCCTGCACGCGGCCGTCGCGCACCTGCAGCGCCGCGCGCTTGCCTGGCGCCAGGCGCAGCACGACCGGTTGCGGATCCGACTCGTCCGAGTTCATCCGGTCGGCCTTCAGGTCGCCCGTCGTGTCGAAGCGGCCGACCCACACGCCCGTGATGTTCGTGCCGTCGTTCGATTCCTCGATCTCGAGCGTGTCGCCGTCGCGATCGCCCGCAAGTAGCACGACCTCGCCCGTATCGGCGAACTGGTACTCGCCGTGCACGCCTTCCTCGTCCGTCTTCGGGCCAAGATGCACGACGATCGGTCGATCGCCAAGCGTGCCTTCGTAGCGCGGCAGGCGGGCGAACTCGGGATTCGGCTTCAGCGGCCGCGCCGCTGCCGGTTCATCCTGCTGCACGTCCGGCGCGACGGCCTGCGCCGCGACCACGCGCGGCATCGCGAGGCCCGCTGCCAGCGCGCCTGCGACGACGAGCGCCCGTTGCCATTCCGAATATCGACCCACCTTGTATTGCTCCTTGCTTCTGATTCGCTCGAAAATCGCGGCGATGCCCTGCCCGTCGTGCGGGGCCGTGGCCGGCGTACGCGTGGCGCGTCAGCCTTGCATCAGGCGCTCCACCGCGTCGCGGTGCGGAATCGGCGCGACCGCGCCGTAGCCCGTCGTCGACAGCGCCGCCGCTGCATTCGCATAACGCGCGGCCGCGAACGGATCGTCGCCCGCGACGATCCGCGCGACGAACGCGCCGCCGAAGCAGTCGCCCGCGCCCGTCGCGTCTACAGCCTCGACTGTGAAGCCCGGCACGACGCGCCGCTCGTTCGGCGTCGCGACATACGCGCCTTCCTTGCCGAGTTTCAGTGCGACGACCTGCGGCCCGTGTTCGAGCATTGCATCGACGATCGCATCGCGATCGTTCGCGCCCGTCAGTGCCGTGACGTCGTCCCAGCTCGGCAGGCAGATGTCCGTCTGGCGCAGCGCTTCGCGCATCACCGCGCGGGCGCGCGGCAACGGCCACAGCTTCAGGCGCAGGTTCGTGTCGAAGCTGACCTTCGCGCCGTGGCCGCGCGCATGGTCGATCGCCGCGAACGCCGCGTCGCACGCGGCCGTGCTGATCGCCAGACTGATGCCCGACAGGTGCACGGCCTTCGCGGCGGCCAGCGCATCGAGCGGCAGGTCGCCTGTGGCATAGCGGCTCGCCGCGGAGCCCGCGCGCAGATAGTCGAACTGGTGACCGTCGGCGCCGTGCGTGACGAAATACACGCCGGTCGGCGCCGTGCGATCGATCCGCACATACGTCGTGTCGACGTGTTCCGCCTGCCACATGTCGGCCAGCAAGCGACCGAACGGATCGTCACCGATCGCCGACACGAAGCCCGTCGACGCACCCTGGCGCGCCGCAGCGATGCAGAAGTTCGACGTGTCGCCGCCGAAGCCCTGCAGGAATTCGGGATGGCCCGGCTGCGACTGGTTGAATTCGATCATCGCCTCGCCGAGCGCGAGGATCCCCGGAAATGCGGCGGTCATCGCTTACACCTCGCCCCACAGATCGTGACCGTCGGCGCCCGTGATCTTCACGGATACGAAATCGCCGACCTTGTAGCGCTTCGATGCCTTCGTCGCCGGTTCGACATAGACGACGCCATCGATTTCCGGCGCATCGGCTGCCGTGCGGCCGATACCGCCTTCCTCGCTGACTTCGTCGATCAGCACCTTGAGCGTCTTGCCGACCTTGCGCTGGATGCGGTTCGCCGACACTTCCTCGGCGACTTCCATGAAGCGCGCGCGGCGTTCCTCGCGAACGTCATCCGGGAGCGCGCCGTCGAGTTCGTTTGCCGTCGCGCCTTCGACCGGCGAATAGGCGAAGCAGCCGACGCGATCGAGTTCCGCCTCGCGGATGAAGTCGAGCAGCGTTTCGAACTGCTCTTCCGTCTCGCCGGGGAAGCCCGCGATGAACGTGCTGCGGATCGTCAGGTCCGGGCAGATCTCGCGCCACTTCTGCACGCGCTCGAGCACCTTCTCTGCGTTCGCCGGACGCTTCATGCGCTTCAGCACTTCCGGATGCGCGTGCTGGAACGGCACGTCGAGATACGGCAGCACGTGCCCCTTGAACGGGCCTTCGGCCATCAGCGGAATCACTTCGTCGACGCTCGGATACGGGTACACGTAGTGCAGGCGCACCCATGCGCCGTACTGTGCCGCGAGTTCGCCGAGCGCGGCGACCAGGTCGGTCATGCGCGTCTTGATCGGCTTGCCGTTCCAGAAGCCCGTGCGGTACTTCACGTCGACGCCGTAAGCGCTCGTGTCCTGCGAGATCACGAGCAGTTCCTTCACGCCCGACTTGAACAGGTTCTCGGCTTCCAGCATCACTTCGGCGACCGGGCGCGACACGAGGTCGCCGCGCATCGACGGGATGATGCAGAACGTGCAACGGTGGTTGCAGCCTTCGGAGATCTTCAGGTACGCGTAGTGGCGCGGCGTGAGCTTGATGCCGGCCGCCGGCACGAGGTCGGTGAACGGGTCGTGCGGCTTCGGCAGGTGCGAATGCACGGCCTGCATCACTTCGCCCACCGCGTGCGGGCCGGTAACGGCGAGCACCTTCGGATGGACTTCCTCGATCAGGTTCGAGCCGCTGGCGCTCGACTTCGCGCCGAGGCAGCCGGTGACGATCACCTTGCCGTTCTCGGTCAGCGCTTCGCCGATCGCGTCGAGGCTTTCCTGTACGGCTTCGTCGATGAAGCCGCAGGTGTTCACGACGACGAGGTCGGCGCCGTCGTAGGTGCCGGAGATTTCATAACCTTCGGCGCGCAGCTGCGTGATGATTTGTTCGGAGTCCACGAGCGCCTTGGGGCAGCCGAGGGATACGAACCCTACTTTGGGGGATTGGGACATCTGGATGTGTGGGGGCGTGGCAGCAAAAGCGTGAGTTTACAGCGATTTAGGGTCCAGCAGCCTAAAACGAGTGGCCGGGGCGGCACAGGCTTTCGGCTCGGATGTGCCGCGTGGCGGACTACCGTGCGCGAGGTCGAACTTGATGCGACCCTTTCACTACGTGACGAAGGGTATTCCGCCGACCATAAGCGACGTCTGGAAAGGCCCATTCAACGTGGTCGTGCATGCTGATCGGGAACGGTCAGGTGCAAGACGGCCTGCGCTGATTTGTCGGGGATCTGGGGCGGCCCGAGTCGGGCCGACACTTGTTCCGCCATTGGCTCAACCCGCGTAGATCGCGAATACCACGATTAGCGGCGACGCGACGGGCGACAGCCTCGCGGCGAAGGAACGCAACACGGTTCTGCCGGTGCGCGCTCCGTACATCAGCCATCAGTGTGTAGAAGAGAAACTCGGAGGCGACCCGTTGAACGCTTTGCTGTTCGTTGCCGAGCCGAGCACGAGAATGACACCGTCGTGACGGATGCGAAATTGTCAACCGCTGATTGTCGTCGTTCATCAATACTCGTTGCCTACGCTATCGCAGCGGTAAGCCATTTTCGACAGTCATCACCGACGGCGCCCCCGCCGCGTAGCGACCGCTTGCTGTTACTCCACAAGCCACCCAGGCTCGCCCTCGACCAAGGTGCCGCCATGGCTAATGGTGTCACCCTGACGCGCCGCCGGCCGGCCTTCGATCTCCGTGCCAGGCGAGCCGGCTTGAATCTCCGCTCCGCAACTGATGCGGTCGCCCACGCGCGCGATCGCTCGGCCGTTAATGGCAGCGGACTCGGCGCCGCTGACGACGGTTCCGTCACCGTGGACGGGACAGCTGTGTCGGTGACCGACGAGTACGATAGGTCGCATATCAAGCTCCTTATGGTTTGTACTACTTCTGAATATCCTGGCGCTTACTAGCGCGCAGGCGGAGACCACCGAAAATGCCGATCGCCAAGGCAGGTAATGAGGCCAGGGCGAGTTTCATAGTCACGACGGCGATGGCGAGGCCCAGACAACTGACCACGATCAGTGCGCCGAGCACCTTGGCCAGCCACGTACCGTGGAAATGGCTCTGCTTGATCGGCACCATTGGATGGTGCGACCGCCACGTCGCCATGGCGGGCCCAAGCGCCGCCGCGAAGGCCTTGTAGCCGGGCGTCTTGCGGTTACCGAGCAACACCAGCGTTGGCTGCTGCCGGCGCGTGAGCCGGATCAGTCCGTCCAAGGTATATGCGGTGATACTGTCAAAGGTGACGGTTCCATAGCGCTTGAAGACCAAGGCGTCGGGTGTGATGTGCACCACGTCTTTGGCAGGTGGGTACACCACGTGGGCCAAGATCAACGGGGTGGCGATGCAGACGACTATCAGCACCGCGATGGCAAGAAGAGGTCCGTCGGTGCGCAATGGGAATGGCACGAACATCGACACGACAAGCAGTGGAGAAAATAGCGCCGTCAACGGGGCGGCCTGGTGCCACCGGGTGTAGATAACCACGTTAGGTCGGTCATTGCCCCCTGTGATCGCCGTTTCGAGGCTGGGATTGGTCATGCGAGTGCACTCCAGAAAATAATTGATCGGCCGCTTCGAGACCGATGGGCCTCCGCTCAGGCACTTTGCGCACGTGGGCATGACGCCAGAAGCCGTGCTGCTACCACGATGCCCGGTCAGTTCGAGGGCTGGGTAACTGCCCTATCGGCCTTCTCGGCTGAAATCACTGCACGAGGCAAATCACGCCGCCGTGCCCATGCCCCACGCGTGGTGTGCGCGTAGCACGCCATGGTGACGACGCTGATCTCCAGTGCGTTTCCGATCATTCGACGTGCGGATGGCCGGTGCCACGCCGGGTGCTTCTGTCTGGAAAATCGCAATCCCATCTTCATCGGTTCAACGCGCCAAGGCTTCCGCCGGCGGCGGTGCGCTCAACGCACCTCCTTTGGGATCGCGTTCCCGTGTATCAATTCTCCCCTCCGTCCCATACGCCATCGCACGCATCGATGAGTTCCTTTGGCCATTTGCGGCGCGGAAGGATGCGGTCAAGCCACATATAGAAGATGTCGCCCAGCGCTATGAGCCATAAGAAAGGTGCGACGACAGGAAAGAGCACCAGTACAAGTAGCCGCTTCCACCATGTCCGTGTCTGAAACATACGGAACGGGTCCCATGTCTTGACGCACTCTCGCACGCTGGTGGCTCGATAGTTGTCCAGTGTCGAGGAAGGCGGCAGGGCATCCATGCCGTCTTGCATGTAGAGGCGGATGTATTCCCACACCATTGCTGCACCGTAGATGCCACGATTGAAAAAGGCCTCGTCGGCATCCTTCGTCGCAGCGATGCCGATGCGCAGACGACCATCGGCATACGGCCTATCCGGGTCGGCGCAGGGAAAGGCCAGGGTCAGCACACCCTCATTGACTGGCGCGCCGCCTACTGCAAAGGTGGTGACATCCTTGATATAGGCTTCCAGATGGTCCCAAGACTGGTAGACCCATTTACCTTGAATGACGCAGGTGACTTGGCGCGTTTTGCGATTGAAGATGATGGGCAACTGAGTGCGCCAAGGAATAAATATCCAAGAGAAACACAACAATACCAGTGCGGTGTCGCCCACTGTATGGCCCCAGTTCTCCAGGTAGTGCATTAATGCGCCAGCGGAATATCCATTCCTATCTCGATCATCGACGTAGGCCACATACTCAAGAACTGAGGATATTGCGAAGATAAAGGGGAGCACCACGGCCGCCCACCAACTCATGCTACGTCTACCCCCATACATGCTGCCGAAGGCCGTACGCATGAAAAGGCAGTCTGCGGTGACCTTCATCACATTGTTGTCCGCAGCCGGCTCGACTCCCAAGGGGGGATCGCTCGGACGCAGTGCGTCAACGCGCGTGAAGAATATGCTGCGCTCTCCCTTAGAGACGGGGCGTTGATTCATGGTACGTTATCTCCGGTAGTAGAACGGAGCGTCGCCTGCAGCGATATCGCATTGCGTTTGCAACGTATCTTGCAGCAGTGTCGGCGTATAGGCTGCGATCAAAGTCAAGCAGTCAGCGGTCTTCTTGCTGAGGCCGGTCACCACGTAGGTGCGAACCGCGCCCCCTCCCTCCAACTGCTTGCCTTTGCCGTCATCGATTACCGTCGGCGCCGCCCCGCCCGCTCCGTTGCTGGTATGCGTGATGATGGGCGGTTTCACAGTGCCTTCCAGCGGATAAACAATCTTCAGCACCACGCGCGGATCGTAGTCGAGATAGACGCCACTGCTGCCGGGGACGTACATTGGCGAGACCTTAGGGGTAGCGATCTTCCACTCGCTATCCTCCAACTGTGGCGCGTAGACAATCTGCACATAAGCCTTGTTCTCGTCATCGAGGGTGGCGTATGTCACCACGGAGGTCCGCCCCAACAACTCGCGCTTGCCAAAAGTCCCATCGTTAAGCCAAAAGCCAAGCGGGGTGAATTGGGCCTTGTCACCCGACCACAACCACCAGACGCCCATCCCTAGAAGAATCACGCTGGCGACAAGCCAACCCCATACGGGTACACCAGCTACGATGCTCGCCATCGTCCCGCCCGCTACGAACGCACCGCCGCCAGTGGTCAAGGCTGCTCCGCCTAGCCCCATACCGACGCCGGCCAACGCATATGCTTTGGCTGCCTCATGGTTCCCGATTCTCTTTTGATCGGCGGCCTTGTACCAGTTGGAGAGCGCATCGAATATAGCCCCCGCATAACCGAACAGCCGTAGTGCTCCGGCACCAGCGAGACGCCGCGCCAAAAATCCGGCAATTGATGCCCGCGAGTAGACGGTCGGCATCAATGCCCTTGTATTCATAAGGATTCCGTTCGTTGCACTTCCTACACCCATGATCGCGGCCCTTAAATTCCAACGAGCAGCGTCACTCTTGTCTGTGTCGAAAGCAATCACAGCCGCTTTCAGATTAAGAAGACTAAAAAACGCTACCCCACCTGAGACGCCACGCTCAAAAACCTGAAGGAACGGATTGGCGAGGCGCGTTATCGGCGTCAAGCGCTGAAATACAACCAGTTCGATAGTGTCTCCCGCCCCCACGGCGATCGAGCCCCGCGCCACGGTGCCGGGGGGAAACCCCGCCGCGGCATCCAACGCAGCAACAGCTTCCGGGCTGGTCAATCGACGTATGGTCAGGCGATCCTGATAGCGCGTTTCCACCATATTCACGAGGCGATTGGCGTCCTCCACCGTGCCCATGCCCGCCAATTGATGAAGGCGATGCGCTACCGCATCGCGCGCAGCCCCATGCCACGGGCCGCCGGCACTACCCCGATTTGGGAATCGGCTAAGCATATACACACTCGCCTGTTCCATCAGGTAGTGAAGCGCCACATAGCGCAGGAGCTGCCCCAAGCCCTTGCTCATTGCCACGTCCGTCGCGACATCCTTCTTGTTGTCCCAGATGGCGTCGATTAACCCTTTGTCATGGTCGATGTTGACCAGAATCGGATTGATTTGCCACGGCAGTTTCCACCACCGCTCGAACAACTCGCGCTCGTTGTCCTTTTTTCCAGGCGGTGTCGTTTCGGTCCCCCAGATCATGCTCTCGATGCAGATAGCAAATGCGAGCGCGTGACTGGTGGACGAATTCGGATCCTCGGTGTCGTAGCGCAGGAATGAGGTACCCATATCGTTCGCGGACTTTGTTGTCTGGTAGCTCTCCAACCATTTGCAGCGGTCGTTCTTGTGGTCCAGTACCACGCCATGGCGCTTTCCGATTTCCTTGGCAAACTCCTGCATGAACTTCACACGATCCGCCTCCCGGACATGACGGGCATAGAGCCCGGCCGCGTTCGACAAGACCGCGGAGCGCTGGCCAATCGGTTCGGTGGGCATGGCATCGAGTTGCCGACGGGCATTGGGGTAGGAGGACGGACGATGCCGGGCCGGTTCGCGCTCGATAACGGCCAGGTTGTCGGCAAAGCGTTTGCGGATCCACCCTCGCTCATCGATTTCCCGTTGCAGGGTGCGATCAAACGCTTCCCGACTCTTGCCGGCCAAGCCCTTCTTCCGAGCGTATGCGGATTCATAGATGCGCTCGATCAACTCGGCGATCAGCATCTTCCGAAATCGTTTCACGTCGCCGTCCGTGCTCGACTTGTCTGGCGCGGAGTTGTAGCTCTCCATGGCTTGGCGCGCTTGCTGGAACAGTCCTCCAAGGTCCTGCACCAGCGCGATGTTGTCGCGCATGACTACGGCGATCTGCTTGGCAGGCGCAACGGCTTTCATGCTGGTGAGCAGTGCCTTGGCTGTCGGGGCAACGTTTTTTAGCTTCCATGGCGAGAAATCGAGGTTGGTGCCCTTGAATTCCTCCACCAGGTCGTCCATGCCTTCAGCAGCGAAGGTGTGTTTCGCTGGTGCGTCGGCGTGCCAGGCCTTGACGTCGATGGTGGTCGCCAACTGCGTGCGTATGCCATCTCGATCGGACTGGATGGCGCGGATTTTCCGCTCGGTCAACAAGGTATCCGTCAGCAGAATATGGACTACGGAACACTCTCGTGCCCAGATATGACGAACGGTGTGCCCAGGCTTGTAGTCTTTGAGCGCGCCTTCCAGGGAGCGATGCTTGGATTGCAACTCGACGAACTGACCGTTCTCTTCATTCACTCGCCAAACGAAGACGTCTCCTTGCGTTTCGTCGAACAGGTAAATGAAACCGCCACCGATGCAACGCAAGCCGTATTGGGCATGATCTAGCGCTCTGAAGCTCCGGTCCAGCGAGGGTAGCTCGTAGGAATAGAGTGCGCCTCCTTTTGGTTTGGCGTGAGCGGAGTAGCGCAAGGGAAACAGGGGGATGCGGGCTTGGCAGCTTTCGCGGGCGCTGGCATAAGATGTCGTTCCGGCCATGCTCAGGCTCCTTCGGTAAGCAAATGGTTCAACGCCCGGATCGCACGGGCACCCGGTGTGAGGTTTGCGTCGCCCAACAAGGCGACGACGGCATGTGCGTGTGCTGGGTAGGCGGGGTGGCGGAACGCCTCCATCGCAGTTTCCAGATGGCGCGGCTCCTGGAAGCCCCACTGGTAAAGTTGCTCCAGCCAGATTCGTGTTTGCTGGCGGGCGCTATCGCGGAAGCTATGGGGAGCGCCCAGTGTGAGCGCCGTCTGCTTGCGCAACTGGTGGTCAGCCAAGCCAGCATCGATGGCGGCCATCTCAGGGTCGGAAAACTGGAAGCCCCCCTGTACCTGATAGGCGCCTGCTGACTGACGATAGCGCCACCATTGGTGGTCCGGGCCCAGACTCTCCCGCCACTGCAGTTCTTGCACCGGGCCAAGCAGTGTGCCGGCACGATGCGGAGCCAAGGCTTGCAACACGCTAGCCAATGCCGCCGTTTCCTGAAGACGAAAGCGTGCCTTCTTGCCGTCGGGCATGTGCACGAAAAGAATTTCGCGCAGGTGGGCCAGCACGGTCTCCATGGGCTCGGGCGTCACCAGGAGCACGGCGGCGCCGGTTGGCGACCATACGTCAATGAAGGTGCTCGCCAGAGCCGAACCCGGTCCGTACTGGACCAGCATCGGCCCCCGGGTGTCGTAGTCGTGGTATTCGGTTTCACGCCACACCCAGCGTTGCGTACAGGTGAAATCCAGCGAGCGCACTGTATCCGCGATGGTGTGCTCTTCCGGCGTATTGGGTTGCGCCAGCAGCCACTCGTCCAGTATTTCGCTCTCGAGCAACAGGTAAGTCGAAGGAGAGGTATCCGTGGTCGCTGGCAGTATCGGTTGCTCCAGTGCCTCAAGCATTGTCAGCCTCCCCGGAAGTTGCCGCATGGGCAATCGGAGCGTGGGCAACTCCCGTCACTGCGCTTCATGCAGAGCACATCAAACGGCAGGCCCTCGGCAGGGACGCCCACCGGGGCGGGTACCGTACTTGCGCCCCCACTGCTCTGCGTCATTGGTCCCTTTACTCGAATCGCCACGGCGTCCAGCGTGATGCCACCGCCGTCGATGCGCACGGTGCCGCCCGGGCCTTTGACCTCCAGAACATCGGCCGCACGGATTTCATAAACTTTGGTCCGATGCCGAATGGCTTGCCCCGCCTCCAGTTCGACACGCCCCTGCACACGCTGCGTTAGATGCCCGCCGATATCTGCTGTGTGATCCGCCACGGTCTTGTCGCGGCGATGGTTGCCGACTTCCTCGGTTCTGTCCTTGCCCGTGTGGATCGTGTGGTTTCGGCCGATGCTCAGGAAGTCGTCCTGCCCGATATCGTGGCGTCGGTCCTGGCCGATGGTGACCTGCTCGTCATGGCCGACCGTCTCCTTGCGGTCGTTACCGATGGCGATGGTTTCGTCGTGCTCGACCTGCTCGCTGCGGTCATTGCCCACGAAGGTGGTTTCGTCGTGGTTGACGTGGATGTTCTGATCCCTCTGCGCGTGGACGTAGATTTCCTCCTGATCCTTCTCGTCCTCGAAGCGCAGTTCGTTGTAGCCCTCGCCCTTGTGCGTCTGACTTTTGATCGTCATCCGCGTCTTGTGTCGCGGCAGTTCGTACGGCGGCAACTGCAGGCGGTTGTACGCCCGCCCGATGATGAGCGGCTGGTCCGGATCGCCATCCAGGTTGACCACGATCACTTCCTGCCCGATACGCGGGATCGCCATGTGACCCCACGTCGCGCCAGCCCAGTTCTGCGCGACCTGGATCCAGCACGAGCTGTGCTCGTCGTGCTTGCCCTCGCGATCCCATGGGAACTGCACCTTCACCCGGCCGTACTCGTCGGTGTAGATCTCTTCGCCTTCGGGGCCCACCACCGTTGCCGGCTGCGGACCGTCGATACGTGGGCGCGGCAGTGGCTCGGCGCGCCATTCCGCGTCGTCGGGCACCAGCACCGCTTCGTAGCGATAGTGCGTGCCTTGTTGCGCGTCGGCGCTCTCCTCCGCCTGGCTGGTGTATTGCTTACCGTGATGGACGATGCTGACCGTACGCCAGCCGCGATTCATGTCTTCGCGCGGGTGGCCGGTGAGGTCGAAGGCTATGCCGGGTTGCAGGCGCGCATCGTCACCGCTTACACGGGCCATTCGCGCATCGCGACGGTGGCCACGCAGGCGGTCCTGCGTGAATGCCTTGCCGCTGGCTTCGTGCTTGTAGCGGCCCGGGTAGTCGTAGCGCGCGTAGCCGCGGCCCTGGTGATCCAGGTCCGCACCCTCGCGCGGGTATTCGTGCGGATAGCGTGGACTCTTGAACGTGTAGTCGCGCTGCACCTGACGCGCGGTGCGCACGTTCTCGGTGTACGCGAACGTGCGCAGGCACGGCTGCGGCTGGTCGCCACCGGGCGTGGGGTTATACAGCACCGGCTCGCCCTGCTGGCGACCGAAGATGAACAGGCGATCACAATGGATCAGGCGATGCCCGTCCGCCTTGTGCTGGAACGCGTAGAAAAAGCCCTCCTCGCGCAAAATGCGCTCGATGAAGTCGTAGTCGGTGTCGCCAGCCTGCACGCAGTACTCGCGCGCCAGATGCTCGTTGGTGACACGCTGTTCATAGTCCAGCGTTTGATGGTGTGCCTTGAGCACGGCCGTCGCGATCTCGGGCACGCTCAGGGTCTGGAAGATGCGCCAGTCGGACGTCAGCTTCAGGCGTGCCAGGCGCGGCTCGACCACGGCGGAGTACCGGGTACGTCGAAAACCGGTGTCACACTGAACGAACGATGAAATGGCGCCATGCACGTAACGCACGGGCAGCCCGCCCTGCCATATCGTGAGCAGACCGTTGCGGTCGAGCACCTGGCCGAAGTCGATGGCGGCGTTGGCGCTGGCCAGCTCCACCTGCAACAGGAAAGTCTCGGACAACCCCTCATGCAGGGTGAACTCCACCACCTCGAACGATTCATCGCCGGCGGTGAAGGTAAAGCGCAGGTCGGATTGCGTAGGCATGGTCGCTCCCGTGGCCTGGGTTACGGTTTGAGGATGTGATCCAGCGATTGCAGGACCTGGTCGGTGGTGGCACCTAGCCTGATCGAGAAGAACAGGTAGGCGCCGACCAGTACGGCCAACGCGATCACCCAGGGTGTCCAGAGGGGCATCTGGCGCTTGAGGCGGTACCTGTACGTGGCGACGGTGGGCGCATCGGTGAGGCGCTCGGGCGTATCGCCGCGCAGCGGCCGCAGGATGCGGTGAAGCTTGACGATGATCGCGTTGAGCACCTCCTGCTGGTTGTGCTGTTGTCCGTATTTGCCCTGAAAGCCCAGGCAAAGGCAGAGGTATTTGAACTCCAGGACGTGGTGGTATCGCTCCGGCTCCATTTGCATGCGCGCGAGCACGGTGAAGAATTTTTCGCCGCCCCAGGTTTCGTTGTGGTGGTAGCTGAGCAGCGAGCGATTGCGCCAGAGCGAGCTGTTGCCCCATGGAGTGGCCATGACAGCTTCGTCGATGAAGGTGCACAGCGCGTAGCGATAGGCCAGTTGGGTGGCGCCGTCGTAGCCGAGCTGACGCACTTCCTCGGATAGCGCGGTGATCTGGTCGCGCACGCTGGCGTAGAGCTGGGAGATGTCATCGCAGCGGTCGAGGCGACGCAGGCGGATGACCAGGCCAAGCAGCGGCTGCGCAGCATCCACCAGGGGGTTGAGGCTGTGGCCGCGCAGCTGGAATTGCAGGTCATCGTCGTGGTCGATACGAAACACCGAATCGAAGAGCATGCTGCCCTTGTCCCCGACCGGGACGACGCGTGGGGTGCGTAGAAAGTCATCCGACTGTGCCGCCGGCAATTGCCCTGACGGTTGACGCGCCGGCGGAGGTACCCGCGACAGGGACTCACGATCGATCCTGTCGTCACCGATATCGACGGTGGTGTTCATGTCATTGACTCCGAATGGCCCAGAACTGGAGCTCCAGTTCCGGGAAGTCGCCGGTTATGTGGAAGCCGAAACCGTTGGCGCCCTTTTGCATCAACTTCTGCCAGTTCGGATGGATGCGATCGAGCTGGAAGTAGGTAAAGCCGGCATGGAACGGCAGGTGGCGCGGTGCCACCGGCAGCGGGCTGAGTGGAATGCCCGGCAGTTGCAGACGGATGAGATCGAGCAGCGTCTGCTGGGAAGCGACCTTGGCCTGTTGCAGGAAAAGCTGGCGCAACTGGTCCAGCGGCATGCGCGCGCGCACGGCGAGAATGAATTCCGCACTCTGCATAAGACTCGGGTCGCTGACCTGGGCGGTGAGTACGCCATGGCGCTCCTTGACCAGCGGCAGCGACACGGCACGCGGTTGCAGCACGGTGCTGAGCACGCGGCGCAGGGTTTCCTGCAGCAGGTGGAAAGTGGCCTGCGGGTTGTCGTGCTGGTAGGCCGGAAATTCCGGCGGCACGCGCGCCTCGTCGGTGAAGGTGACGAGTTCGCCGCAGGCCTGGCCGCACGCGAGGTAGGCATCGAGCGGATGCACGTCGCTGTCACGCGCCAGATGCCGGAACAGGTGCTGCCAGCGGTTGAGCGCTTGTAGCAGGTTGAAGTCGGTGACGTCGGCGACGCCGGCCTGGCCGGGCGAGCCAATGCGCTCAGCGATGCTCTTGGCGCGCTCGTGCGCCAGCGCAGCGATTTCTTCCATGAAATGCGCGAGCTGACTGATGGCTCGCAAGTGCAGGCCGGTAACGTGGAAGCCGCTATCCATCAGCAGGCTGCCATCGGGGCGGCGGTCGAGAATCCGGCCGATGGCCAGACCGGTGAAGGCGCTGCGATCGTCCCGCTCCAGCGCGAGTTGCAGGTTGGGTACGGCCATGGTCACGGCGACATGGTTGCCCTGATGGCTGTGGGTGTCGCGCACGTCTTCGGAGCGCGCGACGTAACGGGCATTGGCATAGGCGTCCGGCCAGCGGATTTCGGCCATGCCGTCGGAGCGCAGCGGCAGCGTGAGATAGACGGTCTGGTTGGCGGCGCTGGCATCGGTGATGTCCAGCGGCTCCGGCGGCGGTTGGTCGTGCGGGATGTCGAACGCAGTGCCGTCCGGCAGGATCCCGCGCGCACGCACGATCGCGATCTTGCCGATGGCGAGGAAATCCTGGTTCAACACCAGTTCGGCGAAACCGTAGCCGTACTTGCGTCCCAGACGGACGTTGACGTAATGCTCGAGGTAGCGACTGGTTTGTTGGAAATGCTGGGGCTTGACGAAGAGCCCTTCGTTCCAGGCGACGGGATTACGGGTGGTCATGGTTACTTGCTCGTTTGGGTGGCCGCCTCGCGGGACAACCCGCGGGGCAACTGCTGCGGACGAGAGGCCGGTCTGCGCAACAGGTCGGGAGCGCGGTAGGCTTCGTCGGTGATGGTGACGCGGGTGTCTTGCAGGGCGACCAGCAACGCGTATTTGCGCCCGCGCGGTTCGAGCCGGAAAACGTCGTACCGCCGGGGCGCATTGACATCGTGGAAAGCGGCTACGACAGCCACATAGCGGGCCTTGTCCTCGATGGGACTGAATTCGATGAACTTGAACTGGCCGGGCGCGAGGGTGTAGTCGTCTGCGGCAATGAAGGTGCTGCCCAGCGCCTTCCTCGGGTTCTGGCTGACGAGATCGAGGTCGGCGTTTTCCAGCATGCTGTCGTCCTTGAGCTGGAGCACCTGGAAAGCGACGGGTGTGGCGGCGGTGCTTAACGCTGGCGCTGGTGACTTTGGTGCCAACGCCAGTGCGCTCGCTGCGGCCAAACTGTCGACCTTGCGGTACTGGCCCAGGTTTGGCGCAACGCCGGGCGTGTCCGTGAGCGGCGAGCTGCGGCGATGCTGCCCGTCCGGCGGCAAGGGTGGCTTGCTGGTGGGCGTGACAGTGAGGGAATTCGGCAGCGGCCGCCCAGTGCCATGCGAAGGCAGTGGCACCACCCCCTCCTCGCCCTGCAAATGGGCCAGCAAGGCGCGCAAGCCGCTGATGAGCTCGCCCTTGGTTGCGCCATCGAAGCTGACGGAATACGGGCCCTCCCCGACCAGCTTCTCCTCGGCCGGCTCATCGACCGTGGAGAAGCTGTCGGCGACAGACGCGCTGACCGGGTTGGGATTGACGTCGGCGCTGGCGTACAGGCTGAGAGCGATCCGGGTAGGCTGATCGTCGGGGGCGCCCACCGGGATGGACGGGTCCATCAGGACCCGGCCCGTTTTCTTGAACACATTGCCCACGGTGCTGCAGCCGGCGAGCAACGTGCCGGCGAGCAGGAGCGCGAGGCTTCGCTTCATGGCGCCTCCGCACGCAAGGCCTGGTCGTACGCTTGATCGAATACCTCCCAGAACAATTTGTCGAAGCCTTGCTGGCGCCCGGAGATCAGTTCCTCGTAGTAGTGCCCGTACATTTGCCACGCCCAGCCGTCGCTGTTCGCCTGGCCGCCCTGCGGCGGCCGGTAACGGGTGAAGCGCCGTTGCAACTGCTCGGGTGAGAAGGCTTGCAGGAGCGCGCTGAGACCAGCGGTGATGGCCTGATGGGTGGCCTGCTGCTGGCGCAGGATCTGCTCCAGCGATTCCTCGATGGCTGCCGCGGGCGACAGATGAACGACGCTGCGGTCAGCGGCGAACATGGCGCGCACGGTGTCCGGGTAGCTTTGCCCCAGACGCAGAGGGTTGTCTTCGATCGGTTGCAAGGTGCGCTGGCGCTGTCCATGCGCGCCGCCGTGCAAAGCGCTCAGGCCGTTGATGGCCGCACCGAGGCTACGGCCTGCCTCATGGAGAAGCACGTAGGCTGTTTGCGCATCCAGCGCCCCCACTGGTGCGCCGAGCCCTTCGATCAGCGGATTGACGAGGCCGGCCGGGTCATGGGCATTCGCTTGCTGGGTATGCGACCACTCGCGAGCGGCGGGATTGCGGCTGTCGGACTCCGACATGTTGGTGTCTCCTGATGCATGGATGGGCCTGCCGTAAACGGCTTCCTGAGCCGTGGCGGCAAGGTCGGCCTGGGCCGCCAGCGGCGACAGTCCGTAGTGATGGGGGTCGAGCGGATCGAGCGAGGCGCGCTCGGTGGCGCCCACGCTCCGCGTGGCAGCGAGGTCCAGCGCGTGCAACGGGTCGAGCTGGCCGTGCGGCTGTGGCGGCTCGCTCAAGGCCCGGAACGCGGCCCAGTCGGGATTCGGCGCAACGGGAGGCTGCCCTTCGTGCGCCGCGTCGGGCAAGCCATCCACGTAATCGTCGGGCAACTGCATCAACTCCTCGACGCCGTGCTGGGCCAGCACGCGGGACGGGTCCGGCAACGCGTGCTGCTCCTCGTCCAGATGCACCGCGAGGCGATACGGCCCAACGTGCAGGGTGTCCGCGTCGCGCAAGCGCGCGCTGGCGTGCAGGCCCAGCGGACGGGTCTGCTCGTTCAGCTGGGTGTAGCCGCTGCGATCGATGACGAGATAGCCGCCATCTTCGAAGCGGATTTCGCAATGTTGAGACTGCACCCGGCCGGCACGGTCGTGCAGCAGCCAGTTGGCACCTTGCGAGCCGATGGTGCCGCCGGCGGCGTCGAAGCTGTAGCGCGGCGCCGTGCCTTGCTGCAAGGCTTCCGGGTTGGCGACGACCAAGGCCAGGCGGGGCTCCGTGGATACCGTATTCATGCGCGTACCGTCAGTTGAACGCGAGGCGGTCGGCGCAATGCAGACTGTTCCAGAAAACTGGTCCAGCCCAGTTCGGTGCCGACCTCGCCCGATAGATTGAAGGAAGGGATTTCGTTTTCGCGCAGCGCCAGTTCGAGATCGCACGGGGTTTGGTCGCGCAGCAGGAAGGCAACGAGTAAACGCAGACGCTCGAAGTTTTCGCCGTGCGGAAGAAATTCGCGGAACCGCTGCTGGCTGAGGTTGGCGATGACGATGGTGAATTTGGCGTGGCGCGTGCGCACGCTGTCGCCCACGCGAAAGCTCTCGCCGAGTTGGCCATTGAGGCAACCGAGCTGGACGCGATCGCCGGGGTCGATGTCGGCGTGGCGCAGTTCGAAATCGCGGATGTCGACGTCCTTGAGGTCGAAGCAGTGCGCGATCAGCCCGGCGACCATCGCGGGCGAGCGGCTGCGATGCACCACGGCACCGGCAAAACTGAGCAAACGGCCCCAGGCAATGGGCGTGTCACCCCGGATGGCGGTGTTCTCCAGACCGATCAGCGCGAACAGGTGCTGCGAGAGCGGGTCACTGGCGCCGGGACGGAAGCGGATGTAGTGCCGGTACTTGCGCCATGCCTGGTGCAGCAGCGTCAGCAGGCGGTGATGGAATACGTCGAGGAACGCCGGACGGATGCCGATGCCCTGGCCGGCCTCGTAGGCCAGCCGCTCCACGTAGTAAGACGGCAGGGGCGAGTCAGGACCGTGCAAGCCGAAGAACGTGGCCTGCACTTCGTACTGGTGAGGCTCGCCGTGCGCCACGCGCCGAGCCAGCGACACGTCCGAGGCCGGGAAGCCCATGCCGGCATAGTTGCTCAGCTTGATGCGCTGACGTTCGGGATCGTCGCTGTCGGGCGATTCCAGGTCGTCGCCATGCAGCGCATGCAGCCGCTCCAGGAGCAAGAAGAAGTCGTGGTTTCTCGCGTCCGCCAGCAGCTTTTCGGTCAAATCAGGGCTTGGGTTCCGCTGCGCATGGGCCATGCGTAGTGCTCCTGATTGGTGATATTGATCGCCTCCATTACGTGGAAGGAAGAAATGCTGCTGTACAGCGCGAGGAAATGGCTCAGCACCGTGCCGAACAGGTAGAGGTCGCCTTCGCAGGAAAAACCCGCCTGATCGAGCTTGATCACGCTGCGGATGCCGCGGATCGGCAACGCCTGGAACATGCGGTCGACCGGCGTGGTCTCGACTTCCAGCAGCGCATCCAGGCGCTTCTGCGTGGCGCGGCGCCGCTGGATATCGTGGTGAGCAGCGAAGTCGTACGCGCTGATGACGGCCTTCAACGGGTCGGCGGCCAGCAGCGACAGGTAGGTCGGCGACAGATTGGAGATGAGCCGCCACTGCAGGTTGCCGTCCAGAACGGGCCGATACGACGGGGTGGGCGCCGTCAGATTGCGACTGCCGACGAAGGTGGGGACGTCGGGTGTGGGGATGCACACGTCTCCCGCGCCCAACGCCAGCGGCAGATCGCGGTTGGTGCAGGTCAGCGACACCGAGACCGTCTCGTCGCGGCCAATGTAGTGGTGCTCGTCGCCCCGCACGAACGAGGCACGGTGCTCGACACCCGCGGCGGTGAGCGACGGTTCGATGCGGGTGCGGTAGTACAGCGTGGTGTGGCCGCGCTCGTAGTCGATCTGGTGGCGCAGCGACTCGAAAGGCTGGTAGGTGCGCAACCATTCACCGGCCTTGCCGCTGCCCTCGCCTTTCCAGCCGTCGACGCCGTCGATGCTGAAGATTTCGTACGCGTCGGTCCGCTGCCCTGCGGGTTGCAATCGATAGTCCACTGCTTTGCCGGTCAGCCGGACGGGCTCGGCCTCGTGTTCGAACAGGTTCACTGCAGGCGTGCAGTAGAGCGCCAGATCGCCCGTGCGAATGCGTACGTCCTCGGGCATGGGCCGAGTGAAAACGAATTCCAGGCGGATCTTCCCGGTCTGATCGGTGGGCCAAAGCGAACGTAGCCCGCGTATCCCGAAGAAGAAGAACCGGCGCGGAAACAGGAAGTACTCCTGCAAAATACGGTAGCCGTCCAGTGCATTCTTCGGGTACGGAAGCAGCGCCTGATCGGGGGCGAAGCCGTGGAACAGCAACTGGCTGGCGGGGATGTAACGGATCTGCCCCGCAACCTCCATGCGGATTTCGCCGAGGTATTCGGCCAGCCACAGATAAAGCGTCATCGCGGTGTAGTCGCTTCCGCTCAGGTAGAAATCGAGCTGGTCGCAATCGTAGGTACTGGGCGGGCTTTGGCTGAGCGTGGCCAGATCCACGCGCACAGTCGATTTCTCCAGCGAGTGTGCATCGCTGACCTGATCGATCCGCCAGGGATAGATGGCCATGTCTGCACAGGTGCGGAACTCGCAGGAAATGCCGTCCACCTCGCGAGCGCGCATGCGTGTCCCCTTGGGAATCACATGGCGTCCCGTGATGGCGCGGTCCATCGGCAGGAACTGCATGATGGTGGCGCTGGGCAACGGACGCAGGTAGTTCGGCCACAGCAGTTGCAGCAACGGGTGGGTCAGCTCCGGAAAGTCGTCATCGATCTTCAGGCGCAGCTTGGCCGTGAGGAACGCAAAGCCTTCCATCAGTCGTTCCACATCGGGATCGGTGGCCTCCTCCCCAAGGTATCGCGCGAGCTGTGGATTGTTGCGCGCGAACACCTGGCCGAGGCGGCGCATATAGTCCAGCTCTTCGCGAAACTTTTGCTTCAGTGGCATCAGCCCTCCTGGCTGGGTACTAGATCACGTGGATCCAGCGCTCCCGGTGCTGGACGAGCAGATCGATCTCCACGTCCTCCGTGCTGTCGTTGACCGGCACCAGGCAGTGCAAACGGAAATGCAGCGGGCCCGTCTGGCCGTGCGCGGTGACGGGATGAACGTTCAGCACCTGGACGCGAGGTTCGTAGGCCACTACCGCAGTGCGCACGTCCAGACAGACCTGATGGCGCAGGTCCGTCTGGCTGGCCGCGGCGTCGTTCATATCCGGCAAGCCGAAGCCGGGGCAGCTTTGCGAGCTGCCCTGGCGGCTATTGAGAATGCGCTCGAGGTGGTCCTTGATGGCACCGATGCGCTCCGACGCCAGCGCCTGCCGCGTGCGCATGCGACGTGGCGGCAGGTCCGGATCAAGCCGTTCGAACAGGCTGCCCTGGCCGGTGGAGCGCGGCATGCGTCACCCCCTCCGTCATTCCTTGTCGAGCCGGCCGACCAGCGACAGGTCGAAGCTCGCGCCCATGTACTTGAAGTGCGGGCGCAACGACAGGGAAATCCGGTACCAGCCGGGGTTGCCCGTCGCATCCTGCACGACGACCTTGGCGGCACGCAACGGACGGCGGCTGCGCACGTCGGCGGAGGGGCTTTCCTGGTCCGCGATGTACTGACGCAGCCAGTTGTTGAGTTCGCGCTCCAGGTCCTGGCGCTCTTTCCAGCTGCCGATTTGTTCGCGCTGCAACACCTTGATGTAGTGCGCCAGACGGTTGACGATGAACATGTACGGCAGTTGTGTGCCGAGCATGTAGTTGGTCTGTGCGGCCTGGCCTTCGGGCGTATTCTGAAAAACCTTGGGCTTCTGCACCGAATTGGCCGAGAAGAAGGCCGCGTTGTCGCTGTCCTTGCGCATCGCGAGCGGAATGAAGCCTTCCGCCGACAACTCGAACTCCTTCCGGTCCGAAATCAGCACCTCGGTCGGAATCTTCGCCTGAAGCTGGCCAAGAGACTCGTACAGGTGCACGGGCAGATCATCCACGGTGCCGCCCGATTGCGGACCGATGATGTTCGGGCACCAGCGGTACTTCGCGAAGCTGTCCGTGATGCGGTTGGCCATCAGAAAGGCCGTGTTACCCCACAGGTAGTGGTCGTGCTGGCCGTCGATGGTTTCGCGATAGGCAAAGCTGCGAACCGGATTCTCCAGCGGATCGTACGGTTGGCGCAGCAGGAAACGCGGCATGGTCAGACCAAGGTAGCGCGCGTCTTCCGACTCGCGCAGGCCACGCCATTTGGCGTGACGCGGGCCTTCGAAGATGTCCTTGACCTCTTTGAGGTTGGGGACGTCCTGGAAGGAATCCAGATTAAGCATCTCGGGGCCCGCCGCCGCGAGGAACGGTGCGTGTGCCATGGCGCCAACCGAGGCGACGTAGTTGAGCAGCTTGATGTCGGGTGCGGAGGGGCCGAAGGTGTAATTGCCGACGATGCAGGCAACGGGCTTGCCGCCGAACTGGCCGTAACCTGCGGTGTAGATGAGCTTGTAGAAACCACTGCGAGTGATGTCCGCGGCGCTCTCGAAGTCTTCCAGCAGTTCATCCTTGGTGGCGTGAAGCACTTCGATGAGAATGTTTTCGCGGAAGTCCGTGCCGGCCACCAGTCGATGGAGCCCACGCCAGGCCGATTCCAGCTCCTGCAGCGCAGGCTGATGGAGGATGACGTCGATCTGCCTGCCGAGCTTCGCGTCGATCTGGGCAATCATCCGGTCGACCAACTGCTTGTTGACCGGCTGTTCGCGCGCATCGATCTTGAGCATCTCGGCAATGAAGGCAGCCACGCCGCGCTCGGCAACGGCATAACCCTCCTGGGCGGGCTGCAGGCGGGTCTGCGCCATGATCTGGGCCAGCAGGCCCTCCTGCGCCAGCGCGTCCTGCTTTTGGACTGCAGCGGTTTGTGCTTGTGTCATTGTTATGTCCTTTGCAAACGGGAAGACGAACAGCGCGGCATCAGGCCTTGCCGGGTTCCAGCAACTGCTCCAGTTCCTTGGCCAGCTTGCCGCGGGAAGCTTCGTCACCAAGCAGAACCTGCAACTGCTTGCGGAAGGCCGGGATATTTCCCATCGGCCCCTTGAGCGCCACCAGCGCCTCGCGCAACTCGAGCAACTTGCGCAGTTCCGGCACCTGGCGCGCGATTGCATCGGGACTGAAGTCCTCGATGGCGCTGAACTTCAGGTGGACGGGCAACGTGTCGTTCTCACCCCCCTCTTCCAGTACGGCCGGCGCATCCATCGTCAGGCCCAGGCCGAACTCGGACATCACGTTGTTGAAGTTGTCCTTGTTGATGCTGACGGCGGTACGGTCTTCGAGTGCGACCTCGTCCTCGCGCCCCTTGAAGTCACCCGTCACCAACAATTTCAGCGGCAGTTCGACTTCCTCCTGCTCGCCGCCCGTTGCCGGAACGTAGCGAATGTTGATGCGTTCCTTCGGTGCGACCGATCCTTGCTTTGCCATAAGCCACTCCCATTCGAATTGAAGTCTTTGCAGCGCGAGATTCGGTAAACCCGGCGCATAACGCACCCAGGTATATGCAGCGCAAGCGGAAGCGTGCCGGCCGAGCCAAGCCACCCTCTATGGCATGCCGAAAAATCGCTTTCCGCTGCAAACGACGAGGCTAGACGTTGATGGCGATAATTGAAATAAGACAGGTCTCATTTTTATGAGAAAACATCCCATATTAGTTCGAACACCTAATCCACGAAAATATCCATCATTAATTTTCAGACAAATCCCATGGACGAATAAGTTATCGCCGTGGTTTCCTCGCTAGCTTGGCCATGTGCTTATTTCAGGTGAATTGAAGGCGCTCTCACCAACCGCATTCAAATTCCCTGGCCGATACATTCGTTTGCATTATTAGCAATACGAAAACGCTTTTTCCAAGAAAAACCTTTCCTGAAAAGGGGAGCTCGATTACATGATTGCGGTAGATCTCCCGGCGCTCATCGAGCGTCTTAATGTGTTGTGTCGACATGCCTTGGAAGAAGCTGGAAACCTCTGCATCGGGCAGCGTGGTGCCGAAGTCACGGTGCCCCATCTGCTGTTCAAGCTGCTCGATCAGCCTCAGTGCGACGTGCGTATCGTGTTGCGCGTCGCGGGGATTGAGGTGGACAGCGCGCGGCACGCGCTGTCCACCGCATTTCCCGAGGGGGATAGCGGGCACAATCAATATCCTTCCTTCTCCCCGTTGCTGGTGGAACTGTTGCAGGAGGCATGGCTGCTCGGTTCGGTGGAGCTGGGACAAGCCGAAATCCGTAGCGGCGCGCTGCTGCTCGCCGTGCTGCTCAATCCTGGGCGTTACCTTCCGCTGGCGGCGATACGCCTGCTGGATAGCGTGAGCCGGGAACTGCTGCGCAAGCGCTTTGGCGAACTGTTGGCCGGATCGACGGAGGCTGCCGATGCGGCGTCCGCCGGCAACCGCGAGCGTCCTGCCAGTGGAGCCGACAGTGCGCTGACCCGCTTCGGTCACGACTTCACCGCACAGGCTCGCGAGGGGCGGATCGACCCGGTGCTGTGCCGCGACGCCGAGATCGACCTGATGGTCGACATCCTGTCGCGCCGCCGCAAGAACAACCCCATCGTGGTAGGCGATGCCGGCGTGGGCAAAAGCGCGGTGGTCGAAGGGCTGGCATTGCGCATCGTGCAGGCACGCGTGCCCGAGCCGCTGCGCGACGTTCACCTGTGGGGGCTGGACCTGGGCGCGCTGCAAGCCGGCGCGTCGGTCAAGGGCGAGTTCGAGAAACGCCTGAAGGCAGTGATCGACGAAGTGAAAGCTTCGCCGCAGCCGATCATCCTGTTCATCGACGAGGCGCATACGCTGATCGGCGCAGGCAACGCCGCGGGCGGCAGCGATGCGGCCAACCTGCTCAAGCCGGCGCTGGCACGCGGCGAACTGCGCACCGTCGCCGCCACCACCTGGTCCGAGTACAAGAAGTACTTCGAGAAAGACCCCGCACTGGCGCGTCGCTTCCAACTGGTGAAGCTGGACGAGCCCAGTCCGGAAGAAGCCGTGCACATCCTGCGCGGCCTGCGCCCCCTCTACGAACAAGCGCACGAAGTCTATATCGGTGACGATGCCCTGCAGGCCGCCGCCGCGTTGTCGGCGCGCTACCTGTCCGGCCGGCAGTTGCCGGACAAGGCGATCGACGTGCTCGATACCGCTTGCGCGCGCGTCGCCACCGCGCTGGCCGAGCCGCCGCGTCGCTTGACCGCGCTCGAGAACGAGCTTCGGCAAATCGATGCGGAAGCCGAACATCTGGTGCGTGATGCCAGGTCCGGCCGCGCACCGTCGACGCAACGACTGGACGACCTGCGCGATGCGCGGAAAAAAATGGAAGAGCGTATCGCCGAGCTGCACCAGGCCTGGGAACAGCAGAAATCGGTCATCGATACGATTGTCAGCCTTCGCGGTCACGATCCTGACGACGACACCGCCCGGCTGCTTTCGGGCTGGGTGACCCGCCTGACCGAACTGCAACGCGATGGTGCCCTGCTGCATGCCGACGTGGGCGCCGAGCAGATTGCCCAAGTGATCGCCGACTGGACCGGCATACCGGCCACCACCATCAACAGCGATCAACTGACGCGTCTCGAACAGTTGCCAACTACCTTGCGCGTGCGCGTCAAAGGACAGGACGCGGCGCTGGAGGCGTTGCACCGACGCCTGCTCACGGCGATGGCCGACCTGCGCCGGCCGGGCACGCCGATGGGTACGTTCCTGCTGGTCGGCCCCAGTGGCGTGGGCAAGACCGAAACGGCGTTGGCGGTGGCCGATGCGCTGTTCGGCGGCGAGCGCTTCCTGACCACGATCAACATGTCCGAGTATCAGGAGCGACACACCGTATCGCGCCTGCTGGGCGCGCCACCCGGCTACGTTGGCTACGGCGAAGGCGGCGTGCTCACCGAGGCCATTCGTAAGCAACCCTATGCAGTGGTGTTGCTGGACGAGGTGGAAAAGGCCCACCCGGAAGTACTGAATGTGTTCTACCAGGCCTTCGACAAGGGCGAGCTGGCCGATGGCGAAGGTCGCCGCATCGACTGCCAGAACATCCTGTTCTTTCTGACCTCCAATCTCGGCTTCGATCAGGACGATCCGTCGCTGTCCGATCTCGACGTCGACAGCCTGCGGCAGCACTTGATGCGCTTCTTCAAGCCGGCCCTGCTCGCGCGCATGCAGCTCGTACCCTATCGCTACCTCGACGAGGCCGTGTTGAGCGACATCGTGGATAGCCGCTTGCTGCGCCTGCAGCAGCAATTCACCCAGCGCTACAACGCCGCGCTGGAAGTGGCCGATAGCGCACGCGACGAGCTGCGCTCGCGCTGCATACGGCACGCCAATGGCGCCCGCATGCTCGACGCGAGCATCGACGGCGAACTGCTGCCGCCGCTGTCGCTCGCTGTCCTGCAGCAGCAGGCCAAGGGAGAGCCTTTCCGGCGCGCGGACTTGTGCTGGCAGGAGGGTGCCTTCCTGGCCACGCTGCACTGAGTAGAGCACAGCATGGAAACCGTGAGCGTCGTCCTGCTGGCGCGCGAACTCGCGCAAGCGAGCACCATGGCCTCGCTGGCCGCGGCCTGGCTGCGCGCCGCCTGCGATGGCACCGGTATCGAACAGGCGCTTTGCTACTGGCACGAACGCCCCGGCGACAGGCTGCTGCCGATCGCCCACGCCAATGTGGCCGACGCCGCTGGCCTCACCTCGATATCGTTGGAAGAGCTGGACAATCCGCTGGTGTATTGCCTGACCAGCGCCAAGCCTTGCCATGTCGCGCGACTGGATGCCTTGATCGAGGTCGGCGCTGGCTTCGATGCCTTGCGCGAACATCTCACCGCCCGCGCCGCCCTGCTGGTGCTGCCGATCCATGGCCCACAGCATGAAGTGGTGGGCATCTTCGCATTGATTGGCGCCGAGGCGGTTCTGCGCGCCTGGCAAGCAAATCCGATCTGGCAAGAGCTGGTCACGCTGCATCACGTGCTGATGGCGCGCCTGCTGGCGTCGTCCGACATCCACCGCATCGAAGAACAGCGACGAAACGAGATCGCCCAGGACCGGACACGCGCCGCCCGCTTGCTGGCCGCTGACTTTGTCGGTGTCGGGTCGACGGCCCGCCAGTTGCGCGAAGACATGCTGCGGCTGGCCGACTCGTCGCTGTCCTTGCTGGTCACCGGAGAAACCGGCTCGGGCAAGGATCATGCAGCTTGGCTGATTCACCAGGCCTCGTCCCGCCGGGGCAAGTTTGTACCGGTGAACTGTGCCGCGATTCCGAAAGACCTGATCGAAGCCGAATTGTTTGGCGCGGTACGCGGCGCCTACACCGGCGCCACTCAGGCACGCACCGGGTTGGTGGCCGAGGCGGATGGCGGCACCTTGTTTCTCGACGAAATCGGCGATATGCCGCTGGAACTGCAAGGTACGCTGCTGCGCCTGCTCAACGAGAAGACCTATCGACCGATAGGTGCCACGCGCGAGCAGGCGTCCGACTTCCGCCTGACCTGCGCCACCCACCGTCCCCTGCCCGAACTCGTGCGCGACGGCGCGTTCCGCGAGGACCTGTATTTCCGCATTCGCCAGCGTGTGCTGCGCATCCCGCCCCTGCGCGAACGCCCTGAAGACATTCCGGCACTGGTCGCGCACATGCTGCTGCAACACAACCGTGAATGCCAGGGCAACATCGCCGGCATTTCCGCGAGCGCGCTGGCACGCCTGAAAGCGCACTCCTTTCCAGGCAACGTGCGCGAGCTGCGCAGCCTCGTGCTGGCCGCAGCCGAGCGCACAGCGTCCGGCAAGCACATCCGCGGCGACCTGCTGGCCGACCTGGAGGAAGACCTGCCGCTATCGGCGAGCCCGCCGCCGTCGACGACAGCATCAGCGCTGCAACAGCTCCTGCACACCGACAACTTGCCGGAAGCCTTGCTGGACTTCGAGCGCCTCGTGGTCGGCGAACGGCTGCGTCAGGTCGAGGGGTCGCGGCGCGAGGCGGCGCTCAGCCTCGGCATACCCAAACGCACGCTGGCACGCAAATGCCTGGAGTGGAATTTGAATGGAGAGGAACGCTCATCATGAAATCGATCAGCCTGGCATTGCTGTTAGCGGCAGCACTGGCCGGTTGCGACGGAGATCACTCCGCCGTCGCCGCGAACAGCGACTGCACCACCGTCGTGTCACCGCAGGAACGGCTGGCCTGCTTCGATGCCAAGGCAGGTACCCCACCACCGGCCACATCGCCACCGGCCGCACTCCAGGCCCAGGCATCCGCGGCCGCGCCAACGCCCGCCACCACGCCGGCCAGCGCGAAGCGCCCGGACATCACTGACCTGGTCCAAGCCAACGAGGCCAAGCGCCATGCCGACGACACCGGCTTGCTGCTGATGCGTACGCCGGAAAAGATTCCCGGCCAGGACAAGGTCGTTATCTCGGCTCCGGCGCTGGGAGGCTCGACACCCGCCCCGACACTCGCGATCAGTTGCCTGCAAAACATCTCGCGCCTGCAACTGCTGACCGCCGACGCACTGCCCTTCAACCGCGCCAATCTACGACTGCTGCTGGACGGCCGACCCGTGTCGACCAGCCAGCCGTGGCAGGTCCTCGATGACGGTACGGTCACCGACGCGGGACGCGGCCTGGTGGCGATCGAGCAGCTGCGCCACCTGGCCCGGCCAGCACAGCGCCTGCAGATCGAGAGCGACCAGGCCCCCTTCGACGGACTGATCTTCGATGTCTCTCGGCTCCATGAGCAACTGGTTCAGCAGCGCGAGGCATGTCACTGGTGAAACTGCCCGCCCCACTGGACCTCGATACCTTGCTGGCGCCGCTCGACCCGCGCCAGCCCGCTGGTGTGTTCGATGACGAAGACGACGCTTACCAACGCATCGACCACGAAATGGTCAAGCTCGGTAGCCTGCAGGAGGCGACCATCGATTGGCCCTATGTCGACGAAGCCGCGCAGCACTACCTGCGCAGCCAGTGCAAGCACCTGCGCGTTGCCGGGCATCTGCTGACCGCTCGTGCGCGCACACGCAGTTGGCGCGGCTGGGCCGAAGCCACGGGCGTACTGGCCGGCATGGTCGAACGCTACTGGGAAACCAGCTATCCGAAACCGGGTGCCACCGGCTACCTGGCCAAACGGAGGTTGGTGGGGCAGTTGCTGGAGCGGCTGGCCGACAGCTTGGCCGCGTTGGAAAGCACCGGATACGGCGAGGAGTTCTACAAGGCCGGCCAATCCGCACTCGATAGCCTGCAACGCTGCGCTGAAAGCGCCCAGCTCGACGTGCCCACCCTCTCCAGGCTGGAGGCGTTGCTGCGACAAAAAGCCGAAGGGTTGCGCGCGCCAGAACTGGCCGACGCCAAACTCGCCCCGCCCGCGCGCGGCGAGGTGCTGTCGGACGCCTTCTTCACGCCGGTTCTGCCGGCGCCCGGCAACGAGCGCGAGAGCCGCAAGTCGCTGCTGGCCGCGGCCGAGATCATCAACCAGCAAGACCCCTACGACCCCACCGGCTACCTGCTGCGGCGGTTTGCCCTGTGGGCCCACCTGACCAATGCGCCGTCGGCGCGCAAACACCACCAGACCGAACTGATGGCCGTGCCCGCCGACGTCGCCGAAGGGTATGCGGACACGCTCAGCGCCAACGCTGTCGACCCGGCGCTGTTGCAACGTGTCGAACGCAGCGTCACGACCTCACCGTATTGGCTGCGCGGCAGCTACCTGGCCGCCGGCATCGCCCGGCGCCTGGAGATGCCGCTGGTAGCCGAGGCCATCCGTCAGTCGACCGAACGCTTCGTCACCCGACTGCCCGCGCTGAGCAAACTGGAATTTGCCGATGGGCGTCCGTTCGTAGACGGAGAAACCCAGGCCTGGATCAGTGGCGCACCCGCAGCCGGCGCCATGGCCGCCGCCGGCCAAGACTACGTCGGCGTGCGCGACGAACTGCACGGCCTGCTCGAAGCGCAAGGCGTCGAGTCCGTGCTGCGTCGGCTCGAAGCGATCCAGCAGGACGCCACCGACCTGCGGCACCGCTGCCACGTCATGGCCATCGCTGCCGAACTGCTGCGGCCACGCGGCCTCACCTGGCTGGCGGATGGTTTGTTCGTCCGCGCATATCGGGCCATGCAGCACGCGTCGGCGCCCGAGTGGGAGCCCGACCTCTTCAGCCTTCTCGAACGACAACAGCCGGATGCCTCGGGGCACAAGGATTAAACAGGGAGCATCGTCATGTGGAACATCTGGTCCAAACTACAACGTTACGGCCGACTCATCTTGCGTTGGGGGCGGCAAGGCGCGCCCCTGCTGCAACTGCTGCTACTGGCGCTCGCGCTGGCCACCATCTGGTGGTTGGGACCCAAGTGGAGCTGGGGCGAGCATCGCCCCCTGGCCAGCCTGTCCGCGCGGGTACTGGCAACAGTCGTCGTGCTGATCGTGCCGCTGCTGATCTGGGCGCTGCGCCTGCGCAAGCGCGCCATGCGCCTGGAGGCCGAGCAGCACCATGTGGAAGAGCAACAGACCGACCCATGTCTGCGTTACGTCGAAGCGCAGGAGCGTGCGCTCGATCACAGCCTCGAGATTCTGCAGGCCAACCTCAAGGGCCGGCAGGCGCTGTACCAGTTGCCCTGGTACCTGGTGCTGGGTCAGGAGAACTCCGGCAAGACCAGCTTCGTCAACCGCTCCGGCCAAAGCTTCTCCCTCACCGGCGAAATGAAGGCCGGCAGCCGGCGCCTGCAAGACGATCCCGACAAGCTCTACGCCATCGACTGGTGGATGGGCGACCAGGCCATTCTCATCGACCCGCCGGGTGAACTGATCAGCCAGCCGCGGATCGAGCCGATCGCCACTCCCGGCGACGCGGAAAACGAAAGCGCGCCCGTGCTGCCCGCGCGGCTGGCCCGCCACGGCGCGCTGCCCGAAGACATCCACGCGCGACTGTGGGACAGCTTCGTCGGCTGGCTCGGCCGCAACCGCAGCCGCCGGCCGCTCAACGGGGTGGTGCTGATGGTCAGCCTGGAAACCCTCGCGCACCAAGCGCCAAGCGACCGCAAGGCGCTCGCCGCGGTGCTGCGTGCGCGCCTGGCCGAACTGAGCCGGCAGCTCGGTACACGGCCGCCGCTGTACGTGGTGCTCAGCAAGTTCGATCTGCTGGAAGGCTTCGAAACGCTGTTTGCACGGCTGCCCAAGTCGGTGCGTGAAGATCTCTTCGGTTTCAGCTTCACCCTGGATGCGATCCAGCGCTATGACGCCTGGCTTGACGAGCTCGGCACGAACTACGACGCCTTCCTTGACCGCCTGAACGAGCAGGTGTTCGACAGCCTGGCCGACTTGCCCGACGTAGCGCAGCGCGAAGCGCTGTACTCGCTCACCCGACAATTGAGCGGCCTGCGGCCCCTGCTGCTGAGCTTCCTTGCCGACGTGCTGGGCAGCGATCGCTATGTCACGCCGGCGCTGCCGCGCGGCGTGTTCTTCTCTTCGGTCTATCAGCAGGGTGTGCTCAACAATGCTTTCCTCACCACCGCATCGCAGACCTATGCATTGCATGGACCGGTCAACTACATGCAGCCCAGCGGGCGCTCCCTGGTTTACTTCGCCCAGCACCTGTTCCAGCGCGTCATCTACCCCGAATCCGGTCTGGCCGGCGACAACCCCAGGGTCATCGCCGAGAAGAAGCACGCGCTGACCCTGCGCTTCGGCGTAGCGTCGCTGGGCAGCGCGCTCGTGATCGGCGCGTGGTACCACTACTACGCGATGAATCTCGACAAAGCCCTGAGCGTGCTCGAGCGCAGCCGCGCGTTCAGCACCCGCGCCGTCGACGGCACGCTCGACCCTACCGGCCGCAATTTGCTGCAACCGCTGGACCAGATCGGGAGCGTGGTCGCCGTCTACGGCAACTACCGCGATGCTTGGCCGGTCGTGGCCGACCTCGGCCTGTACCAGGGCCGTACCATCGGCCCCAAGGTCGATCAGGCCTACCTGACCCTGCTGTCACAGCGCTTCCTGCCGGCGCTGGCCAGCGGCGTGATGAAAGAGCTGGACGGCGCCGGGACGGACAGCGACACGCAACTGGCCGCGCTGCGCGTCTACCGCATGATCGAAGACAGGCCCAATCGTCGGCCGCCCGTGGTCGAAAACTGGATGGCCGCGCACTGGCAAACGGCCTTCCCGGGCGAGGACGGCGTACAGCGCGCGCTGCTGCGCCACCTGGACTACGCCATGAAGTATGCCGACACGCGCCTGCCGCAATACCAGGAGCGTGTCGCAGCCTTCCAACGCGAGCTGCGCACCATCCCGCTGCCGCAGCGCGTCTACATGACTATGCGCCGCCAGGCCGGCGCCGCGCTGCGTGCGCCGCTCGACCTGCGCAACGAGATCGGCCCGGCGTACGACATCGTGTACGAACCCGAAGCCGGCGCGGGCGGCAAGCAGGAGACACCGCGCGCCAATGGCCGCATCGACGCCCTTCTCACCGCCAAGGGCTACCGCGGCTACTTCGCCCCGCACAGCCAGGACATTGCCGAGCTGGCCATGATCGACCAGTGGGCCCTCGGCGAGCGACGCAACATCGACTACTCCGAGGCGGACAAGCGCGCACTGGCCGATCGCATCCGCGCGCTCTACAGCCGCGACTACGTCGACACCTGGCAACGCAACCTCAACCAGATCGCCGTGCGCGACTTCCAGGACATCGGCCAGGCCGTCACCATCCTGGGCAGCGTCACCAGCCCGGCCGCGCCGCTGCGGCCCTGGTCGAAACCGTGCGCGACAACAGCGAACTCGGCACCCCGCCCGCGACCGCGGCCACGACCAGCGCCGACACCGAAACCTCGCAAACCAAGGCCGCCGCGCTGGCCGACAAGGTGGACAGGCTCACCGAGTCCGACGCGACGCCGCTGCCGGTCATCACCATCGCCCACGCCTTCGCGCCGATCAGCCAGTTGCTCGAAGCCAAGGGCGAGCGGCCCCCGTATCTCGACGAAACCATGCAGGCCATCGGCGCCGTGCAGGACAAAGTGCGCGCCGTGCATGACAGCCCGGACCGCGGCAAGGCCGCGCTCAACGTCGTGCTCGAACGATTCGGCCAGAAAGGTCCCGATCCCGTCGCCAACCTGCAACGCATCGCCGGCGGCCTGCCCGAGCCGTTGAGTCATCAGGTCGGCAAGCTGGCCGACGAGTCGTCGCGCATCGTCCTTGTGGAAGCCCTGCGCGAGCTGGAAAAACGCTGGGATGCCGACGTGTACCGCTTCTATCACGAACGCCTGGCCAACCGCTACCCGTTCAACCCGACCAGCCGCGAAGAAGTCTCGCTCGACGACTTCACTGCCTTCTTCGGACCGCAGGGGCGCCTGCAACAATTCCGCGACAAGTACCTCAACCTGTTCATCGAGGACAACCTGGAGGCCCTGTACTCCGAACGCCTCGGCGGCTATTTGGTGCGCAACGACGTACTCACCCAACTCGAAGCTGCCAACCGCATCCGCGACGCCTTCTTCAACAGCCGCGGGCAACTCGGCGTGCAGTTCTTCGTCGAACCCCTGGGCCTGGCCGCCAACAAGCGCAGCAGTTCGCTTAGCGTCGAGGGACAGCTGATCTCCTACAACCACGGTCCCACCATCAGCACGGCCGTGATCTGGCCCAACACCCTGGCGCCCAGCAACGAAAGCCGCATGACCCTGGTACACGCCGGCGGCAGCAGCAGCGGGCTGATCTACCGCGGCCCGTGGTCGCTCTACCGCCTGCTCAGCCAAGCGCGCCTGAACGGCGCCACGGCCACCAGCGTCGACCTCAGCTTCGCCGCGGCGGACGGCGGCATGCGCTACCGCATCAGCACCGAGAAGGCCAACAACCCCTTCACCCAGCCGCTGTTCAAAGGGTTCGCGCTACCGCGTACGCTGCTGCAGGACGAGCGGCGCGCGGATGCGTCGGCGAGCGGACAAGGTGAGGTGGAGCTGAAACAGATTGCGCGTCGGAACGGTGTCTAACCACACGCGGGCCGCGCGGCGGCCCGCCCTCTGCTCATCGTGCCCGACCGATTCGGTACGGTCGTTGGCAATGACGATGGTTTCATCGTGATTGGCCGCGCAGATGGTCCTACGTAAAAGCCTCGCCGCTGGCTTCGTGCTTGTAACGGTCCGGATAGTCGTAGCGCGCGTAGCCGCAGCCTGGTGATCAAGGGCCGTGCCGTCGCGCAGGGTGAATTCGACGACCGCGAATGATTCGTCGCCAGCGGTAAAGGTAAAACGCAAGTTGGTTCGATCACCCATGAGTAGTCCTTACCAGCCCGCTACCGGGCTTGATGATCCTCATACTGAATTGAGCGACCAGCGCTCGCGCCGGTCGCACGGAGTGGCCGGGGCTCAGCCTTCCTGCGGCTTGCGCCAGTCGTCCGAGGCTTCAGTGCCTGCGATGGCGTGGGTCCAGGTGATCTTGCGGTAAGCCATGGCGACCTTGACCAGTTGGGTGTACTCGGCCTTGGTCGCGTCCTGCGCATGCGGCAGCACGGTGTTGATGTTGACGATGGTGGCGTCTTCGAGCTTGGTGGTGAAGAAGTGCTCCTGCTTGCCCTCTGTCGAAGTGCGGTACCACTTCACTTCCACTTCGGGGAGCATCTCACCGGAGGCCAGTGCCTGGTACAGCAACGGCGTGGCCTTGTTGAGCGGCGAGGTGAAGGTGAACGGCTTGTGCACACGCTGGCCCGACGGCTGGCCGCTCTGCGGGTCGGTCGGGGTGGCGATCAGGTGTTCGACTTCCTGGACGAGGATCTGGTCTTCGTGACCCTCCTGATAGACGTTGCCTACGGAGTCGGCGGTGAAGGCGCCTTGCGTGATGTTGCCCTGGGTCTTGCCATGGATGCTGATATAAGCGGGAGTCGGCATGAATGCAGTCCTTGTTGTTGGAATCGACACGGCCCTCTGACCGTGTTGCCATCGGTGATGACAGACTCGGTAATGCAATGCCCGTGCCAACCATCTCAAGTCGCGATTTAATCCCTTGATATCAGCACATTAGCGGCGATGCCCGGTATTTCGGGCAAGCGACGAGGAAAGCGCAACCGCGAAAATCGTTTTTTTCGAGGAGAAATCGGGCCATTCGTGGCCCGCTCAAAGTCAACTAATTGAAAATAAAAGAGATTTGCCGGGCCATTTTTGGCCCGACCGGGCCACGAATGGCCCAATCGCTCCCTGGGCCTATTCGTTCGGATAACAAACTCCTTGGCTGATGTTGCTGGAGCACATCCGGCAACGCGCGCTATTGTCCAGCACGCAGTTCACCGTGCTGTATCGGCAGCCGCTGGAACGCTCTGCGGTGCTGATGCAAGAGCGCCCCGCGTCGGAGCGCCGCCACCATGCTAAACACAGGGTGGAATGCTGAACTACGCGGCCTGAAGATCGTCGCCTACGCGCTCAAGCTGAACCAGCCGCGCCTACTGCCGGTCGGACCGCACCAGAAGAGGATCAGGCGGCGCAGGCAGAGTCTGGACGACCGCGACGGCCTACGCCGCGCTGCTGCACGACCCGGGAAAAATTGCGGCGGATTTCGTTGTTGAATTGGCCTGGCGCCCATGGCATGACCCACCGAACCATCCGTATCGGTTTCGCTATCGTGACGGGCATGCATATCGCCTGCGCTGCGCGGCCACGGGGCTGCTCTCCATGCAGCCCCCATCCTCGACTGGCCGCATCGCGCAACACCAGCACGAATGCTGCCAGCCGCTATGCGAAAATTGAGACTTCCAGTCTCTTCAATCAGCCATATCGGGGCCCGTATGACTACCCACATCACGATCGAATTCACCGAACACGCAGCGGAAGCCATCGGCGAGCAAACCAGCACCAGTTTCTCCTACGACCAGGGTGCGCACGTACCGCAACCGGGCGACTTCGTCGAACTCGAGAATTCGCGGCAGACGTTCCTCGTGATCGGCCGCGTGTTTTCGCTCAAGGCGAACTACAGCGCCGTCAAGCTCGTGCTCGACCTGCCACCGTCGGACGATGACCAGGACTTCAGTCCCGCGCACTGAACGACAACGAAACGCATGGCCTCGGTCTGAGCCGCTGGTCATGCAACGCACGAGTGTGTGACATCGCAGCCGATGATCGATCGACATCGGCTGCGCATGGCCCCCCGCCGACGAACAATAAAAAAGCCCGCCATGGCGGGCCTTGCTGGAACACGGAGCGTCACACGTTACCGAGCATCCGGAAACACCGACGCAGTCAGACATCGCTCGAACCACACCGCATCGTCACCATCGCCGATCGGCCACATTTCCGCATCGAGTTGCGGCAAACCGGTTGCCGGTGCAGGCGCACGCTTATCGTCACCGGACACCCCCGCACGCATCCACCCCGATTGTGCGCCCCCGTTGTCGCACGCATGCCCATGCGCCTGCGTCTCGCAGAACGCCACCGGGCGCACCTTCCCGCCGTCGGCCGCGCTCACCGAGCGGTACTGAAAAACCGCGCCGGTCGCCCAGTCCTCGCTCTGGCTGCAGACGCGCGCACGATGCTGCACGTGAACCGCGCCGAAACACGCATATGAAACGTGTGTGCCGCTCGCATCGTCGGGAATGAAATCGCAGTTGCCATCGAAGCCGGTCAACGGGCCGCCCGTGTATTTCGCGAGCCACTGGCGCTCGGCCAACGCTCGCGCGACCAGTCCTTTACCGGACTGATCGGCCAGCTCGGTGCTGCGTCGGTCGATTGCCTTGCGCACTTCATTGACGGCCAGCGGATGGCCATCGTAATCGGCATCGAGACGGTTGTTGCGGGCGGCGATCCAGCGGCGCTGGCTGCGCACGAGCATGTCGCGAATAGCGGCATCCGGCGCGGCCTTCAGCGCGCCCGCGTAGGCCGAATTCATTCGCGCATCGGCTGCCCGCAGCACGGGGCTCGCGCAGATGCGCTTCTCGACTGGTTGCGCGGCCTTCGCGCAATCCATCGCCAGGGCCGGCAAGGCCAAACCCACGCCACACATGAACACCGAAGCAAGACCGGCCAGCCTGACGGTCGATGCCATTCGAATCCTTCGCATGCGCTCTCTCAGTTAGTTTGTTGTTCTCGGCCGCGCCGGATCGACGCAGCATCGCCTCTCTCGCTTGCCCGGAACCGGTACCGCGCGTTGCCGTGCAGCGCCGCTCCGGGTGCGACAGGCACACACCCGCACCGGGTCGAACACACGCCTTCAGGCGCGGCGTGCCCCGGCTGTCATTCACAGGTGACTGGATCTCGATCGACTGGACAACGGTCATGCCCGCCCCATACGCGGCGCGAGCATGTCGTGCCGACGATCACGAACGATCGTCGGCGATATCTTTCGGCAGGCGGCAGCCGCGCATCGTCGTGCCCGGGCACGCGATCGGCCGACCCGCGCCACCTTGCTTCGCGGCACCGACGCCCGACGGCTCGCGCCGCCGCGGCCGGCCTGCCGCGCCATCGCTACTTCTTTTCCGGCTCCGGCGCACCCGGCTGCTTGAACGGGAACGTGCTGAACATCGACTTCGCCTGGTTCTGCATCTGCTCCTGCATCTGCACGAACATGTTCTTCGACTGCTCGATGTAGCTGGTCATCATCCCTTGCATCATCGGCGCCTGCATGTTCATGAACTGCGACCAGACTTCCGGATTCATCGCGTTGCCTTCGTACAGGTTCTTCGACTGATCCGCGAGCTTGTTCTGGATGTCGATGAACGCCTGGATGTTCTTTTCCAGGTACGTGCCCATCATTCCCTGCATCGCATGGCCGTAGAAACGGATGATCTGCGACAGCATCGACGACGAGAACATCGGCACGCCGCCGCTTTCCTCTTCGAGGATGATCTGCAGGAGGATGCTGCGCGTCAGATCTTCGTTGGATTTCGCATCGACGACCTTGAAATCCTCCTGCTCCAGCACGAGTTGCTTCACGTCGGTGAGCGTAATGTACGTGCTTGTCTCGGTATCGTAGAGCCGGCGGTTCGGGTACTTCTTGATGAGCCGTTCGGCCGTCTTCTTTGTAGTAGTCATGTAACGCCTTTCAGTGCAGCGTAGCGCAAGTGACGAATCCCCGCCGCCCGAATCCGGGAGGCGGGGGCCTTCGGAACACACCCGGCTGCGCGGCCACCCGGCCCGCGCAGCCTGGGCGTCAGCCCATGTGCAGGCCGCCGTTCAGCGAGAAGTCGGCGCCCGTCGCGAAGCCGGAATCGTTCGACGCGAGCCACGCGACGATCGAGCCGATTTCTTCGGGCCCGCCGAGACGTCGCACCGGGATCGTCGCAACGATCTTCTCGAGCACGTCGGGGCGAATCGCCTTCACCATGTCGGTGCCGATGTAGCCCGGCGACACGGTGTTGACCGTCACGCCCTTCGTCGCGACTTCCTGCGCGAGCGACATCGTGAAGCCGTGGATGCCGGCCTTCGCGGTCGAGTAGTTGGTCTGGCCGAATTGCCCTTTCTGGCCGTTCACCGACGAAATGTTGATGATGCGGCCCCAGCCACGTTCGACCATCCCGTCGATCACCTGCTTCGTCACGTTGAACAGGCTCGTCAGGTTGGTGTCGATCACGGCCGTCCAGTCTTCATGCGTCATCTTGCGGAACACGACATCGCGCGTGATGCCCGCGTTGTTGACCAGCACGTCGATTTCGCCGACTTCGGCCTTGACCTTGTCGAAGGCTTCCTTGGTCGAGTCCCAGTCGCCGACGTTGCCTTCCGACGCGATGAAATCGTACCCGAGTGCCTTCTGGTCCTCGATCCATTTCACGCGGCGCGGCGAGTTCGGGCCGCAACCCGCGACGACCTTGAAGCCGTCCTTCAACAGACGCTGGCAGATGCTGGTGCCAATTCCGCCCATCCCGCCCGTTACGTACGCAATTCGCTGAGACATGAATCTCACTCCATTTTTTGGTTTCGAGAGCTGCCGAGGCCCCCTCTGACTTCACGTGGCACCGGCCGAAGCCGCAATCGGCCGGTGCCCCGGATTCGGTTCGACGGTAACGAACGGCCGGTTACGGGCGCTCGACCGCGAGTGCGACG
>NZ_CAJPHP010000017.1:0-161149 GCF_905339975.1 Burkholderia sp. BCC1999 | reverse complement strand
CACGACGCGCCGCGCTGCCCGACGACGCGTTCCTGCGCGAGCTCGGCAGCGCGTTCGGCGCACGCATGGGCGACTTCGTCGCCATCGCCGGCCGCGCGTCGTTCCCGCTCGGCCTGAACGCCGCGCAAACGCTCGTCAACGGCCGCGTCGCGATCGTCGGCAATGCCGCGCAAACCCTGCACCCCGTCGCGGGCCAGGGGCTCAACCTCGGGCTGCGCGATGCGCATACGCTCGTCGACACGCTGTCCGCGCAAGGCTTCGAAGCGACCGCGCTCGCGACCTTCAACGCGCGTCGCGCGCTCGACCGGCGCTTCACGATCGGCGCGACCGACACGTTGGCGCGGTTGTTTACGATCGACTCGGGCCCGCTTCCGCTGCTGCGCGGCGCCGCGCTGACCGCGCTCGAATTCGTGCCGCCGCTCAAGAAGGTGATCGCGCGCCAGATGATGTTCGGCCAGCGCAACTGACGCGCGGCGCGCACAGTCGCGCCACTCAAACCGGGTCAAATCGGCGGGGCATGGGAATACGGTAAAATGCTCGTTTTCCGTCTTCCCTTCCCCTGCCCGCGCCAGTCGCGGGCGGTGCCATTGCGATGCCCGTTATCGGCCCTCACGTATTGCGTAACAACCTGTTCGTCGCCCCGATGGCCGGCGTGACGGATCGTCCGTTCCGTCAGCTGTGCAAGCGGCTGGGGGCCGGTTACGCCGTGTCCGAGATGGTCGCGTCCAACGCGCAGCTGTGGAAAAGCGCGAAGACGATGCGCCGTGCGAACCACGAAGGCGAGGTCGAGCCGATCGCGGTCCAGATCGCCGGCGCCGATCCGGCGATGATGGCCGAAGCGGCCCGCTACAACGTCGACAACGGCGCGCAGATCATCGACATCAACATGGGCTGCCCGGCAAAAAAGGTCTGCAACGTCGCGGCCGGTTCCGCGCTGCTGCAGAACGAGCCGCTCGTGCAGCGGATCGTCGAGGCCGTCGTCGCGGCGGTCGGCACGGGGCCCGATGCGGTGCCCGTCACGCTGAAGATCCGCACCGGCTGGGACCGCGAGCACAAGAACGCGATCACGGTCGCGCGCCTCGCCGAAGCGGCCGGCATCTCGATGCTCACCGTGCATGGCCGTACGCGCGCCGACCTGTACCGCGGCGACGCCGAATACGACACCATCGCGGCCGTGAAGGCGGCCGTGCGGATTCCGGTCGTTGCAAACGGCGACATCACGTCGCCCGCGAAAGCGAAGGCCGTGCTCGATGCAACCGGCGCCGACGCGCTGATGATCGGTCGTGCCGCGCAAGGCCGGCCGTGGCTGTTCCGCGAAATCGATCATTTCCTGCAAACCGGTGAACTGCTGCCCCCGCCGCTGATCGACGAGATCCAGCACGTGATGAACGAACACCTGGAAGACCACTACGCTTTCTATGGTGAATTCACGGGAGTCCGTACTGCGCGCAAGCACATCGGCTGGTACACTCGCGGCCTTTCCGGTGCCAACGGGTTCCGGCACAGGATGAACACGCTCGATTCCTCCCGCGAGCAACTCGCCGCCGTCAATGCATTCTTCGAGGCGCAAAAGGCGCTGTCGGACCACCTCGTCTACGTCGATGACGAAGAGGAAAACGGCCAGGGCGAGTCGGACGACCATAACCAGTTAGCAGCATGAGCAAGCACAACATCGAACAATGTGTCCGCGAGAGCCTGGACGTGTATTTCCGGGATCTAGACGGCTCCAATCCGCACGACGTCTATGAAATGGTGATGTCCTGCGTCGAAAAGCCGATGCTCGAGGTCGTGCTCGTACAGGCAGGCGGCAACCAGTCGCTCGCCGCGGAGTACCTCGGCATCAATCGCAATACGCTGCGCAAGAAGCTGCAGCAGCACGGCCTGCTGTAGTCGGCCGCCCCGTCCCCGTTTCCCTGGCTATTGGTGGTTCCATCATGATCAAGCAAGCGCTCATTTCCGTTTCCGACAAGACCGGCATCGTCGACTTCGCGAAGTCGCTGTCCGACCTCGGCGTCAAGCTGCTGTCGACGGGCGGCACCGCGAAACTCCTCGCCGACGCCGGCCTGCCCGTTACCGAAGTGGCCGACTACACGGGCTTCCCGGAAATGCTCGATGGGCGCGTGAAGACGCTCCACCCGAAGGTGCACGGCGGCATCCTCGCCCGCCGCGACCTGCCCGAGCACATGCAGGCGCTGGAACAGCACGGCATCCCGACGATCGACCTGCTCGTCGTGAACCTGTACCCGTTCGTCGCGACGATCGCGAAGGACGACTGCACGCTCGCCGACGCGATCGAGAACATCGACATCGGCGGCCCGACGATGCTGCGCTCGGCCGCGAAGAACCACCGCGACGTGACGGTCGTCGTCGATCCGGCCGACTACGCGGTCGTGCTCGATGAAATGAAGGCGAACGGCAATGCGGTGGGCTACCCGACCAACTTCCGCCTTGCGACGAAGGTGTTCGCGCACACCGCGCAATACGACGGCGCGATCACGAACTACCTGACGAGCCTGACCGACGAGCTGCAGCACGCGTCGCGCAGCGCGTACCCGGCCACGCTGAACATGGCGTTCGACAAGGTGCAGGACCTGCGCTACGGCGAGAACCCGCACCAGAGCGCGGCGTTCTACCGCGATCTCGCGACGCCGGCCGGCGCACTGGCGAACTACCGCCAGTTGCAGGGCAAGGAACTGTCGTACAACAACATCGCGGATTCGGACGCCGCGTGGGAATGCGTGAAGACGTTCGACGCGCCGGCCTGCGTGATCATCAAGCACGCGAACCCGTGCGGCGTCGCGGTCGGCAACGACTCGGCCGACGCGTACGCGAAGGCGTTCCAGACGGATCCGACTTCCGCATTCGGCGGCATCATCGCGTTCAACCGCGAAGTCGACGAAGCGGCCGCGCAGGCTGTCGCGAAGCAGTTCGTCGAAGTGCTGATCGCACCGTCGTTCTCGGACGCCGCAAAGCAGGTGTTCGCCGCGAAGCAGAACGTGCGCCTGCTCGAAATCGCGCTCGGCGACGGTCACAACGCGTTCGACCTGAAGCGCGTGGGCGGCGGCTTGCTCGTGCAGTCGCTCGACTCGCGCAACGTGCTGCCGAGCGAGCTGCGCGTCGTCACGAAGCGCCAGCCGACCGCGAAGGAAATGGACGACCTGCTGTTCGCATGGCGTGTCGCGAAGTACGTGAAGTCGAACGCGATCGTGTTCTGCGGCAACGGCATGACGCTCGGCGTCGGCGCCGGCCAGATGAGCCGCGTCGATTCCGCCCGCATCGCGAGCATCAAGGCGCAGAACGCTGGCCTGACGCTGGCCGGCTCGGCTGTCGCGTCGGATGCGTTCTTCCCGTTCCGCGACGGCCTCGACGTCGTCGTGGCAGCCGGCGCGACCTGCGTGATCCAGCCGGGCGGCTCGATGCGCGACGACGAAGTGATCGCGGCAGCCGACGAGCACGGCATCGCGATGGTCCTGACCGGCGTGCGTCACTTCCGTCACTGATCGCATGCGGCCCGCGTGGCTGCAACATGAGAGCCCGGCGGCGTCGCACCCGCCGGGTTTTTTATTGCGCGACGCCCGCGCACGCAAGCGTGCGACCGGTGCGCTGCACCATTCGTTGTAGTATCGCTGCATCAGGTTTCTCTCCCCACTCATGCGAATTCTCGGCATCGACCCTGGCCTGCGCGTCACCGGCTTCGGCGTCATCGACGTCAGCGGCCATCGGCTCGCGTATGTCGCGAGCGGCGTGATCCGCACGCCGACGGCCGACCTGGCCACGCGGCTCGGCACGATCTTTCAGGGCGTATCGACGCTCGTGCGCGAACATGCGCCTGATCAGGCCGCGATCGAACAGGTGTTCGTCAACGTGAACCCGCAGTCGACGCTGCTGCTCGGCCAGGCGCGCGGCGCCGCGATCTGCGGGCTCGTCGCCGGCGGCCTGCCAGTGGCCGAATACACCGCACTGCAACTGAAGCAGGCCGTCGTGGGCTACGGCCGCGCGACCAAGTCGCAGATGCAGGAAATGGTCACCCGGCTGCTCAACCTGTCCGGCCAGCCCGGCAGCGACGCGGCCGACGCGCTCGGGATGGCGATTTGCCACGCACACAGCGGCAATACGCTCGGCACGATCAGCGGCCTCGCACCGGCGCTCGCGAAGAAAGGGCTGCGCGTGCGGCGCGGGCGGCTGGTCGGCTGACGCCGGCGCACGCGGTCCGACTCCCCGTGGCAGATGCCGTGACCGTTTCGACCGCGCGCGGCGCCCCCACGACACGCATCGCTTCGGCCTGACGGCCAGGCCCATCGGCATTGCGCCGCGCGTGCGCTACACTCGCGCTTTATTCCTCTCGTCCCGCCCTCCATGATCGGTCGCATCGCCGGCATCCTGCTCGAAAAGAACCCGCCTCATCTGCTCGTCGACTGCAACGGCGTCGGCTACGAAATCGACGTGCCGATGAGCACCTTCTACAACCTGCCGCAAACGGGCGAACGCGTCGTGCTGCTCACGCAGCAGATCGTCCGCGAGGACGCGCACCTGCTGTACGGCTTCCTGACGCCGCAGGAGCGCACGACCTTCCGCGAGCTGCTGAAGATCACCGGCATCGGTGCACGCATGGCGCTCGCCGTGCTGTCCGGCATGAGCGTGCAGGAGCTCGCGCAGGCCGTGACGATGCAGGACGCCGCGCGCCTCACGCGCCTGCCCGGCATCGGCAAGAAGACGGCCGAACGCCTGCTGCTCGAGCTGAAGGGCAAGCTCGGCGCCGACCTCGGTGCGCTCGCCGGCGCCGCGTCGCCGTCCGACCACGCGACCGACATCCTCAACGCGCTGCTCGCGCTCGGTTATTCCGAGAAGGAAGGCCTGGCCGCGATCAAGAACGTGCCGGCCGGCACCGGCGTGTCCGAAGGCATCAAGCTCGCGCTGAAGGCGTTGTCGAAGGTGTAACGCACGTTCAATCCGGCCGTTGAAACCAGTGTCGCGCGGCGCCGCACCGCGCGCCAGTCGGCCGTTCGGCCAGGTGGGCGGGAACGCGTCGCGCGGTACAATGGCCGCATGATTGAAACCGACAAACTCGCCACCGAGCAGCGGATCATCGCCGCCACGCCCACCTCGTCGCACGAGGAGGTGTTCGAACGTGCGCTGCGGCCGCGCCAGCTCGACGACTACGTCGGCCAGGAAAAGGTGCGCGGCCAGCTCGAGATCTTCATCGAAGCGGCGAAGCGCCGCTCCGAGCCGCTCGATCACGTGCTGCTGTTCGGGCCGCCGGGTCTCGGCAAGACGACGCTCGCGCACATCATCGCGCGCGAAATGGGCGTGAACCTCCGCCAGACGTCGGGCCCCGTGCTCGAGCGCGCGGGCGATCTCGCCGCGCTGCTGACGAACCTCGAAGCCAACGATGTGCTGTTCATCGACGAGATCCACCGGCTGTCGCCGGTCGTCGAGGAAATCCTGTATCCGGCGCTCGAGGATTACCAGATCGACATCATGATCGGCGAAGGTCCGGCCGCACGCAGCGTGAAGCTCGATCTGCAGCCGTTCACGCTGGTCGGCGCGACCACCCGCGCGGGGATGTTGACCAACCCGTTGCGCGACCGTTTCGGGATCGTCGCGCGGCTCGAGTTCTACGACGCCGATCAGCTGTCGCGCATCGTGCGGCGCTCGGCGTCGCTGCTGAACGCGCAGATCGATCCGCACGGCGCGCTGGAAATCGCAAAGCGTTCGCGCGGCACGCCGCGGATCGCGAACCGGCTGCTGCGCCGCGTGCGCGACTTCGCGGAAGTGAAGGCCGACGGCCAGATCACGGCAGCGGTGGCCGATGCCGCGCTCGCGATGCTCGACGTCGATCCGGTCGGCTTCGACCTGATGGACCGCAAGCTGCTCGAAGCGATCCTGTACAAGTTCGACGGCGGCCCGGTCGGCATCGACAACCTCGCGGCGGCGATCGGCGAGGAGCGCGACACCATCGAGGACGTGCTCGAGCCGTACCTGATCCAGCAGGGCTTCCTGCAACGCACACCGCGCGGGCGCGTCGCGACGCTGCTCACGTATCGCCACTTCGGGCTTTCGGCGCCCGACACCGGCCGCGCCGAACGCGGCGAATGGAATACGCCCGACGGGAAGTAACCCGTCGCCCGAGCCGCTCCCGCCATGACCACGCCGCCCAGCCGCCACCCCGCCGCGCCCGCACCGGGCCCGCGCTGGGCCGAGCCGATCCGCAAGCGGCTGGTGGCCGGCATCACGCACCTGACGGCGGGCGGCGGCGGCCCGTCGCTCGATCTCTCTTCACCGCCGGGCGACCCTGGGCTGTTCGGCCCCGATGCCGTCTGCTGGCGCGTGCATGCCGACTTCACGTCGATGATGACGGGCGGCATCGCCGCGCTGCTGCTGCAGGCGCTCCACCCGCTCGCGCTCGCGGGCGTCTGGGATCACTCGTCGTTCCGCACCGACATCCTCGGCCGCTTGCGCCGTACCGCCACGTTCATCACGGGCACGACGTTCGGCAGCCGCGCGGACGCCCTCGCGCTGATCGAGCGCGTGAAATCGATCCACGCGCGCATCTCGGGCACCGCGCCGGACGGCCGGCCGTATCGCGCCGACGATCCGGCGTTGCTGACCTGGGTGCATGTCGCGGAAGCGTCGAGCTTCCTCGCCGCGCATCTGCGCTACGTGAATCCATCGCTGTCGGGCGAGTTGCAGGACCGCTACTACGCCGAAACGGCATTGATCGCCGAGTTGCTCGGCGCCCAAGGGGTTCCGCGTTCGCGCGCCGAGGTTGCCGCCTATCTCGCGCGCATGCAGCCTGAACTCGAGGCCGGGCCGCACACCTTCGACGTGATGGACATCCTGCTGAATGCGCCGGTCGCGACACCCGCGCTGCGGCCGGCCGCGTCGCTGATGATGCATGCGGGAATCGACCTGCTGCCGCCCTGGGCGCAGCGCATGCTCGGCGTATCGACGTTCGCGCCGCTGCGCCGCGCGGTGGTCCGGCCCGGCGTACGGGCCGTCGCCCCCGTGCTGCGCTGGGCGCTCGTCAACGGCGCGTCGAAACGCGCACGCCGTCGCGCGACCGCGACCCCGTCCGACGGCACCCCGTCCGCCTGACGATCCGGCTCTTCCGATCATTTCAATTTGCTGTCAAATTCCTGTGACAAGCTGACAGGCTTGCACCCGCGCACGGTCGCATGTCCTGCTCGTCCCGCCTGTTCGTGACCCGCGCGGTGTCCCGATCACCCGACCGACACCCGATGCCCGCGATGCTCCGCCTGCCGATCCGTTTCGCCCTTGCCGCCAGCCTGTCCACCGTCTTCGCCCTCACCGCTTGCGGAGGCGACGATGTCGTCGCCGTGGCGCGTACCGACTCGCAAACGCCGTCCGGCGGCACCACGCCCCCACCGGCCACCGTCACGCCGCAAGCGGGCAAGTGGAAGGCCGCGCGCGCGGGCGACCTGATCGACGTGACGCTCGGCGATCTCCATCCGACGCAGGGTGCGATTGGCTACGACCAGATCTATTACAAGCTCGGCCGCTACGAACTGCAGCCCGACAAGAAATTCGACGACTTCTGCGCGGACGAAGGACTCGGCGGCGTTGCATCGAGCGGCTACACGGCCAAGTCGTCGCTGCGCGAGCCCGCGAGCTACACGTGCACGACGACCGACGCGAACGCCCGCGACCGCTCGGTGCTGAACTCCGTCGTGATCGGCCCGAACGGCGATGCGTTGTACCTGACCGACGGCCATCACGGCCTGTCGACCTACTACGAGACGCCCGACGGCGGCGCGGCGCTGCACGTGCACGTCGTCGTCAAGGACAACCTCAGCGACTACTCGGGCGACGCGTTCTGGCAGCAGATGCAAAGCCGAGGCTACCTGCGCCTGAAGAACGGCGACGGCAAGGCAATCACGACCGCGCAACTGCCGACCGGGCTCGGCCTGAAACTCGGGATGACGAACGACCGCTACCGGTCGCTCGTCTACTTCACGCGCGACATCGGCTACAGCAAGCCCGCGCAAGCGACCGACTACCTCGAGTTCTACTGGGCCGACTGGCTGCGCGCGCAGCCCGGCACGTTCGCGCTGGCGAGCTACGACCTCACGCGCGGCGGCACGACCGATCCCGATCCGGCGAAGGCCGACACGGGCTATCTGAATGCGGTCTGGAATGCGTCGACGCGAATGGTCGCGGCAACGGACCCGGTGATCGACGGCAAGACGGGTGCCGACCTCGGGCGCGCCGATGCGATCAACGGCGGGAAGAAATACAACAAGGGGGAATTCGACAAGCTGCGCCAGCCGATCACGGCCGACAAACCGGGCAAGATCGCGTACTCGCTCGACTACAAGACTCGCCACGCGCTGCCGCAGTAAGCGGCTCGCGGTAACGGAAGCCCCGGCCGGCAATGCCGTGCGGGGCCCGCGGACTCAGAGCACCTTGCGGTACCCGTCGTCGTCGTCGCTCGCCGCTTCCAGATGCGACACGTCGGCCCACTGCACGACATGCGCGCGGCCATCCACGTAATCGACGACGTTGATGCTCGTATTGAGCAGCTGGTAATTGCGCGGCGCCGACAGCTCGATTCCGTTCGCGAAGCGGTACACGCAGTCGAGCACGCCGCCGTGCGCGACACAGGCGATCCGGCCGCCCGGATGCGCGGCGACGATCGGTTCGAGCGCATGCAGCACGCGGTGATAGAACTCGCGCTGCGACTCGCCGCCTTCCGGTGCAAAACCCGGGTCGCGCGTCTGCCAGGCCGCGTACGCGTCCGGGAACAGCGTCTCGATCTCGGTGCTGTCGTGCCCCTGGAACGCGCCGTACGAGCGTTCACGCAACCCTTCACGCAGCTGCAGCGACAGACCAAGCGCATCGGCAAAGGGTTGTGCGGTCTGTTGCGCACGCATCAGGTCGCTCGAATAGACCGCGTCGATTCGAGCGCCGTCGCGCGCCTCCCGTTCGAGCCGGGCTGCCAGCCGCTTCGCCTGTGCGAGCCCGGTATCGGCGAGCGGAATGTCGATATGGCCCTGGATGCGTTTGATGCGGTTCCAGGCCGTCTCGCCATGGCGAATGAAAAGAATCTGCGTGGTGGCCATCGCGGCGCGTCTCCGGGAAAGAATCAGGGCCGCACTTGCAGCCAGAACGTCACGGGGCCGTCGTTGACGAGCGACACCTGCATGTCGGCGCCGAACTCGCCCGTCTCGACGACCGGATGGCGCGCCCGCGCAGCCGCAACGAAATAATCGAACAGCCGCGCACCTTCGTCGGGCGGCGCGGCCGGCGTGAAGCTCGGACGCAGCCCGCTGTTGGTATCGGCCGCGAGCGTGAACTGCGACACGAGCAGCAGGCCGCCTGCGCGGCCCTCGCCGTCGATGTTCGACACCGGCAGGTTCATCTTGCCGGCGGCGTCACTGAACACGCGGTAGCCGAGCATCTTCGCGAGCAGCTTGTCGGCTGCCGCGTCGGTGTCGCCGCGTTCCGCGCAGACCAGCGCGAGCAGGCCCGCGCCGATCTCGCCGGTCGTACGGTCGCCGACGCGCACGTCGGCGCGCTTCACGCGCTGGATCAGCGCGATCATGCGGTCAGCGTGACGCGCGCGAAGCGGCGCTTGCCGACCTGCACGACGAACTCGCCGGCTTCGATCTTCAGGCCCTTGTCCGACACCGTCGCGCCGTCGATCTTCACGCCGCCCTGCTCGATGTTGCGCAGCGCTTCGCTCGTCGACGGCACGAGGCCGGCCTGCTTCAACAGCTGGCCGATCGCCAGCGGCGCACCGGCCAGCGTGACCGCCGGAATGTCGTCCGGCACGCCGCCCTTCGCGCGGTGGTTGAAGTCCTCCAGCGCACGCTCGGCGTCGGGCTGCGAATGGAATCGCGCAACGATTTCCTGCGCGAGCAGCACCTTGAAGTCGCGCGGGTTGCGGCCGCCTTCGGCCTCGCGCTTGAAGCCCGCGATCTCGTCGAGGCTGCGGAACGACAGCAGCTCGAAGTAACGCCACATCAGCGTGTCCGAGATGCTCATCAGCTTGCCGAACATGTCGGTCGGCTTCTCGCTGATGCCGACGTAGTTGCCCTTCGACTTCGACATCTTCTCGACGCCGTCGAGGCCTTCGAGCAGCGGCATCGTCAAAATGCACTGCTGTTCCTGGCCGTACTGCTTCTGCAGTTCGCGGCCGACCAGCAGGTTGAACTTCTGGTCGGTGCCGCCGAGCTCGAGATCGGCGTTCAGCGCGACCGAGTCGTAACCCTGCATCAGCGGGTACAGGAATTCGTGGATCGAGATCGGCACGCCGCCCTGGAAGCGCTTCGTGAAGTCTTCACGCTCGAGGATCCGCGCGACCGTGTAGCGCGACGCCAGCTTGATCATCCCGTCCGCGCCGAGCGGCATCGACCATTCGCTGTTGTAGCGGATCTCGGTCTTGTCGCGATCGAGCACGAGTGCGGCCTGCTCGAAGTAGGTCTTCGCATTCGATTCGATCTGCTCGCGCGTGAGCGGCGGGCGCGTCGCGTTACGGCCCGACGGATCGCCGATCAGCGACGTGAAATCGCCGATCAGGAAGATCACCGTGTGGCCGAGATCCTGCAGCTGACGCATCTTGTTCAGCACGACCGTGTGGCCGATGTGGATGTCGGGCGCGGTCGGATCGAGGCCGAGCTTGATGCGAAGCGGCGTGTTCGTGGCCGCGCTGCGCGCGAGCTTTTGCGCGAACTCTTCCTCGATCAGCAGCTCGTCGACGCCGCGCTTCGTGACGGCGAGCGCATGCCGGACTTCGTCGGTGATCGGGAAAACAGGCTTGGAACTGGATTCGGTGCTCATCGGTGCCAGGAAGAATGTCGCAAAAACAGGGATTTTCCCATAACTTGCGCGCGCATCGCTTAACGGCGCGTCAGGTTGCGCGGATAATCGGGCGCAAGGCGCGCGGCACCGGCCCGCGCCGCACGATCCAGGAGAACCCAACGTGCCGCAACGACAGCCGCAACACGCCCATCCGGCCGACGGCATCTACTTCGGGCTGATGTCGGGAACCAGCATGGACGGCGTCGACGGCGTCGCCGTGCGTTTCGAGGCCGGCAAGGCGCCGGTCGTGCTCGCGGAAGCGTTCGTCGGCTTCGCGCAATCGCTGCGCGACGCGCTGTTCGCGCTGCAACAGCCCGGCGACGACGAGATCGACCGCGAATCGCTCGCGGCGAACGCACTCGTCACGCGCTACGCGGTGTGCTGCCACGAATTGCAGCGCACGGCCGGGCTGTCGCGCGACGAGATCCGCGCGATCGGCGTGCACGGCCAGACGGTGCGTCATCGCCCCGAGCGCGGCTATACGCGGCAGCTCAACAATCCGGCGCTGCTCGCCGAGCTGGCCCAGGTCGACGTGATCGCCGATTTCCGCAGCCGCGATGTGGCCGCCGGCGGCCACGGCGCGCCGCTCGCGCCGGCGTTCCATGCGACGGTGTTCGGTGCGCCGGGCGAAACGCGCGTCGTCTGCAATCTCGGCGGAATCAGCAACATCACGATCCTGCCGGGCGAAGGCGGCGACGTGCGCGGCTTCGACTGCGGTCCCGCGAACGCTTTACTCGACGAATGGGCGACCCGTCATCTCGGCAAGCCGTACGACGACGGCGGCAAGTTCGCCGCGCGCGGCACCGTGCACGCGCCGTTGCTCGACGCGCTGCTCGACGAGCCGTATTTCACCGCGCCGCCGCCGAAAAGCACCGGCCGCGACCTGTTCAATCCCGCATGGCTCGACGCGAAGCTCGCCGCGTTCGCACAGGTCGCGCCGGAGGACGTGCAGGCGACCCTCACCGCGCTCACCGCCGTGTCGGTCGCACGCGAGATCGCCAAACACGCATCGGGCTGCAAGGCCGTGTTCGTCTGCGGCGGCGGCGCACGCAACCCGGTGCTGCTCGACGCGCTCCGGCACGCGCTGCACGAGGCCGGCGTGCCGGCCACCGTCGATACGACGGCCGCGCTCGGCGTGCCGCCGCAGCAGGTCGAGGCGCTCGCGTTCGCGTGGCTCGCCTATCGCTTCACCGCGCGCCAGCCCGGCAATCTCGCGACGGTCACCGGCGCCGCCGGCAACCGCGTGCTCGGCGCGCTCTATCCGCGCTGACGCGACGCGCGCCATGCGGCGGGCGCCGCATGGCGTGACAGGCGTAAAAAAAACGGGGCATGAAGCCCCGTTTTTCATGCCGGCGAACCGGCGCGGATCTGGCGCGCGCTCAGACCGAGAACGACGAACCGCACCCGCAGGTGGTGGTCGCGTTCGGATTCTTGATCACGAACTGGGCGCCGTTGAGGTCGTCCTTGTAGTCGATCTCGGCGCCGACCAGGTACTGGTAGCTCATCGAGTCGATCAGGAGCTGGACGCCGTTCTTGTTCATCACGGTATCGTCCTCGTTGACTTCCTCGTCGAACGTGAAGCCATACTGGAAGCCGGAGCAGCCGCCACCCTGCACGAACACGCGCAGCTTCAGGTCGGGATTGCCCTCTTCGTCGATCAATTGCTTGACCTTGTCGGCCGCGGCGTCGGTGAAGACGAACGGCAGCGGCATATCGGTCGTCGTTGCTGCGGATTCGGTAACAGCGTTCATTCGAACTCTCCAAAAAGCTTTAGCCGCTATTGTAGGGCCGATCAGAAGATCGTGCTGAAGTCCATGAAATCAATAGGTTCTTGTCGATTTCATCAAACCTGCCCACGCGGGCTGCCGCGGCGGCGGCCTGGGCGCGGGCAAACAAGCGGGCATAAAAAAACCGCCAGCGCGAAAACTGGCGGTTTTTCCGGCGGACGCCACCGGAAGGCGGCGAGGCCATGAAGCGGAATTAACGCTTCGAGAACTGCTTGGCGCGGCGTGCCTTGCGCAGACCGACCTTCTTACGCTCGACTTCACGCGCATCGCGCGTCACGAAGCCTGCGCTCGACAGCGACGGCTTCAGCGTCGCGTCGTAGTCGATCAGTGCACGGGTGATGCCGTGGCGCACTGCGCCTGCCTGACCCGTTTCGCCGCCGCCATTCACGTTCACCTTGATGTCGAACGTCTGGCCGTGGTTCGTGAGTTCCAGCGGTTGACGCACGATCATCAGCGACGTTTCGCGCGAGAAGTAGTCAGCGATGGGCTTGCCGTTGACGACGATGTCGCCCTTGCCAGCCTTGATGAAGACACGTGCGACTGCGCTCTTGCGGCGGCCCGTACCGTAGTTCCAGTTACCGATCATGTGGGTCCCCTTAGATCTCGAGCGCCTTCGGCTGTTGAGCCGAATGCGGATGCGTCGCTTCTGCGTAGACCTTCAGCTTCTTGATCATCGCGTAGCCGAGCGGGCCCTTCGGCAGCATGCCCTTGACCGCTTTCTCGAGCGCGCGGCCCGGGAAGCGTTCTTGCATCTTGCCGAACGTCGTTTCATAGATACCGCCCGGGTAGCCCGAGTGACGGTAGTACTTCTTGTCCAGCGTCTTGTTGCCCGTGACCTTCAACTTGCTCGCGTTGACGATGATGATGAAATCACCAGTATCGACGTGCGGAGTGAACTCAGGCTTGTGCTTGCCGCGCAGACGGCGTGCCACTTCGCTGGCAACACGGCCGAGAACCTTATCCGTCGCGTCAATCACGTACCATTCGCGCGTCACCTCATGGGCTTTTGCGGAAAACGTCTTCATGATCGATCCAAAAAAAATGCTTTGCCCGATGTGTTCGTCCTGCTTGTCTGTGTGCGCTTCGAGGCGCGGTGCAGGCTCTCCCTGTTCTTTTTCCGTGGGCATGAATGCGGAAAAGCCCTGAATTATAAAGGAAATACGGCGACGCGGTCAAAGGGAATCCACGTCCCGTGTCCGCGGCGCCCGAAATGGGCCAAAATCCGGTCGTGCCCCAACCAGCCAGGCGAACCGAGCGCCCGGGGCGGCACCCATCGACGCGCGGCACCTGACCTTGCCGCGCCAGACCGGCCGAACACGGAAAACAACAAACAAGCATGATGAAACAACGCCTTACGCCCTTCTTCGCGGCCGCGTTGCTGGCCGCCGCGGCGCCCGCCGTCGCCGACCACGCCAGTTGCCAAGCCAAGCTCGACGCGCTCGATGCGCGTATCAGCGAAGCCCGGAGCGCCCATGCCGAGGATCGTGTCGCCCGCCTGCGCGCGGTGCGCGAACGCGTCCGTCACTTCTGCGCTCGCGGCCACGGCCACGCGTCGGCCGCCCATGCGCCGGCGCCTGACTCGCGCACGCGCGGCACGGCCCCCGACGCGACATCGCAGCCGGCCGCGCGGCAGCCCGCGTAACACTGCCGGCGCGCGCAAGCCGCGCGCCGATGTTTGCATGAGACGAAAAAAAGCCCGAACGGCTGGTTCGGGCTTAATCCACCTCAGGAGGAGGGTGGAGGAGACATTCGGAGGTTGTCGCAGCGCGACAACCAATGAGGCTCATTATACGAACGCGTCCTCGACTGCACAAGAAAATTTGCATTGCGAAATCCAAAACCATAATGCGAAATTTCAAGCGACGCGCTCAGAAAACAAACTTCCCCTTTAAAATCAATCACATGGCGCTGACGAGCATGTGCAAAAATACCCCTCGCCTAGAGCAAAACCCCTAAAAAAAGCAGGGAAATTGCCGTCAGGCGCCCCGCCCGCGCGGCGCCGGCATTGCACGTCGTGCAGCGCATCAGCCGACCGTTGCGCAGCGGGCTACAATGCCGGATCGAATCCGAATCAGGCAACGCTGGAGTGCAAGCATGGAATGCAAAGTAAGCTGGATGGGCCAGGACGGCATGGCGTTTTCCGCCGAGACCGGCAGCGGGCATCTCGTCGCGATGGATGGCGCGCCCGAGGGCGGCGGCCACAACCTCGCGCCGCGTCCGATGGAAATGGTGCTGCTCGGCACCGGTGGCTGCACGGCCTATGACGTCGTGCTGATCCTGAAGAAGAGCCGCCAGGAAGTCACCGGCTGCTCGGTCACGCTGAAGGCCGAACGCGCGAGCGAAGATCCGAAGGTGTTTACGAAGGTGCACTTCCACTTCACCGTCACGGGCCGCAACCTGAATCCGGGCACGGTCGAGCGCGCGATCACCCTGTCGCACGACAAGTACTGCTCCGCGTCGATCATGATCGCGAAGACGGCCGAACTCACGCATTCGTTCGACATCGTCGCGGCCTGAACGCACGGCGGCACGCATGAAAAAAGGGCCGGCGCTCCGCAAGGAGACGCCGGCCCTTTCGCATTCGAACGGCAAAGCAGGCCGATAAGCCGGATTCTGTGCACGTTGCGCGCCGAAGCGCGCAACGCGTGGCAGCCATTCCTCTAGGCGCGCCATTGCTGACGCGCTCAAGCTTCCTACCCGCAGACGAGACGGGGGCCCCGTCCTGCATCCGAAAATGCGCGCCTGCCTACTTGGAATTGCTCCGGGTGGAGGTTACCGTGCCGGCGAACGTCGCCGTCGCCGCGGTGCGCTCTTACCGCACCGTTTCACCCTTACCTGATCCCGGCTTGCGCCGGGCCATCGGCGGTTTGCTTTCTGTTGCCCTGTTCCGCGTGTCGCCACGGATGGCCGTTAGCCATCACCCTGCCCTGTGGAGTCCGGACTTTCCTCGCCCCCGCGCGCCCGAAGGCGGCGAGGCCGCGACTGCCTAGCCTGCTTTGCGACGCGCATTCTAGCACTGCGCGCCGCCGTCGGCAGCGCGCGAGCGGCGGCCGATGCGGAATACCGCCGAATCGTCATGGAACGCGGCATCGGCATTCGCGGCGCACCAGCCGGGAGCGCCGAGCACCGGGAGCAGCGCGAAATCGCGGCTCGTCAGCGCGCGCATCGCGCGTTCGGCGGCGCCACTTGCACCGTCGAACAACGCGCCGTTCAGCGCATCGAGCAACGCGGCGTCGCCAGCCGATGCGGCCGCCTGGACGGCCCGACCCTGGTCCGCACAGGACGCGAGCCACGGCGCGGACCAGTCGATCCGCGCGAATTCCGCCGCCGCGCGGCCGGCCGTCTGGCCGGACTCGCGCGGCGGCGCATCGGTCACGCCAGTTTCCAGCCGATCGTCTCGCCGCCGCGCAGCGGCACGACCGGCGTGTCGCCCGCGAAGATCTCGCGCGGCAGTTCCCACGCCTCGCGGCGCAGCGTGACCGTCTCGGCGCTGCGCGGCAGCCCGTAGAAATCGGCGCCGAAGAAGCTCGCGAACCCTTCCAGCTTGTCGAGCGCGCCGGCCGTGTCGAACGCTTCCGCGTACAGTTCGAGCGCGTGCAGCGCCGTGTAGCAGCCTGCGCAGCCGCACGCGGTTTCCTTCGCGTCGCGCGCATGCGGCGCGCTGTCGGTGCCGAGGAAGAAGCGCGGGTTGCCCGACGTCGCAGCCTCGACCAGCGCCACGCGATGCGTCTCGCGCTTCAGCACGGGCAGGCAGTAGTAATGGGGGCGAATCCCGCCGACGAACAGCGCGTTGCGGTTGTACAGCAGGTGATGCGCGGTGATCGTCGCGCCGAGCAGGCCGGGCGCCGCGTCGGCGTCGCGCACGTAGTCGGCCGCGTCCTTCGTCGTGATGTGCTCGAACACGACCTTCAAGCCCGGGAAATCACGGCGCAACGGCGTCATCACGCGGTCGATGAACACTTTCTCGCGGTCGAACAGGTCGATCGACGCATCGGTCACCTCGCCGTGCACGAGCAGCGGCATGCCGGTTTCCTGCATCACCTCGAGCGTCTTCGCGCATTTCGCGAGATCGGTGACGCCGTGGTCGGAATTCGTCGTAGCGCCTGCCGGATACAGCTTCACGCCGTGCACGAAGCCGCTTTCGCGCGCGCGGCGGATCTCGTCGGGCGGCGTGTTGTCGGTCAGGTACAGCGTCATCAGCGGTTCGAACGTCATCCCGGCCGGCAGCGCGGCGAGGATGCGTTCGCGATAGGCCTGCGCCTGCGCGGTGGTCGTCACCGGCGGCTTCAGGTTCGGCATGACGATCGCGCGGCCGAACTGGCGCGCGGTGTGCGGCAGCACGGCGGCCAGCATGTCGCCGTCTCGCAGGTGCAGGTGCCAGTCGTCGGGACGGGCGAGCGAGAGCGTCGCCGGGGAGGAAGCGTTCGAGGCAGTCATAGGAGGCGTCGTGAGGAACGTGCTTGCCGTCGGCGGGGCCGGAACACGCGTGCGCGGGCCGACTGACGGCAAACCGCAACACGGGACCTTTGACCAGCGGAATCCGCTTTTTACCGCTCAGGGCTCGGTGATATGCTAGAAGCCGCATTGTACCGGGGTTCGCCCGGTTCGTTACCCCCGCTTCAGCCTGCCGCCCCAAGTAAAATGTGCCAACTCTTAGGAATGAACTGCGCCGCGCCGACGGACGTCACATTCTCCTTCACAGGTTTCGCGGCCCGGGGCGGGTTGACCGATCACCATGCCGACGGCTGGGGCATCGCGTTCTTCGAGGACAAGGCCTGCCGCCTGTTCATCGATCACCAGGCATCGGCCACGTCGCCGATCGCAGAAATGGTGAAGCGCTACCCGATCAAGTCCAAGAACACGATCGCGCACATCCGCAAGGCGACGCAAGGGCACATCCTGCTCGAGAACAGCCATCCGTTCATGCGCGAACTGTGGGGCCGGCACTGGATCTTCGCGCATAACGGCGACCTGCAGGACTACGCGCCGAACATGGACGGCAGCGTCTACCACCCGGTCGGCACGACCGACAGCGAGCAGGCGTTCTGCGTGCTGATGCAGGGGCTGCGCGAGGCCTTTCCCGGCGCGCAGCCGCCGCTGCCCGAGCTGTTCGAGCGGGTCGGCGAGCTCACGCGCGGGATCACCGATCACGGCGTGTTCAACTTCCTGATGTCGAACGGCCAGGCGCTCTTCGCGCATTGCTCGACGCGGCTGCACTATCTCGTGCGGCGCTGGCCGTTCTCGACCGCGCATCTCGTCGACGAAGACCTGTCGATCGACTTCGCGAAATACACGACGCCTGAAGATCGCGTCGCGGTAATCGCGACGCAGCCGCTCACCGACGACGAAGTCTGGACCGCGTTCGAGCCGGGCGAGCTGATCATGTTCCAGTGCGGCGACGTCGCCGCACGGATGCAGATCCCGGTGCCGGAACGCGTGCTCGAGAAGCTGCGCAATCCGGCGCTCGACGCATCGGCGTCCGCCCCGCGTGACGCCCGTGAGGCACTCGCCACCGCCACCGACGGCGATTCCGACGACGCGATCGATTTCTGAATCCGGTGCGGCACGCGCCGCGCCGGCGCTTCCTGCCTGCTTGCTTGAGCAAACCCCGCACCGGAGGCGGCGACGCCCTTCACCGACGAAAATCGCACTGCGCCGGCCAAGGCCATTTCATTCGGACTGCCCTCCGGCGCAACGAATCGATGCCATGAGAAATTCGCTTGATTTTATTAATTTACAAGCGAAAATAAACAGCAATTAAATCAAAAACAATAACGCCAGCTCAATAAATAAATATAATCCCGGGCGCGTATCCTAGCGCATCGGTTTCTGCCAAACCGTTCGTTACCCCACCTACCCCTAGAATCATTCCGGATTTTAATCGAATCCTCCAACCGCTTGCCGGCACGGCTTTCGGTTCGATTAGCCACATAAATCAAAAATACCACCCATTACGGTTGGCATCCTTACATTTCCCAATTTCTCGATCATCGACCGCGATTCGAATCAGTAGACTCCGCCCATCGCTGGTGTAACGAAACACGATTGGCGCGACACGCAGCCATAGCCGCCGCACGCCCCCTTCGGATTATTTCGCCACCGCGGATTGCGAATTCGCCGAGCTGCGGCGAATGCCACTTCAAAACAAGAAAGAGGGGCTTGTCGTGAATCACTCATTTCAATCGATATGGAGCGAAGCCGCCGGCTGCTGGGTCGCGGTAGCGGAAACGGCACGGGCGCGCGGCAAGCGCTCAGGCAGCGAATCGGGCACGGGCCGCGGCGCCGCGCATGAAGCCATGCGCCGGCCGCCGCCGCGGGTCGCCGCACTCGGCGCGGCGCTGGCCATGCTGTCGGCCAGCGCCGCGCATGCGTCGACCTGCGGCAACGGCGCGACAATCGCGAACGGCGGCACCTGCGCGGTCGGCACCTTCAACCCGACAGCCAACGACAACCTGGTCGGTTCCGCGACCGTCTCGGGCGGCGACACGGTCGGCGTGACCGGCGCATGGGCCGGCACCGGCGGCAACCCCGGCTACACGCTCACGCCGATCGGCAGCACCACCATCGTGTCGGGCAACCCGAGCCAGCCGCTGCTGTCGCTCGGCGGCAAGACCTACAGCGTCAGCACGCCCGACTCGATCACCGGCACCCGCACGTCGGTCGCGACCTACGACTCGTCCGCATTCACCGCGTCGACGGCCGGCGCGACCAACGTGCCCGTCTACAACGACGTGAACGGCAACCAGTACGTCGACACGCGCATCGGCACCATCGGCCGCACCGGCGGCACGCTCGACGTGTCGATCGGCAACGCGGCGAATGCGCCCGATGCGGCCGGCAACGCGATCTCGATGGCCGCGAAGCAGACCGACCTCGCCCTCGCGGACGGCACGGGCACTGCAAAAAGCACCGTCAACTGGAATTCGCGCAACCAGATCTGGTTCACGACCGGCGACTATCTGGCGAGCGGCGGTGCCGTCGGCAACCTCCAGCTCGACGTGCCGGCCTACACGGGCACCTTCACCGCGTTCGACGGCAGCACCTGGAAGGTCACCGACGCCGCGTCGCTCGCCGCGTACAACGACTTTCTCGTGCGCTCGGTGCAAAGCGGCGCGCTCGGCTCGCAGGCTGCCTACGACAGCGCGTTCAGCCAGGCGGTCACGTTCTCGCAGGAAACCTTCCAGTACCAGAACAACGTGTCCGCCGGCGACAAGAACACGCTGCCGATCGATTACCTGTCGGCGATGCACGGCACGGGCGCGAACGCGACGCTGCATATCGGCACGGACGGCCAGATCGACTTCCGCGGCACCAACACGATCGTCTCGAGCTCGGCCGTCCTCGCGGAGAACGGCGCGCATTTCGTCAACGACGGGCGCCTGTCGGGCGACTTCACGCTGGTGCGCCTGCTGAGCGGCGCAAGCGGCGTCAACAACGGCACGATCTCGTCCGGCTACGCGTCCGGCGACAACTTCGACGCGAGCGGCAGCGCGCCGCCCGTCAACTTCGGCTTCAACGCTTACACGGAAGGCAACGGTGTGTATGCAAGCGGGACGGGCACCTCGTTCGTCAACAACGGCGTGATGAACGTCGGCGCGTGGACGCTCGACGGCAACCAGCCGAACCTGCAGAACTACGCGGTAGGCGTGACAGGCGGCGCGACCGGGTCGAACGCCGGGACGATCAACGTCGGCGTCAATGCGACGACGCTCGACAGCCAGGTGATCGGCGGCCTCGTCACCAACGACGGCCACTTCACGAACCAGGCCGGCGGCACGATCTACCTCGGCCGCTCGGCACAGTACGCACCCGGCGGCACGGCAAGCGACGTCGCGCTCTCCGCGCACGCGTATGGCATCCTGCTCGGCAGTTCCGGCACCGGGCGCAACCTCGGCACGATCGTGATCGGTTCGCAGACGCAGAACGGCGCCGCGATGGCAAGCATCGGTTCGTCGTACGGCTATCTGAGCAACGAAGGGACGATCGTCGTCAACGGCGCGGCACCCGGCACGCCGCTCGCCAACGTCGGCATGCTCGCGGCCGACACGGCCGCGACCGTAAGCAACGCCGGCACCATCACGCTGAACGGCGTGAACGGCATCGGCATCATGGTCGTCGGCACCGGGGCGGTGGCAACGACTGCCCTGTCGACCGGCACGATCAACGTGGCCGGCAGCCTCGATCCGGCCTCGGGCACGCGCAACTACGGCGTGTGGGCCGAAGGGCCACGCGCCACGGCCACGCTCGATGGCGCGCTCAACCTGACGGGCACCGGCGCGATCGGCGTGCACGCACGCTCGGGCGCGACGATCAACGTCGGCGCGAACGCGGTGCCGGCCTTCATGTCCGGCACGAACCAGATCGGCTTCTACGCCTACGGCGCAGGCTCGAAGATCAACGTCGCCGCGCAGCACCTCAGCGTGGACACCGACGATTCGACGCTGTTCCGCGTCGCGGGCGGCGCGGCCTACACGGGCGCGTCGACGGCCGGCACGCTGACGACCGACGTCAACGGCCAGCGTGCGCGTGGCGTGCTCGCGACCGACGCCGGCACGACGCTGTCGACCGGCAACGCGATCTACAACGTCAACGGCGCGAACGGCATCGCGATCGCGGTCGAGGGTGGTGCGACCGGCACGATCGACGCGGGCGCGACGATCAACCTGAACGCGGCCGGCGCGATCGCGGGCGTCGTCGACGGACAGGCGCACGACCTCGCCGGCGCGAACGCCGGCGCACCGGTCGCGACGACGCTGACCAACCAGGCCGCCGTGACGTCGTCGACCGCCGGCGTGACTGGCTTCGTCGCGCAGAACCTCGGCACGCTCGAGAACCGCGACACCGTGCTGCTGACCGGCGCCGGCTCGACGGGCGTCGTCGTCGGCACGCAAGGCACGGTGAACAACGCGTCGACGATCCGCGTGTCCGACGGCATCGGCGCGCTCGTGCAGGGTGCGTCGGCAACGCTCGCCAACGCTGGCTCGATCGAAGCCGACAACGGAATCGCGGGCGTTCGCCTGACGGGCGCCGGCGCATCGGTCGCGCTGTCGGGCGCCGGCACCGTGATCGCGAACGGCAGCGCCGACGGCGTGCTGATCGACTCGACCGTCACGGGCGGCGGCATCGCGGCCGGCACGACCTCGATCTCGGTCGGCGGATCGGGCAGCGGGATCCGCAACCTCGGCGCGAACACCACGATCGCGCTGGCCGGCACGCAGATCACCACGACCGGCACCGGCGCCGAGGGCCTCACGTCGACCGGCGCGGGCGCACGCATCGCAACCGACGCGGCAACGTCCGTCCACACCGCCGGCGCCAACGCGCGCGGCCTGTACGTATCGGGCGCGGATTCGACGCTTTCCGCCACCGGCACGACGGTCGCGACAACCGGCGCCGGCGCGCATGCGGTCGTGATGGACGGCGGCGCAACGGCGCTGCTGTCGGGCGCGACGCTCGCCACGTCGGGCAGCGCGGCCGACGGCGTCGTCGCGCAGAACGGCGGGCGCATTGCCGATACGGGTTCGTCGATCGCCAGCGCGGCCGGCAACGGCGCAACCGCGAACAGCGGCGGCGTGCTCGCGTTGACCGGCACGACGCTCAAGGGCGCGACGGCCGGCGTGCTGACGTCGGACACGCTAGCGAACGGCGCGACGAGTTCGGTCCTGGTCGACGGCGGCAGCGTGACGTCCGTCGCCGGGCCGGCCTTCTCCGCGCGCGGCGGCACGGCCGACATCGCGGTGCGCAACGGTACGGTCGTGACGGCCGGCAACGGCACGCTGCTGAACCTTGCGAACGGCAGCAACGTGACGTTCAACGCATCGGCTGTGAACCTCACGGGCGACATCGTCTCCGACGCATCGAGCACCGGCAACGTGTTCCTCGCGAACGGCACGACGCTGACCGGCAAGATCGATCCGGTCGCACTGACCGTCGACGGCACGAGCACGTGGCGCATGACGGGCAGCTCGGTCCTGAGCAGCCTGAACAACGCGGGCCTCGTCGCATTCACCGCACCCGTCGGTTCGCCGACGCTCACGGGCAGCTACAAGACGCTGACGACCGGCAGCTATGTCGGGAACGGCGGCACGATCGCGCTCAACACATATCTCGGCGCCGATGCGTCGCCGACCGACCGGCTGATCGTGAACGGCGGCGCCGCGAGCGGCACGACCGGCCTGAAGATCGCCAACACGGCCGGCACCGGTGCGCAGACGACCGGCGACGGGATTCCCGTGGTCGTCACGGCCAACGGCGGCACGACCACCGCGTCGGCGTTCCATCTCGCCGGGCCCGTGCAGGCCGGTGCGTACGAATACCGGCTCTATCGCGGCGGGCAGAGCGACGCGAACGGCTGGTACCTGCGCTCGCAGCTCGACCAGACCGACCCCGGCGACCCGATTCACCCGTCGGGCGGCGGCGACGGCGGCAACGGGAATGGCGGCGGCACGCTCGCGTATCGCCCGGGCGTCGCCGGCTACGCGCTCACGCCGCTGCTGAACGCCGACTACGGCTTCTCGACGCTCGGCAAGCTGCACGAACGCGTCGGCGACATCTACAACGTCGAGAAGCAGCAGGCCGGCAACCGCGACGGCGTATGGGGGCGCATCGGCGGCCAGAGCCTCGATGCGAACGCGGGCCGCTTCGCGGCCGACGAGCGCACGTTCTTCGCGCAGTTCGGCAAGGACTGGACGCTCGACCAGGCGCCGAACGGCGCGGGCAGCACGCATGCGGGCGTGACGGCCAGCATCGGCGTGTCGAACGCGAGCTTCAGCGACATGGCGCGCGCCGACACGCAGAACCTGTCGACGTCGACCGGCTCGGTCGAGATGCACGCGCAGAGCGTCGGCGGCTACTGGACGCGCTACCTGTCGGACGGCACCTACTTCGACAGCGTCGGGCAGGTCACGCACTACGGCAACCGCTATCGCGACAGCTACGGCAACGAGGCGTCGCAGAACGGCTTCGGTATCGCGCTGTCGCAGGAAGTCGGCAAGCCGTTCGCGATCGGCAGCACGCCGATCGCGATCGAGCCGCAAGCGCAGCTGATGTATCAGTACCTGAAGCTGAACGGGTTCAACGACAACGTGTCGGCCGTATCGGGCACGACGACGAACGCGCTGCGCGGCCGCGTCGGCGTGCGCATCTTCCGGCCGAACCTCCAGTCGGATGCGGGCGGCGGCGCCGCGACGCCGTACTTCACGGCCGACGTGCTGCACGACTTCCTGTCGCCGGGCCAGACCGTCGTCGGCGGCACGCCGTTCGCGACGCATCTCGGCCGCACCTGGTACGAGCTCGGCGTCGGTGTGACCGCGAGCTTCGGCAAGTCGGGCGAGCTGTACGCGAACGCGAAGATCGCGCGCAACATCGGCGGCGATTACCGACGCGGCATCGTCGGGCAAGTGGGCTACCGGTACAGCTGGTAACGCACGCCACCCGCGGACGAAAAAAAACCGCCCGGCTGAATGCCGGGCGGTTTTTGCATCGACGCGCGTGAAGCGCGCGAACGCTCAGTGCAGGATCTTCGCGAGGAAGTCCTTCGCGCGTTCCGATTTCGGATTCGAGAAGAAATCGTCCTTGCGGTCGTCCTCGACGATTGCGCCCTTGTCCATGAAGATCACGCGATGCGCGACCTTCTTCGCGAAGCCCATCTCGTGCGTGACGACCATCATCGTCATCCCTTCCTGCGCGAGTTCGACCATCACGTCGAGCACTTCGTTGATCATCTCGGGATCGAGCGCGGACGTCGGCTCGTCGAACAGCATCGCGATCGGATCCATCGACAGCGCACGCGCGATTGCGACACGCTGCTGCTGGCCGCCCGACAACTGGCCCGGGAACTTGTGCGCATGCGCCTTCAGGCCGACTCGATCGAGCAGCTTCATGCCCTTCTCGTTCGCCTCGTCCTTGCCGCGGCCGAGCACCTTGACTTGCGCGAGCGTCAGGTTCTCGGTGATCGACAGGTGCGGGAACAGCTCGAAATGCTGGAACACCATCCCGACCTTCGAGCGCAGCTTCGACAGGTTCGTCTTCTTGTCGCCGACCGACTGGCCGTTCACGAGGATCTCGCCCTGCTGAAACGGCTCGAGGCCGTTCACGGTCTTGATCAGCGTCGACTTGCCCGAGCCCGACGGGCCGCACACGACGACCACTTCGCCTTTCTTGACCTCGGTCGTGCAGTCGGTGAGGACCTGAAACTGGCCGTACCACTTCGAAACGTTCTTGATGGAAATCATCTTGTGACCTTTTTCTGGAGACCCTTGACGAGTGCAGACGCCAACGTGCAAATCACGAAATAACATGCGCCGGCGAACAGGACCATCTCGACGGTCGTGCCGTCGCGATCGCCGATGTTGGCCGCCGTGCGGAAGAAGTCCGCGAGACTGATCACGTACACGAGCGACGTATCCTGGAACAGGACGATCGCCTGCGTGAGCAGCAGCGGCACCATCGCGCGGAACGCCTGCGGCAGGATCACGAGGCGCATCGCCTGCGCGTAGTTCATGCCGAGCGCGAACGCGGCGTTCACCTGCCCGCGCGGCACCGCCTGGATGCCGGCACGGATGATCTCGGAATAATACGCGGCTTCGAACAACGAGAACGCGACCATCGCCGACGCGAGGCGGATGTCGATCGTCGGCGACAGCCCGAGCACGCCCTGCAGCAGCTGCGGCACGATCAGGAAGAACCACAGCAGCACCATCACGAGCGGAATCGAGCGGAACACCGTCACGTAGCCCTGCGCGAACCACGCGAGCGGCTTGACGCCCGACAGCCGCATCAGCGCCAGCAGCGTGCCCCAGACGATCCCGACCACGATCGCGATCAGCGTGATCTGGAACGTGACGACCGCCCCCGTCCACAGCGTCGGCAGCGCGCCGGGAATACTACTCCAGTCGAACTGATGCATCACTTGCCTCCGATATAGCCGGGCAGCCGCGTGCGGCCTTCGATCCAGCGCATGAACGACATCACGACGAGGTTGATGATCACGTACGCAAGCGTGACCGCGATGAACGATTCATACGTCTGCGCGGTGTAGTCGACGAGCTGGCGCGCCTGCGCGGACAGGTCGAGCAGGCCGATCGTCGACGCGACGGCGGAGTTCTTGAAGATGTTCAGGAATTCCGACGTGAGCGGCGGCACGATGATCCGGTACGCAACGGGCAGCAGCACGTAGCGATACGTCTGCCATTGCGTGAAGCCCATCGCGAGGCCGGCCGCGCGCTGGCCCTTCGGCAGCGCGTTGATCCCCGAGCGCACCTGTTCGCACACGCGCGCGCCCGTGAACAGGCCGAGACAGATGATCGACGCGGTAAAGAACTGCGTGGTGGGCGGCAGCTGCTTGATCCAGGTGCCGATCGATGCGGGCAGCAGCTCGGGTATCACGAGATACCAGACGAAGAACTGCACGATCAGCGGGATGTTCCGGAAGATCGACACGTACAGGGTGCCGAGCGCGGACAGCCATTTGTTCGGCACCGTGCGCAGCACGCCGAACAGCGATCCGACGATCAGCGCGATGACCCAGGCGACGAGCGACACTTCGATCGTCACCCAGAAGCCGGACATCAGCCATCCGAAATAAGTCGTCGGCTCGCCGGTCGACACGGGGCTCAGGAAGATGCCCCAGTTCCAGTGGTAAGACATGGGCAAGACTCCAGCAAAAAGAGACGGAAGAAGCGTGGCCTCTTCCGTCTCATTAGCGTCATTTCTGCATCAACGACCGTGTGGTCAGTCGAGCGCCTTGTCGTTCGGGTTCGCGTACAGCTTCTTCATCGAATCGGACAGCGGGAAGTTCAGGTTCAGCCCCTTCGGCGGAATCGGGTTCTCGAACCACTTCGCGTAGATCTTCGCGGCTTCGCCCGACTTCTCGACTTGCGAGATCGCGTCGTCGACGACCTTCTTGAAGTCGGCGTCGCCCTTGCGCATCATGCAGCCGTACGCTTCTTCCGATTGCGGCGTGCCGACGATCACCCACTCGCCCGGCTGCTTCGCCTTCGCGCGCTCGCCCGCGAGCAGCGCGTCATCCATCATGAACGCGACCGCGCGGCCCGATTCCAGCGTGTTGAAGGAATCGCCGTGATCCTTCGCGCTGATGATGTTCATGCCCAGCTGCTTCTCGTTGTTCATCTTGCGCAGCAGGCGCTCCGACGTCGTGCCGGCGGTCGTCACGACCGTCTTGCCCTTCAGGTCGGCGAAATCCTTGACGCCCGAATCCTTCTTCGTCATCAGGCGCGTGCCGATCACGAAGATCGTGTCGGAGAACGCCGCCTGCTGCTGGCGCTCGACGTTGTTGGTCGTCGAGCCGCACTCGATGTCGACCGTGCCGTTCTGCACCAGCGGAATGCGGTTCTGCGACGTGATCGGGATGTTCTTCACCTGCAGGTTCGGCAGGTTCAGCTTCTTCTTCACCGCGTCGACCACCTTCAGCTGGAATTCACGCGAATAGCCAACCACCTGCTGGTTCTGGTCGTAGTAGGAGAACGGAATCGACGATTCGCGATGGCCCAGCGCGATCACGCCCGTGTCCTTGATCTTCTTCAGCGTGCCCGTCTCCTGAGCATGCGCGCCGCTTGCGAACGCGCAGAGCGCCGCGACCATCAGGACTGCCTTGTGGTATTTCATTTTGGTCATCTCCTTGGCTAAAACCCGCGCCAGTGTATCAAAGTAATATTTTTGAAAGTACTGGTTATTTACCGCACTACGAATCGCCCTGTACGAAGCCTTCCTCCCGGCTTCGGGCGCCCCGAATGCGCGCGCGGGCGATGCCGGATCCGGCACCGCCCGCGAGGGTTCATTTCCGCAATCGGGTGGATTGCGTCATGAATTGATCATAGTCAACGATCAGGGGTAGAGGCCACGCATTTCGCGCGCCATCAGGATGCGCTTGCACGCGACGATGAACGCCGCCGTACGCACCGTCACCTTGTGCTCTTCCGCGACCGCCCACACGCCGGCGAACGCTTCGCGCATTACGCGCTCGAGACGGTGGTTGATCTCGTCTTCCGTCCAGAAGAAGCTCGAGAAATCCTGCACCCACTCGAAGTACGACACGGTCACGCCACCTGCGTTCGCGATCACGTCGGGGATCACGAGCACGCCGTTTGCGCTCAGGATGTCGTCCGCTGCCGTCGTCGTCGGGCCGTTCGCGCCTTCGACGATGATCTTCGTGCGGATCTTCGCTGCATTCTTCTCGGTGATCTGGTTTTCCAGTGCCGCCGGGATCAGGATGTCCGTCTCGACCGTCCAGAACTCGTCGTTCGGCATCGGCTCCGAGCCTTCGAAGCCCGCGACGCCGCCCGTGCGTGCGACGTGGTCGAGCAGCTTGTTCGAATCGAGGCCGGCCGGCTGGTAGATCGTGCCCGTGTGATCCTGCACCGCGATCACCTTCGCGCCCGCTTCCTGGAACAGCTTCGCCGCGATGCCGCCGACGTTGCCGAAGCCTTGCACCGCGATGCGCGCGCCTGCGATTTCGAGGCCCTTCTTCTTCGCCGCTTCCGAACCGACGACGAACACGCCGCGGCCCGTTGCTTCCTTGCGGCCGAGCGAACCGCCGAGCGCGATCGGCTTGCCGGTCACGACGCCGGTCGACGTCTGGCCCTGGTTCATCGAGTAGGTGTCCATCATCCACGCCATCACCTGTTCGTTGGTGTTGACGTCCGGCGCCGGAATGTCGGTGTTCGGGCCGATGATGATGCCGATTTCGCTGGTGTAGCGGCGCGTCACGCGCTCGAGCTCACCACGCGACAGCTTGCGCGGGTCGACGCGGATACCGCCCTTCGCGCCGCCGTACGGCACGTTCACGGCCGCGTTCTTGACCGACATCCATGCGGACAGCGCCATCACTTCCGACAGCGTCACGTCCTGGTGGTAGCGCACGCCGCCCTTGCCCGGGCCGCGCGACACGTTGTGCTGCACGCGATAGCCTTCGAAGTGCGCGACGGTGCCGTTGTCGAGCTCGATCGGGCAGTCGACGATCAGGATGCGCTTCGGACGCTTCAGCGTCTCGAGCCAGCGCGACAGCGAGCCGAGGTACGGCGCGACGCGATCGACTTGCTGAAGGTAGTTGCCCCACGGGCCGAGATCGTCGGCGTGCAGGTAGGACGGGATGGACTGCAATTGCGAAGACATGGATGCTCCAACGGTCAACAGGTGCGCACATTGTCGAAAAACCCGTTTTTTTTATCCAATGCCGTTTGCTTATTCGATTATGCGTTTCTTGCATGATCGCGATTTTTCGCAAATCTGCGGTCGATTTGCGCAAGAACGCCCGCGATCGGCCGTGCATCGCGTCGCTGAAAAATCGAATGGAATGCGTGTGGGCCGGCCGCCGGACAGCCGTCCGACAGGCAGCGCAAGCGCGCCGTCAGCCGGCCGTGCCCGACCGGCTGCGGAAAATTAACCGCCGGCGGTTAATTTGTCGGATCGCGCAGCTCGTCGCGCACGACGTCCCACAGCGCGCGCACGAGCTTCTGGCGCGGATCGTCGCCCTGCAGCGCGAGCTTGTCGCAGTACAGCCGGATCTCCATCGTCAGCGTGAACGGATGCGCACCGCCGCGCACCGACCGGTCGAGCCGGATCAGGCGACCGCCCGCGACCGCATCCTCGACCGCGCTGTGCGGCAGGAACGCGACGCCATGGCCCGCGAGCGCCATCGCCTTCAGCCCTTCGGCCATGTCGGTTTCATAGACGCGATCGAGGAACAGCCGCGTCGGCGCGTTCGCGACGATGACTTCGGTCATCCGGCCGAGATACGCGTTCGGCGTATACGACAGGTACGGCACGCGCGCGTCGGCCGCACCCGGCAGCGTATAGCGTGGCCGGCCCGCGCGGCCGGGCGCCGAGAACGGGCTGATCGGCTCGCTGCCGAGGATCAGCATGTCGTAGCGCGCCGGGTCGAGCGCGACCGGATGACTCGGGTGGTGGTAGCCCATCACGAGATCGCAGCCGCCCTCGACGAGCGACAGCACCGCGTCGTGCACGTTCAGCGCGCGCAGCCGCGTGTGGACCTGGCCCATCTTCGCCTCGATCCGCTGCAGCCAGCGCGGGAAATACGTGAGCGACAGCGTGTGCGGCACCGCGAACTCGATCGTCGGCACCGGCGCGCCGACGTGGCCGCGCAGCAGCGTGCGCGCCTCGTGCGCCTGCGACAGCATCGTCAGCGCCTGCTCGTAGAAGATCTGGCCGGCCTGCGTGAGCCGCGTCGGATAGACCGAACGATCGATCAGTTCGGTCGCGAGCCATGCCTCCAGTGCCTGAATCCGCCGCGAGAACGCCGGCTGCGACACGTGCCGCAGTTCTGCGGACCGGCTAAAGCTGCGCGTTTCCGCGAGCGAGACGAAGTCTTCGAGCCATTTCAGTTCCATGCAGGCGGGCGCGGCGGGCGGCAGTCGGGAAGAAGCCTGCATTCTACCGGCGGGCGGGCCCGGCCGGCGGCGTCGCGCACGGCCCTGCAAGCCCGCTGCGAACCCGCGCCGGCGTGACGTCGGCACGCGGCGGCGGCCGCCGCCCTCCCATACCCGGGATCGTCGCGCGCCAATGGTAAAATGCCGGATTCTCCTCCCCCGCTCGACCCGGCCCCAAGGCCCGCCCGATCATGTCCGACACTCGTCCCGATACGCTTTTCGCCCTCACCGCGCTCTCGCCCATCGACGGCCGCTACGCCAGCAAGACCGAAGCGCTGCGCGACTGGCTCTCCGAAGCCGCCTTCATGCGCCACCGCGTCACCGTCGAGGTGCACTGGCTGATCGCGCTGTCGCGCGCCGGCTTCGCGGAAGTCCCGCGCTTCTCCGATGCGTCCGAGCAGTTCCTGCTGCAGCTCGCCGAGCGCTTCACCGCGCACGACGCCGCCCGCATCAAGGAAATCGAGCGCGTGACGAACCACGACGTGAAGGCCGTCGAATACTGGCTGAAGGAATCGGTGAAGGGCCAGGCCGAACTCGAGAAGGCCAGCGAATTCATCCACTTCGCGTGCACGTCCGAGGACATCAACAACACGTCGCACGGGATGATGCTCGCCGGCGCGCGCGAACACGTGATCCTGCCGGCGCTGCGCACCGTCTACCAGCGCCTCGTCGCACTCGCGCACGCGCACGCCGAGCAGCCGATGCTGTCGCGCACGCACGGCCAGCCGGCCAGCCCGACGACGCTCGGCAAGGAACTCGCGAACGTCGCCGCGCGTCTCGCCCGTGCGATCAACCGCATCGAGAAGGTCGAGATCCTCGGCAAGATGAACGGCGCGGTCGGCAACTTCAACGCTCACCTGTCCGCGTATCCGGAATTCGACTGGGAAGCGTTCTCGCGCGACGTGATCGAAACCCGCCTGAAGCTCACGTTCAACCCGTACACGATCCAGATCGAGCCGCACGACTACATGGCCGAGCTGTTCGACGCCGTGGCGCGCGCGAACACGATCCTGCTCGACCTCGACCGCGACGTGTGGGGCTACATCTCGGTCGGCTACTTCAAGCAGAAGACGAAGGCCGGCGAAATCGGCTCGTCGACGATGCCGCACAAGGTCAACCCGATCGACTTCGAAAACTCGGAAGGCAACCTCGGCCTGGCGAACGCGACGCTGCGCCACCTCGCCGACAAACTGCCGGTGTCGCGCTGGCAGCGCGACCTGACCGACTCGACCGTGCTGCGCAACATGGGCGTCGCGCTCGGCTACTCGCTGCTCGCGTACGACTCGCTGATCCGCGGCCTCGACAAGCTCGAAGTGAACCCGCAGCGCCTGAACGAAGATCTCGACAACTGCTGGGAAGTGCTGGCCGAGCCGGTGCAGACGGTGATGCGCCGCTACGGCATCGAGAACCCGTACGAGCAGCTGAAGGAACTGACGCGCGGCAAGGGCATCACGCGCGAAGCGCTGCAGGAATTCGTCGGCACGCTCGCGATCCCGCAGGACGCGAAGGATCTTCTGCTCGCGATGACGCCCGCGTCGTACATCGGCAAGGCCGTCGAACTCGCGAAGCGGATCGCGTAAGCACCGCCGTCGCCGGACGAAAATAAGCCCGATGCGAGCAATCGCATCGGGCTTTTTCATTGGCGGTTCGCCTGCGGCCGGAAGGTCAGAACGAAATCATCCGCCCCGGGTTGAGCGCGCTCATCACGCTCATCGCGGCCTTCGCGGCAGGGATCGCGATCGGCGACAACTGCCGGCCGAGCGGAATCGCACGGTGATCGATACCCGTGAGCATCGAGAAATCGTCGTTGCGGCCGACGAAATTGTCGCAGATCGCCTTGCCGATCCGCACCGTCTGCGCGACGCCATGGCCGCTCCAGCCCTGCACCATGTACATCGGCACGCGGCCGTCGGTCTTGCGGCTGTCGGTGGCGCCGTTCAGCGTGAAATCGCTGACGCCGCTCCAGCAGTAGTCGAGCGCGAAGCTGCCGTCGACCTGCGGGAACACCGTATTCAGCCGCGTCAGCAGATACGCGTTGACGTCGGGCTGCGCCCAGCAGGTGCCGGTGCCCTGCCCGCCGAACAGCAGGCGGTTGCCGCGCACCGGCCGGTAGTAGTCGATCTGGAACTGCGTGTCGTACACGGGCATGCCGGCCGGCATCAGCGTCGCGACATCGACGTCGAGTGGCGCCGTCACGCTCACGTACGTGAAGAACGGCACCGTGGTCGCCGCGCCGTCGTCGAGCAGCCGGAACGTCGTGTTGTGCAGCGCGAGCACGCCCCCCTTGCGTGCGGTGATGGTGCCGCCCGGCGTCGTCGCGACGACGCCCGCGGGCGTCTCGTCGAGCTCGAGCACCTCGGTGCCCTCGAACAGCGCGCCGCCGTTCAACCGAAAACCGTGCACGAGGCCGCGCACCAGTGCGAGCGGATGGATCTGCCCGCCGATCGCATCGATCGCCGCGCCGTGGTACAGCCCCGAGCGCACGTAGTCGTCATGCAACTGGTGGCGGCCGACGAGCGTCACGCCTGCGTCGCCGAGATGGCGGCGCGCATCCGCGCCATCGAGCAGCGCGCTCATGTGGCCCGGGTGAACGGCCGCCGTGATGTGGCCGCGCTTGCGGTCGAGTTCGAGCGCGTAACGTGCGCCGATCGCATCGATCAGGTCCATCGACTCGGTCGATGCGAAGCGCCACAGCCGTTTCGCGTCGTCGTGCGACAGGTGGTCGATCATGTCGGCCGCTTCCCAGCGCGCAAGGCCGGGCGTCAATTGCCCGCCGTTGCGGCCGGACGCGGCCGAGCCGACGTGATGCTTGTCGACGAGGATGGTATCGACGCCCGCTTCCGCGAGATGCAGCGCGGCCGATGCGCCGAGCAGCCCCGCGCCGATCACCAGCACGTCGCACACGGCATCGTGCGCGAGTGGCGCGGTGTTTTCATGGCGCGATAACGACGCCTCGTACCAGTTGGCCGGGCGCTCATCGTCGTAGCGAGCCGGGTCGCACCAGTTCCAGTTGTCTTTTTCGATGTTCAGTTGCGTTTGTTCGAAACGCGATTCGCCCTGGATCAGGGGTTGGTTATTGAAAGTCATGATTGCACTTGCATGGTGGGGCCTGCTCACGCTAATAACGGGCTTGCGAACGTGCCTTGCCGGCCGGAGTGCTAGGAGTGAGGAGCGCCGTTTGGCCTTGCCAAACGCCCCGAAGGAAGTCCCCTTGGGGGACAAGCAACGATCGACGCCGCAATACGGCCGGCAAGGCACGTTCCCCTGTTTGAAAAAATCATTCGTGGGGCTGGCCACCAGAAGGGCCGATCGCTGCGTCATGCTCCTTGCGAATACGTCGAGTATTCGCTTCGTCGCAGTCCTTGCGCTCGGCCCTTCTGGTGGCCAGCGCAAGCCCGTTATTAGCGTGAGCAGGCCCCAGGCCGCCTGTCGAAGAGCCTTCTGGCTTCGCGGGTGGGGCAGCCGGTTCCACATGGGTGTCAACGAGATAAAGGGGCGCGATGGCCCGTGTTGACGGCGGGCACGCTCGTGCCGCCTGAATCCCGGACTGTGCGAAAGCACGTATTGAAAGGTGCCGGGACACCCAATTTCTACACCGCAGAAATAATTCTACAGTGTAGAATAAGCTTTCGTCAAGTTTACAGCCGGTACCGCACCGGCACGCCAGCCCGGATCGATGAAAGACAAACCCGCCCAGGGCCCGCGCGGCCTCGACAAGGAGGCCATCGTCGCGGCCGCGCTCACGCTGCTCGAAGACGTCGGCGAAGCCGCGTTCAGCGTACGCAAGCTCGCGCAGTCGGTCGGCTGCGACCCGATGAGCGTGCTGTACCACTTCAAGTCGAAGGAAGGCCTGAGCCGCGCGATCGCGAACGCGCTGTCGCGCTCGCTCGTGCCGGTCGACCCGTCGCTGCCGTGGCGCGAGCGGCTGCGCGACCTCGCGCGCCAGTACCGCGCGCTCGCGCTGCGCTACCCGGCCGCGTTCGCACTCCTGCAGCGCCACATGAGCACCGGGCCGGCCGATCTCGCGCATATCGAGGCCGTGCATCGCGCGCTGGCCGACGCCGGCATCCCGCGCGCGGCGCTGCCGTCGGTATGCGTCGGCTGGTATGCGAGCGTGATCGGGCTTGCCGCCGCGGAGGCCGGAGGCCTTACGCGGCCCGCGAACGATGTCGAGCTCGCGGAAATGGAAGCGCTGTCGGCTACCGAGCATCCGCTCGTCAGGTCGGCCGCCCCGCTCTACGCGCAGCTCGATCCGGCGGCCGTGCACGACACGATGGTCGACGTGCTGCTCGACGGCATCGCGAAGCAGGCGCCCACGGCCTGACCGGCTCGCGGGCCACCAACGAAAAAGGCGCCCCGAAGGGCGCCTTGTTCATGACGATTGCCGCGAACCGCGCTCAGTGCTGCTGCGCGATGCCGATCTTCAGCATGACCTGATCGACGATCTGTTCGGGCGTCAGCTCGATGCTGACCTCGATCGCTTCGTCCGGGCCCGGCTCCTCGAGCGTGTCGAGCTGGCTTTTCAGCAGCGACGGATCGAAGAAATGGCCGGTGCGGCTCTTCAGGCGCTCGTGCAACACCTCGAACGAACCCTTCAGATACACGAACCGCACGTCGGTGTCGGACCCGCGCAGCACGTCGCGGTACGACCGCTTCAGCGACGAGCACGTGAACACGGCCGTCTCGCCCGCGCGCTGCTTTTCCTCGATGGCCTCGCGGATCGTGCGCAGCCACGGCCAGCGGTCGTCGTCGGTCAGCGGAATGCCGTGATGCATCTTCTCCTTGTTCGCCGCGCTGTGAAACGCGTCGCCGTCGGTATAGCTGCACGACAGGCGTTCCGCCAGCATTTCGCCAATCAGCGACTTGCCCGCGCCCGACACGCCCATTGCGATCAGAATCATTACCTACCCCTTGTTACAGAACCATGCTCAGCAGCAGCGTGAAGCCCAGGCCAAGCACCGAGATGATGGTTTCGAGCAACGACCAGGTCTTGAACGTCTGACCGACCGTCATCCCGAAGTATTCCTTGATCAGCCAGAAGCCGCCGTCGTTCACGTGCGAGAAGATCAGCGAGCCCGAGCCCGTGGCGAGCACCAGCAGTTCCGGGCTGACCGTCGTGCCGGCCGCCGCCGCGATCGGCGCGACGATGCCGCAAGCCGTCGTCATCGCGACCGTCGCCGAACCCGTCGCGAGACGCATCAGCGCCGCGACGAACCAGCCGAGCAGCAGCGGCGACAGATGCGCGTGCTTCGCGGTCTCGACGATCTGCTGCGAGATCCCGCTGTCGCGCAGGACGCCGCCGAAGCCGCCGCCCGCGCCGACGATCAGCGTGATCCCGGCGATCGGTGCCAGGCACTCGCTGCAGAACCTCTGGATCTGGTCGCGGTTGAAGCCCTGCAGCTTGCCGAACGTGAAGAAGCTCACGAGCACGGCGATCAGCAGCGCGACATCCGAGTTGCCGGCGAAGCGCAGCAGGTTGTTCGGCAGCGACTTCGGCGTGAACAGCAGGTCGGCCCAGCTGCCGACGAGCATCAGCGCGACGGGCAGCAGGATCGTAAACAGCGTGATGCCGAAGCTCGGCAGTTCGCGCTTGCTGCCATCCGTGCGCGAATCGACGAATTGCGCGGCAAGCGGGTTGTTTTCCGGCAGCTTCACGAACTTCGAGATCGTCAGCGCGAACAGCGGGCCCGCGATGATCGCGGTCGGCACGCCGACGAGCAGGCCGAACGCGATCGTCTTGCCGATATCGGCGCCGTATTGCTGGACGGCCAGCAGCGCGGCCGGGTGCGGCGGGATCAGCCCGTGCACGACGGACAGGCCGGCCACCATCGGCAGGCCGACGACGAGCAGCGACTTGCCGGTGCGCTTCGCAACGTTGAACGCGATCGGGATCAGCAGCACGAAGCCGACTTCGAAGAACACCGGCAGGCCGACGATGATCGCGACGAACATCATCGCCCAGTGGATGTTCTTTTCACCGAACCAGTCGATCAGCGTGGTCGCGATCCGTTCGGCGCCGCCCGATTCGGCCATCATCTTGCCGAGCATCGTGCCGAGGCCGACGACGATCGCAATGTGGCCGAGCGTGCCGCCGGTGCCCGCCTCGAACGACTTGACGATCTTGTCCATCGGCATGCCGACGACGAGACCGAGGCCGAGCGAAACGATGATCAGCACCAGGAACGGGTAGATCTTGAAGCGCGCGATCATCAGGATCAGCGCGGCAATCGCGATCAGCGTGAATACGAGCAGCATGCTGCCTTGAACAGCCCCCATGTGGCACTCCTCCTAGAATTGTTCGAACCGGGCGAGTTGTTGCGAGTATGCCCGGCTATGCAGGTCTCCGAAACACGGGGGGTACCCACCCCGTCAGGACGCTGAATTTTACTTATCTTTACGGCCTGCGGATAGAACCGGTTCCATCAGCAAAAACCCTCGGTAAAACAAGCACTAAGCGCTTGCTCCCGAGGGTCGATTCTTCATTTCATACAAGTATTAGCGGGGAAGCTGGCTCGCGGCTTGCGCGAGGCGCGTGACTTCGGCCCAGTCCTGCGCGGCGAGCGCTGCCTTCGGCGTGAGCCACGAGCCGCCGACGCACACGACGTTCGGCAGTTTCAGGAAATTCGGCGCGGTGTCGACCGTGATGCCGCCGGTCGGGCAGAACTTCAGCGCCGGGAACGGGCCGTGGAACGCCTGCAGCATCGGCACGCCGCCCGCCTGCTGCGCGGGGAAGAACTTCACGATCTCGTAGCCGAATTCGAGCGCCTGGATGATGTCGCTCGGCGTCATCACGCCCGGCAGCAGCGGCAGGCCCGCGTCGAGCGACGCGAGGTGCAGTTCCTTCGTCAGGCCCGGCGACACGCCGAACTTCGCGCCCGCGCGCTTCGCCTGCGCGCAGTGCTCGGGCTTCGTGATCGTGCCGACGCCGACGACGATGTCGTCCGCGAGCTGGCTCGCGCGCTGGATCGCCTCCAGGCCGGCCGGCGTGCGCAGCGTGATCTCGAGCACCTTCACGCCGCCCGCGTGCAACGCACGCGACACGTTTTCGCCCTGTTCGACCGAGTCGAATGCGAGCACCGGAATGACCGGGCCCAGCTTCACGATTTCAGCAATCGTCTTCATTGAATTGGCTCCTTGAAATTCATGCGGCGGCGTGGACGGCCGTTTCGCCGACCAGCGCGCCAAAAACCGATGCGCCCTGCTCGGCCGGTGCCGCGGCCGTGCGGAACACGCCGAACAGTTCGCGCCCGAAACCGACCTCGTTTTCGGCCTGATGCAGCGGCTGCGCGACCGGGCGCGCGTGCCACTCGGCGTCGTCGACCTCGATGTCGAGCACGCCGGCTTCCGCGTCGATCACGAGCATATCGCCCGTCTTCACCTTGCCGAGCGGGCCGGCCAGCAATGCTTCCGGCGATACGTGGATCACGGCCGGCACCTTGCCCGACGCACCCGACATGCGGCCGTCGGTGACCAGCGCGACGTGGAAGCCCTGATCCTGCAGCACGCCGAGCAGCGGCGTCAAACGGTGCAGTTCGGGCATCCCGTTCGCGCGCGCGCCCTGGAAGCGCACGACCGCGACGAAATCGCGCTTCAGCTCGCCGCGATCGAACGCTTCCTGCACGGCTTCCTGCGAATCGAACACGATCGCGGGCGCCGTCACCTTGCGGTGCTCGGGCGCGACCGCCGAAATCTTGATCACGCCGCGGCCGAGCCGGCCCTGCATCAGGCGCAGGCCGCCGTCCGGCTGGAACGGGTCGCGAATGCCGCGCAGCACCTTCGTGTCGTGGCTCTCGGCCGTGCCGTCGACCCACGTCAGCTTGCCGTCGATCAGCTTCGGCTCCTTCGTGTAGTGCGACAGGCCCTTGCCGGCGACCGTCGTCACGTCCTCGTGCAGCAGCCCGCCTTCGAGCAGGTTGCGCACCAGGAACGCGACGCCGCCGGCCGCGTGGAAGTGGTTCACGTCGGCCTTGCCGTTCGGGTAGATCTTCGCGAGCAGCGGCACGACGGCCGACAGCTCGTCGAAGTCGTTCCAGTCGATCAGGATGCCGGCCGCGCGCGCGATCGCGACGAGGTGCAGCGTGTGGTTGGTCGAGCCGCCCGTCGCGAGCAGCGCGACGATCCCGTTGACGATCGCCTTCTCGTCGATCACATGGCCGATCGGCGTGTAGTGGCCGCGCTCGACGGTCAGGTCGAGCACGCGGCGCGCGGCCTCGGCCGTGAGCGCGGTGCGCAACGGCGTGTGCGGATGAACGAACGCCGAGCCCGGCAGGTGCAGCCCCATCAGCTCCATCAGCATCTGGTTGCTGTTCGCGGTGCCGTAGAACGTGCAGGTGCCGTGGCCGTGATACGCGGCCGATTCGGCTTCGAGCAGCGCGTCGCGGCCGACCTGGCCGGTCGCGAACTGCTGGCGGATCTTCGCCTTGTCGTCGTTCGACAGGCCGCTCGTCATCGGGCCGGCCGGCACGAAGATCGTCGGCAGGTGGCCGAACTGCAGCGCGCCGATCAGCAGGCCCGGCACGATCTTGTCGCAAATGCCGAGGCAGAGCGCCGCGTCGAACATGTTGTGCGTGAGCGCGATCGCCGTGCCCATCGCGATCGCCTCGCGCGAGAACAGCGACAGCTCCATCCCCGGGTTGCCCTGCGTGACGCCGTCGCACATCGCCGGCACGCCGCCCGCGAACTGCGCGACCCCGCCGTTCTCGCGCGCGGCCGCCTTGATGATCTCGGGGAAATCCTTGTACGGCGCATGCGCGGACAGCATCTCGTTGTACGAGGACACGATGCCGATATTCGGCTCGCGGATCGCCTTGATCGAGAACTTGTCGTTGCCCTCGAGGCCCGCGAAACCGTGCGCGAGGTTCGCGCACGACAGCGCGCCGCGCGCCGGGAACTTGCCCTGCGCGCCGTCGATGCGCTGCAGATAGGCGGAACGGGTCGATTGGCTGCGGGCGATCACGCGTTCGGTGACCTTCGCCAGAGTGGGGTGCAGCGACGTCATGCTGGGCGCTCCTGTATGCCGGCCGACACCGGCGGTTGGAATCGTGGGGACGGTCGAGTGCGTCGACAGAACGAAGTCAGTCTAGTAGAAAAACTACAAGCACGCAATGCGGATCGAGCAACGCGCAACCCTTATTCCCGCTACCAGCAAGGCATTACCTAGTAAAAACCCTAATCACGCTTGCTGTAGTTGCATCAAAAGCGTGATGATGACGCTAGTATTTTCATGTAGATTTTCTACAATTCGATTGCGATACACTCGCTCATCCGAACCCGATTTTCACGTGCCGTCCCATGCTGCCTCGCATTGAAGCGATCCGCGCCGACTTGCGCCCTTCCGAGCGCAAGCTCGCCGACTACATCCTCGCCGCGCCGCGCGAGGTGCTCGACCTCGCGATGACCGAGCTGTCGACGCGCGCGGGCGTCAGCCAGCCGACGATCGCGCGCTTCTGCCAGGCGCTCGGTTGCAGCGGCTTTCGCGAATTCAAGATCCGGCTCGCGCAGAGCGTCGCGCCGGGCGTGTCGTCGGTCTACCGCGACGTCGAGCCCGACGAACCGGCGCCCGGCATCATCGGCAAGGTGTTCGACCGCACGATCGGCGCACTGATCGAGGTGCGCAACAGCCTGTCCGCGGGCAGCGTCGCCGATGCGATCGCGCTGCTCTCGAACGCGTCGCGGATCGAGTTCTACGGCGCCGGCGGCTCGGGCATCGCCGCGCAGGACATCCAGCACAAGTTCTTCCGGCTCGGCGTGCCGAGTGTCGCGTATTCGGACCCGCACACGTTCTCGATGTCGTCGGCGCTGCTTGGGCCCCACGACGTCGTCGTCGCGATCTCGAACACCGGCCGCACGCGCGACATCGTCGACGCCGCGCGCTCCGCGCTCGCGTGCGGCGCGAAAGTCGTTGCGATCACGCAGAGCCATTCGCCGCTCGCGAAGCTCGCAACCGTGAGCCTCGCGTCGAACGTTGCCGAGGAAACGGACGTGTTCTCGCCGATGACGTCGCGGATGTCGCATCTCGCGATCGGCGACATCCTTGCAGTCGGCGTCGCGCTGTCGCGCGGCCCCGCACTGATGGAACGGGTCGGGCGCGCGAAGGAAGCGATCACGCGCCGCCGGATCGACGACGGCACGAAGGATTGACGACGCGCGGCGTGCGGTTCGACGCAAAACGCGGCACGTAAACGACGAACGGCGCCCCACGGGGCGCCGTTGCGCATCAAGAGACGCCGGCAACCTAGCCGGCCGCGCCGCTCAAAACGGCTTGATCACGACCAGCGCAACCGCCGCGAGCATGCCGAGCACCGGCAGCTCGTTGAACACGCGATACCACTTGTCGGTGCGCTTGTTCTCGCCACGCTCGAACACCCGCAGCAGGTGCCCGCAATAGGCGTGATAGACGATGAGCAGCAGCACGACCGTCACCTTCGCATGGATCCAGCCCTGCCCCTGGCCGATGCCGATCACGAGCCAGAGCCACAGCCCGCAGGCCAGCGCCGGCACCGCGATCATCGTCATGAAGCGGAACAGCTTGCGCGCCATCAGCAGCAGGCGGCGTACCGCGGCCGGATCGGTCTCCATGGCCAGGTTCACGTAGATGCGCGGCAGGTAGAAGAGCCCCGCGAACCACGCGGCGATCAGAACGATATGGAACGTCTTGACCCAGAGCATTGCCATTGGTGTTGCGCCTCGCGGGTTACTGGCGGCCTTCGCCGTGTCCGAGCACGACGTACTTCAGCGACGTCAGCCCTTCCAGGCCGACGGGGCCGCGTGCGTGCAGCTTGTCGTTCGAGATGCCGATTTCCGCGCCGAGGCCGAATTCGAAGCCGTCCGCGAAGCGCGTCGACGCGTTGACCATCACGCTCGCCGAATCGATTTCGCGCAGGAAACGCATCGCGCGGTCGTGATCCTCGGTGACGATCGCATCGGTGTGATGCGAGCCGTAATGGTTGATGTGCTCGATCGCGGCGTCGAGGCCGTCGACGACCTTGATCGCGAGCACCGGCGCGAGATATTCGGTGTGCCAGTCTTCCTCGGTCGCATCGACGAGCGGGCCGACGCCCGCCTCGGCGAGCACCGCGCGCGCCGCAGCATCGACGCGCAGTTCGACCTGCTTGTCGCGATACAGCTTGCCGAGCGGCGGCAGCAGCGCGGCCGCGATGCCGCTCGAGACGAGCAGCGTCTCCATCGTGTTGCAGGTGCCGTAGCGATGCGTCTTCGCGTTGTCGCAGACGGTCAGCGCCTTGGCGAGATCGGCGCGATCGTCGACGTACACGTGGCAGATGCCGTCGAGGTGCTTGATCATCGGCACGCGTGCCTCGTTGATCAGGCGCTCGATCAGGCTCTTGCCGCCGCGCGGCACGATCACGTCGACGTATTCGGTCATCGTGATCAGCTTGCCGACCGCCGCGCGATCGGCCGTCGCGACGACCTGCACCGCATCCTGCGGCAGGCCGGCCGCCTCGAGCCCTTCGCCGATCAGCTTCGCGAGCGCCGCATTCGATTCGAGTGCTTCCGAGCCGCCGCGCAGGATCGTCGCGTTACCCGACTTCAGGCACAGCGCAGCCGCGTCGATCGTCACGTTCGGGCGCGACTCGTAGATGATGCCGATCACGCCGAGCGGCACACGCATCTGGCCGACCTGGATGCCGCTCGGGCGGTACTTGAGGTTGCCGATCTCGCCGATCGGATCGGCCAGCGACGCGACCTGGCGCAGCCCTTCGACCATCGTCTTCAGCGCCTTGTCCGACAGCGTCAGGCGATCGACGAACGCTGCATCGAGCCCCTTTTCACGGGCGCGGGCGACGTCGCGCGCATTCGCGTCCTTCAGCACCTGCGCGTCGCGTTCGATCGCGCGAGCCACCGCGTCGAGCGCCGCGTTCTTCGCGGCCGTGCTGGCGCGCGCCATCGCGCGGGAAGCGTGCCGGGCGCGGCGGCCCAGGTCGGTCATGTACTGATCGATATCCATCGTGTGACTCGAGATGCGCGCCGCGCGGAGCGGCTTGAATTCGTGGGGGAAGCGTGGGCGGCGGACGAAGCGCCGCGCCAGCGATCGAAATATTGTAAGCGGGTTGCGCAGCGCGCGCTGAAGACCCGGACGGGACTTAGCGTCGCACGCGACCCGCGGTCGGCGGTCGCTCGCCGCGCGCCCCCGCAACCGTCATCGCGAGCTGAAACAGCCCGTCCCACGGATCGGGCGGCGGTTCGTCCTGCGTGCGGCGGCCCGGCACGACGGCCGTGAGCCCCTTGACCTGCCGGTCGAGCTTCGCGGCGAACGCGAGCGCCTTCTCGAGCACGCCTTCCGACACGCGATTCAGCGCGGGGCCGATCAGCCGCTCGCGCGGCCCCCACACGCGGTTCTCGCGCAGCAGCGTCGCCAGCGGCTTGCCGGCCGTCGCCCCGCGCTTGATCCGCAGCAGCGTGCGCAGTTCCTCGACGACGGCCCACATCACGAGCACGATCGCCTCACCCTCGCCCTTCAGCCCGTCGATCATCCGTGCGAGCCGCGCGGTATCGCCGGCAAGCATCGCCTCGTTCAGCTTGAAGACGTCGTAGCGCGCGACGTTCAGCACCGCGTCGTGCACCTGCTCGAACGACAGCGCGCCTTGCGGATACAACAGCCCGAGCTTCTGGATTTCCTGGTGTGCGGCAAGCAGGTTGCCCTCGACGCGCTCGGCGATGAACTGCAGCGCGCGCCGCCCGTCGTCGCCGGGCGCGGCGCGCTGGCCCTGCATCGCGAGACGCTGGCCGATCCAGTTCGGCAGTTGCGCGCGGTCGACCGGATCGATCTTCAGCGCGACACCGCCGTTCTGCAGCGCGGTAAACCACGCGGATTTCTGCGTGGCCGCATCGAGGCGCGGCAACGTGACGAGCATCAGCGCGTCGGGATTGGGCGTGGCCGCGAGCGTCTTCAGCGCATCGGCGCCTTCCTTGCCGGGCTTGCCCGACGGAATGCGCAGCTCGATCAGCTGGCGATCGCCGAACAACGACATCGCCTGGGTCGCGCCGAGCAGCACGCTCCAGTCGAAGCCGCGCTCGACCGTATGCACCGAACGCTCGGTGAAGCCGGCCGCGCGCGCGGCCGCACGAATGCGGTCGCACGCTTCCTGCGCGAGCAGCGGCTCGTCGCCGTAGACGGTATAGAGCCCGGCCAACCCCTTCGCGAGGTGCGGCTCCAGCGCATCAAGTCGCAATTGCATCGCTACGTGCGCCGTCGATCAGAGCGGCGGCGGCGGCAGCGGCGCGCGCGGCGCCACGCCCGGCACCACGTCCTCCGGCGCCGGCGTCAGCGAGTGGACGATCGCGAGACGCCGCATCAGCTGGTCGACCGCGTCGTTCTGCATGTCGCCGTACAGGATGTCGGCTTCCTGCGCCTTCGCGTTCGTGTACTGGTCGCTGTACGTCATCGCGCGGTTCAGCGCGATCGCGCTCGGCGGGATCAGCACGGTGCCGTCCTTGCTCGTCAGCGTGTAGTTCAGCGTATAGAACAGCGCATATTCCTGCGCCGAGCCGTACTTGTTGAGCGTCAGCGTGTTCTGGCCACGCGACTCCCACATGCGCAGCACGGCGTCGGCGTCGTCCGCCGACTTGACGATCTTCGTGTCGCTGCCGGCCTCGACGAGGCGCACGAGGCGCGCCTCGACGGGCGCCGGCGCGCCGGCCACCAGCAGGTGCTTGAACGCGTAGTTCTGCTGGCCGCGCAACTGGAAGCCGCATGCCGACAGCGCGACCGCGCTGCCGACGACGAGCATCAAAAACGATCTGCGGATCACCTTCGCTCCTTCTGGGTACGCCCGACGGCCAGCGGCCGTCAGACGACGATGTTCACGAGGCGGCCCGGCACGACGACGATCTTCTTCGCCGGCTTGCCGTCGCTGAACTTCGCGAATGCTTCGTCGGCCACCGCCGCGGCTTCGATCGCCTCGCGGCTCGCATCCTTCGCAACCTTCAGCGCGCCGCGCACCTTGCCGTTCACCTGCAGCACGAGTTCGATCTCGGCCTGCTCGAGCGCGGCCTCGTCGACCTTCGGCCACGGCGCATCGAGCAGCGTGCCGAATTCGTCCGTATAACCGAGCGTCTTCCACAGCTCGAACGTGACGTGCGGCACGACCGGGTACAGCACGCGCAGCAGCACGCCGTACGTCTCGCGCAGCACGCCCGGCGTCGCGCCCTTCGCACCGTCGATCGCGTTCAGCATCTTCATCGCGGCCGACACGACCGTGTTGTACTGCAGGCGCTGGTAGTCGAAATCGGCCTGCTTCAGCACGCTGTAGATCTCGCGGCGCAGCGCCTTGTCGGCTTCGCCGAGCGCGGCCGCGTCGAAGCCCGCGCGCGCGGCGAGCGCTTCGCGGTTCGTCGCGCCGAAGCTCCACACGCGACGCAGGAAGCGGCTCGCGCCCTCGACGCCCGCACCCGACCACTCGAGCTGCTGCTCGGGCGGCGCCGCGAACATCGTGAACAGGCGCGCGGTATCGGCACCGTACTGGTCGATCAGCAACTGCGGATCGACGCCGTTGTTCTTCGACTTCGACATTTTCTCGATGCCGCCGAGCACGACCGGCTGGCCGTCCGTGTTCAGCGTCGCGCCGACCGGGCGGCCCTTGTCATCATGCGTGACCGTCACGTCGAGCGGGTTGTACCACGTCTTCTTGCCGGCAGCGTCTTCACGGTAGAACGTCTCGTTCAGCACCATGCCCTGCGTGAGCAGGTTCTTCGCCGGCTCGCCGAACTTCACGAGGCCGAGGTCGCGCATCACCTTGGTCCAGAAGCGCGAATACAGCAGGTGCAGGATCGCGTGCTCGATGCCGCCGATGTATTGGTCCATCGGCATCCAGTAATCGGTGCGCGCGTCGACCATGGTCTCGGCGTCCGGCGCCGTGTAGCGCGAGAAGTACCACGACGAATCGACGAACGTGTCCATCGTGTCGGTTTCACGCTTCGCGGCCGCGCCGCACTTCGGGCACGAACAGTTCAGGAACGCTTCCGACTTCGCGAGCGGGTTGCCCGAGCCGTCCGGCACGAGATCCTCCGGCAGCACGACCGGGAGGTCCTGCTCGGGCACCGGCACGTCGCCGCACGACGGGCAGTGGATGATCGGGATCGGCGTGCCCCAGTAGCGCTGGCGCGATACGCCCCAGTCGCGCAGGCGCCACGTGACCTGCTTGTCGCCGAAGCCGCCGGCGTTCAGGTCGGCCGCAACCGCGTCGACCGCTTCCGCATAGCGCAGGCCGTCGTACTTGCCGCTGTTCACGCAGACCGCGGTTTCCTTGTCGCCGTACCACTCCTGCCATGCGTCGAGCGAGTACGCCTGACCTTCGGCCGAGATCACCTGCTTGATCGGCAGGTCGTACTTCTTCGCGAACGCGAAATCGCGCTCGTCGTGGCCCGGCACGCCCATCACCGCGCCTTCGCCGTAGCTCATCAGCACGTAGTTGCCGATCCACACCTCGACCGGCTCGCCGGTCAGCGGGTGCTTGACCGAGAAGCCCGTCGCGACGCCCTTCTTCTCCATCGTCGCGACGTCGGCTTCGGCGACGCCGCCGCGCTTGCATTCGTCGATGAACGCGAGCAGCTCGGGCTTGTCCTGTGCGAGACGCGTGGCGAGCGGGTGCTCGGCCGCGATCGCGCAGAACGTGACGCCCATGATCGTGTCGGCGCGCGTCGTGAACACGCGCAGCAGCTTCTTCTCGCCGTCGAGTTCGTACGGGAAGCCGAAGTTCACGCCGAAGCTCTTGCCGATCCAGTTCTGCTGCATGATCTTCACGCGCTCGGGCCAGCCGAGGCCGTCGAGGTCGTTCAGCAGCTCATCCGCGTACTGCGTGATGCGCAGGTAGTACATCGGGATCTCGCGCTTCTCGACGAGCGCGCCCGAGCGCCAGCCGCGGCCGTCGATCACCTGCTCGTTCGCGAGGACGGTCTGGTCGACCGGATCCCAGTTCACGGTACCCGTCTTCTTGTACGCGATGCCTTTCTCGAGCATCTTCAGGAACAGCCACTGGTTCCACTTGTAGTAGTCGGGCTTGCACGTCGCGATCTCGCGCGACCAGTCGATCGCGAGGCCCATCGACTGCATCTGGCCCTTCATGTAGTCGATGTTGTCGTAGGTCCACTTCGCGGGCGGCACGCCGTTCGCCATCGCGGCGTTTTCGGCCGGCATCCCGAACGCGTCCCAGCCCATCGGCATCAGCGTGTTGTAGCCGTTCATCCGCAGATAGCGGTACATCACGTCGTTGATCGTGTAGTTCCGCACGTGACCCATGTGCAGCTTGCCGGACGGGTACGGCAGCATCGACACGCAGTAGAACTTCGGCTTCTGCGAATCTTCCTGCGTCTTGTAGGCATCGGCTGCGCGCCAGTCGCCCTGGGCGGCGGCTTCGACGTCGGCGGGTACGTATCTTTCGTGCATGGTGTGGTTCGGACTAGGCTTTAAGCGGCGCGACGGCTCGCGCGCAGAAGTGGATCGAAAGGCGTGCTTGCCCGGCGCAGGAACAGGCTGGCTGTTGCCGCGCCGGGAAAAACGTCGATTATACCGCCCGCGCCGGCCCGCACGGCCGGTCTCGCGGGCCGGCGCCCGCAACAACGGCGTGTCAGGGTTTCGCCACGGCCGCGGCCGGCGCGACGGCACCCGCCTGCGGCGGCATGTCGGTCACGAAGCCGATGCGCGTGAGGCCCGCGGCCTGCGCGGCGCCCATCACCTGCGCGATCACGTCGTAGCGCGTCGCGCGCGAGGCGCGCAGCCGCAGTTCAGGCGGCGCGCCGCCCTCGGCGGCGGCCCGGAAGCGCGCGGGCAGCGCATCGAGCGCGACGGGCGCGTCGTCCCAGTACAGCTTGCCGGCGTCGTCGATCGACAGCGTGACCGATTGCGGCGTGTCGCGCGCAACGCTGGCCGCGACCTTCGGCAGGTCGAGCCGGATCGCGTGCGTCATCAGCGGCGCGGTAATGATGAAGATGACGAGCAGCACGAGCATCACGTCGATCAGCGGCGTCATGTTGATCTCCGCCATCGGCGCGGACGTCTTGTGGTGCTCGAGCCCGCCGAATGCCATGGTCGCTCCTCCCGGGCCGGCGCGTCAGGCGCCCTCTGCGCACACGAACACGTGCAGGTCGCGCGCGAAACCGTCGAGTTCCTCGGCGAGCTGCCGGACGAGCCGCCCGAGGATGTTGTAGGCCAGCACCGCGGGAATCGCGACGACGAGCCCGAACGCGGTCATGATCAGCGCCTCGCCGACCGGCCCCGCGACGTTCTCGATCTGCGCCTGCCCGCTCGCGGCGATGCTGCCGAGCGCGTGGTAGATGCCCCACACGGTGCCGAGCAGCCCGACGAACGGCGCGGTGCTGCCGATCGACGCGAGCAGCACCTGGCCGAATTCGAGACGCCGCTGCGAGCGCAGCATCGCATGGCGCAATGCGCGCAGCACGCGTTCGCTGCGCTCGACGCGCGCCGCCAGCACGGTCGGGTCGTGGTCGTCGGCCGCGTCGCGCGCGGCTTCGGCGAGCGGCACGAACACGCGCTCGCGATCGGCGCCGGCGAGCGCGGTTATGCCCGCGTCGAGCGACGGTGCGCGCCAGAACGCGGCGAGCGCGCGCGGCCCCTGCCGCTTCGCGCGGACCAGGAGCCAGGCTTTCATGAAAAGGAAGCACCAGCTGGCGATGGACATCGCCAGCAGCACATAGGCGACCGCATGCGTGATCGCATCGCCGCTTTCGAGGTAGTGGACAACGCCGGTGGGTATCGCCATCGGAGTTTCCCCGTGGGGTCAGCGCAGGCCGAGCACGTCCTGCATGTCGAACAGGCCGGCGTCGCGCGCCGACAGGAAGCGGACCGCGCGCAACGCGCCCTGCGCGTACGACACGCGGCTGGACGACTTGTGCGTGATCTCGATGCGCTCGCCGATCCCGGCGAACAGCACGGTGTGATCGCCGACGATGTCGCCGCCGCGCACGGCCGCGAAGCCGATCGACGACGGGTCGCGCTCGCCCGTCACGCCGTGGCGGCCATACACGGCGCACTCGTCGAGCGAGCGGCCGAGCGCGCCGGCGACGGCTTCGCCCATCATCAGCGCGGTGCCCGACGGCGCATCGACCTTGTGGCGGTGGTGCGCCTCGATGATCTCGATGTCGTAGCCGTGCGAGAAATGCTTCGCCGCGAATTCGAGCAGCTTCAGCGTGACGTTCACGCCGACGCTCATGTTCGCCGCGAACACGATGCCGATCCTGGCCGCAGCAGCCTGCAGCTCGGCTTTCTGCTCGGCGGTGAAGCCGGTGGTACCGATCACGAGCTTCACGTCGTGGCGCAGCGCGGCCGCGATGTGGGCCATCGTGCCTTCCGGACGCGTGAAATCGATCAGGTAGTCGGCCTGCGCGAACACGGCGTCGAGGTCGTCGGTCAGCTTGATCCCGGTTTCCTTGCCGAGGAACGCACCGGCGTCCTGGCCGAGGAACGGCGAATCGGCGCGATCGAGCGCGCCGACGAGCTGCGCGTCGGTATCGTTGAGAACGGCTTCGATCAGCATCCGGCCCATTCGGCCCGATGCGCCGGCAATCGCAATCTTCATGGCTTTCTACACGACAGGTCTAAAGGCGGGCGGCGCGAGCCGCCCTGGTTCCGCAAGCCGGGCTTACTGCGCCGGCGCGGTGAGCGGCTGGTTCTGCAGGTTGTCGGAGCCTTGCGGGCCGACCGGCGGCGACGCCTCGTTCGACACGTTCGGCTGCGGCGGACGATGGAACTGGAACTGCGGCTGGATCGCCGGCGCGGCGCCCGGCGGCTGGCCGCCCGGTACCGGCGCGCCGCCCGAAGCCTGCGCGGACGGCGTGAAACGGCGTGCGGCCGAACCCTGCCCCGACACCTGGTTGGTCGCGCGGTTCGCCGCGCGGGCAGCCTGCGCGTTCGCATCCTGGTCGACCGCTGCGCCGGAGGCCGGCGCGACGGACGGGCTGGCGACGACATCCGGCACCGGCGTACTCGCCGCTGCCTGCGCCTGCGCGGCGCTCGCCGCGGCGGCTTCCGAAGCCTTCTTCGCCGCTGCGGCCGCCTTCGCCTTCTTGCCGCCGCGGTCGCCGTCGATGTCGGCCAGCAGGTCGAGCTCGGACGGCAGGTTGTCGGCGCCCGTCCAGCCCGCGAGGCGATCGCCCGCAAAGGTCACGACGAGATCGCGCTGCTGGACGATCGATGTCGAGCCGCGCTTGAAGTAGAAGAGGTAATCCCAGCGGTCGGCGTGGAACATGTCCGCCAGCAGCGGTGTGCCGAGCAATGCCCGGACTTGCTCGCGCGTCATGCCGACCTGCAGTTGCGCGGCTTTCTCCTGCGATACGAAGTTGCCCTGCACGACGGTGATCCGATAGGGCGTGATGCTCTGCGCAATGCGCTGCGTCACGCTGTCGTACGACGAACAACCCGCCAGCGCGACGATGGCGGCGGCAGCGATGATGGCACTCCGCATGCGACTCCTCTGAAAGTGCGAAAGCGATTCTGGGATCATTTCCTTCACCGTGCTGGCCCGCGTACAGGCCGCGCGTGTTTCTGGAACGGCGAAAAGCCGGTAACATTGAAGCCCTGCATTGTACTCTAGGGATGCCTAGCCATGACCAATCCGACGGATCTCAAGAATATCGGGCTAAAGGCCACCCTACCGCGCCTCAAGATTCTCGAGATCTTCCAGCAGAGCCCGGTGCGCCACCTGACGGCCGAAGACGTCTACCGGAACCTGCTCAACGAGCAGCTCGACATCGGGCTCGCCACCGTCTACCGCGTCCTCACGCAGTTCGAGCAGGCCGGCCTGCTCACGCGCAGCAACTTCGAATCCGGCAAGGCCGTGTTCGAGCTGAACGAAGGCTCGCACCACGACCACCTCGTGTGCCTCGATTGCGGCCGCGTCGAGGAATTCTTCGATGCCGAGATCGAAGGCCGCCAGCAGGCGATCGCGAAGGAGCGCGGCTTCCGGCTCCAGGAGCACTCGCTCGCGATGTACGGTTCGTGCACGACCGAAAACTGCCCGCACCGCAAGCACTGATCGCTGATTCGCGCGTCTCGCACGCAGCACGGCCCGGCCGGCATCTCGCCGCCCGGGCCGTGTTTCTTTTCGGGTCGTGTTGCGCGCGCGGGGCCGGAACGCTTACGAATGCCCTTCGACGCTCACCAGGGCCGGCTCGAATTCCAGCGCCCAGGCGACATCGAGCGGGATCTCGTCGCAGTTCGGCTGCGGGCCGCCGCGATCGACGATCACGAAATCGCTGACCGCGTCCAGTGCCAGCAGCGGGTGGTGCCAGACGCCCTTCGCATAGTTCACGCCCTGCCAGCCAACGGCGAGGAACGCGCGCATCGCCTCGGGCCGGAAGTCGCCGGCCGGCGCGACGACGATGACATAGCGCGACACGGCCGCGAGCGGAATGAATGCCTGGCTGCCGTGCGGATGGCGCTCCATCAGCGTGACCGCGACCGGCAGCGCGCGCGGCTGCGCGCGAAACACGCTGACGAGCGGCCGGCCGCCGTCCGCGCAGACATCGATCGTCGCGAGATCGTGAAAGCGCTCGGTCGTGCCGCCGTTGATCGGGAAGTGCCGCGCGCCTTCGAGCGCGATCACGTCGCCGAACGGGGCGAACGCCTCGCGGGTCAGGCGCTCGACGCGCAGGATGCGGGATCCGGTCATGACGTTGCCCTCCTTCAGGCCGGCTCGCCCCACAGACGCAGGCGCGACACGCCGCCGTCCGGGAAGATGTTGAAACGCACGTGCGTGACGGGGCCGAGCGCCGCGAGTTGATCGAACGTGTGCACGTGATCCATCTGCAGCTTCTGTTCGCCGAGCAGTTCAGCCCAGAACATCGCCTGCGTGACGAGCGAATCGTCGGTGCCGCCCGTGACATGCGCGGCCTGCAGCGAGCAGCGGTCGGGGAAGTTGCCCTTGAAGAACGCCGTATCGACCTCGACGCGGCGAATGATGCCCGGCCGGGCGAGCGCGACGATCGCCCAGTCGTTGCCGGGCTCGCGGCGGCGCCGCGTTTCCCAGCCGTCACCCATGTTCGCGCCGCGCCCCGGCATCAGCATCTGCGATGCCGGCCCGAAGTGCTGGTTGTTCGCGGCCACCAGATAGCCGCCGTTCTCGATCGCCGCGAGATCGACGAGCTCGCCGGCCGGCACGTGGCGCCAGTCGCGCTGCGGCTGGCCATACACGCGCAGCCGCGCGAGCCCGCCGTCCGGATACAGGTTCACGCGCAGGTGCGTGACCGGCTGCGCGTCGTCGACGCTCACGTAGTGATGCGAATTGCCCTGCAACGTCGTCGCGGGGACGAGCGTGCGCCACGCGGCGTCGTCGGGCGGCGTGTCGCCGTCGACCGCGCACGCCTCGATCGATGCGGCCGGCGGGAAGTTGCCGGTGAAGTGGCTCGTATCGAGGTCGACGCCGTAGATCACGCCCGGCCGAGCGAGGCGGACCACGCAGAAGTCGTGGCCGGTCGTACGCTTGCGACGCGTTTCCCAGCCGTCCATCCATTTGCCGTGGTCGTCGTACTTGCCGGGAATGAACACGGCCGGCTCGGGATTCAGCATGCGCTCCTTCGGCGCGAAGAATTCGTCGCTGGCAAAGAGCGCCTGCGCACCGAGGCGCGGGTCGGCGAGGTTCATGTAACGCCGCGTAAACGCAGGCGCGTTCGGATCGAGAATGGGGGCTGCCATGTCGTCTCCACTATCTTGTCAGGGGCCGGCGCATCGTCGGGCCGGCCGTGGGAAATTCAATCGCGCGAAACGGTCGGGGAAGCCGCTTCGCGCGGGATCGCGCTCAGAGCGCGTGAGCCTGGTCGCCGGCAACCGGCGCCGTGCTGCCTGCCTCGTCGGCCGGCACGTAACGCAGCTCGCGGTTCAGCACGCGTTTCGCACGGGCGCGGTCGATGTCGTTCTCCCACACCGCGACGACAACCGTCGCGACGCAGTTGCCGATCAGGTTGGTCAGCGCGCGGGCGATGCCGACGAACCAGTCGACCGGTAGGATCAGCACGAGGCCGAGCACCGGAATCGCGGGGATCGCCGACAGCGTCGCCGCGAGGATCACGATCGCCGAACCGGGGATGCCGTGCGCGCCCTTCGACGTGACGAGCGATACGAGCAGCACGACGATCAGGTCATGCGTCGACAGCGGCGTGTTGGTGGCCTGCGCGATGAACAGCACCGCGAGCGTCAGGTAGATCGAGAAGCCGTCGAGGTTGAACGAATAGCCGGTCGGGATCACGAGACCGACCGTCGAATCCTTGATGCCCATGTATTCGAGCTTGCTCATCACCTGCGGCAGCACCGCGTCCGACGACGCCGTGCCGAGCACGATCGACAGTTCCTCGCGCAGGTAGCGGATCAGCTTGAACACCGAGAAGCCCGCGATCCGCATCACCGTGCCGAGCACGACCGTGACGAACACGAAGCAGCTCAGGTAGAACACCGCGACGAGATAGCCGAGCTGCTTGAGCGATGCGACGCCGTACTTGCCGGTCGTGAACGCGATCGCGCCGAGCACGCCGAGCGGCGCGAGCTTGATGATGAAGCCGATGATCCGGAAGAACACGTGCGACAGTTCCTCGACCAGCGAGTTGACGCGCTGCGCCTTGTCGCCGAGCAGCGACAGCGCGGAGCCGAACAGCACCGCGAACACGAGAATCTGCAGGATGTCGCCCTTCGCGAACGCGTCGATCGCGGTCTCGGGGATGATCTTCATCAGGTAGCCGGCCGTGTCCTTCAGGCTTTCGGCGTTCTTCGCGTACGACGCGAGCGACGCCGCGTCGAGCGAGCGCAGGTCGATGTTCATCCCGACGCCCGGGCGCGTGAGCCACGCGAGCACGAGCCCGATGCCGAGCGCGAGCGTCGTCATCACCTCGAAGTAGACGACGGCCTTCAGGCCGACCCGGCCGACCTTCTTCAGGTCGCCCGCATTGGCCATCCCGCTGACCACGACGCAGAACACGATCGGGCCGATGACCATCTTGATGAGCTTCAGGAAGCCGTCGCCGAGTGGCCGCAGCGACTCGGCGAAGTGCGGGAAGAACGCGCCCAGCGCGACCCCCAGAATCAATGCGACGACTACCCGGCCAAACAGCGAATTAAGGAATTTCGACACGGCGCTCTCCCGATCCAACGGTTGCAGTTTCGTCTGTTCATACTGGTAAGACCAGTGATGTTATGGTGGATAGTAGGAAGCCGATATAGTGGCGTCAAGGACGGACGAAATAGGGATTTCCCGCCCCCTGCGCGCCCGGTTCCGGTGCACTGGAAAGGGGCGGATCGTGGCTTTCCCGTAGGGCAGTCATGCACCGCCCGCGTGCGGATTACAATGCCGGTCAGACCGGCCAAAGTTCACATCATGAAAAACGTTCCGCATACCGTGACCGACGCCGCCATCGCGACGATCCGCGACCGGATCGAGGCAGGCGTTTATCCGGTCGGCAGCCTGCTGCCGGCCCAGCGCCAGCTCTCCGAGGAGCTGGAGATCAGCCGCGCGTCGCTGCGCGAGGCGCTGTCGACGCTCGAGGCACTCGGGATGCTGCGCATCCGTGCGGGCAAGGGTGTCTACGTCGAAAGCGCGCAGGCCTCGGCCGCGCATCCGTGGCAGTTCGCCGAGCAGTCGTCGCCGCCCGACACGTACCAGATGCGCTATGCGCTCGAAGGGTTTGCCGCGCGGATGGCCGCGCACGTCGTCAGCGACGCCGACATCGCGTGGTTCGAGGACAACCTCGCCGACCTGCACGTCGCGCTGACCGACAACGCGATCGACGAAGCGTCGCGGCTCGACTTCGACTTCCACATGCGGATCATTCATCTCGCCGGCAACGCGGCGATCGAATCGGTGCTGCGCAGCAGCGCCGACATCATGAAGGAAAGCCAGCGCATGCCGTTCTACCGGCGCGAGCTGCTGCTGTCGACGTGGCACGAGCACCGCGCGATCCTCGACGCGCTGATCGCCCGCGATGCCGCCGCCGCAGGCACCGCGATCGAAACGCACATCGCGAACGCCGCGCAGCGCGCGGGCATCTTCTTCCCGACACCGGGCGCGTAACGCGCCGCCGGCGCCCAGGCCGCCCGGTCGTCCCGGTCACCCGCCCGACGGATCGCGATACGCGAGCGCGCGCTCGATGAACGCGCGCGCCGCGACGCTGCGATACGCGCCCTTGCGCGTGAGCAGCGCGGCCGTACGGGCCGGCAGCGGCGGATCGAGCTCCAGTGCGCACAGGTCGCCGCTCTCGCGCGCGATCGCGTCGGGCAGCACCGTCGCAAGCCGGCCGCACCGCACGAGCTCCAGCACCGCGCTGATCGTATTCGTCTCGATCGCGATCTTCGGCCGCGCGCCATGCTCGATGAAGTACCGGTCGATGCTCTCGCGCGTCGCGAACGCACGGCTGAGCAGCACCAGCGGCTCGCCGCCGAGCTCGGCCGGCGTCAGCGCGCGGCGGCGCCGCGCGAGACGGTGCGTGCGACCCGTCACGAGCGCGAGCGGCTCGTCCCACAGCGGCAGCGCGTCGATGTCCGGCGCGCGCGGCGGCATGAACGCGAAACCCGCGTCGAGCCGGTCGTCGGCGAGCAGCGCCTCGATGCGCTCCTGCGGCATCGCGTCGATCGTCAGCGCGACGTTCGGGTAATCGGTATGGAAGCCGTCGATCAGCGAGCCGCTCAGGTAGGCCGCGAAGGTCGGCATCATCGCGAGCCGCAGCGACCCGCTGCCGAGATCGGCGACGTCGTGCAGCGCGCGCTGCCCCGTATCGAGCTCGTGCAGCGCGGCGCGCGCATGACGCGCATAGACTTCGCCGAATTCGGTGAGCTGCACCGTGCGGCCCGAGCGATCGAACAACTGCACGCCGAGCGTTTCCTCGAGCTGGCGCACCTGCTGCGACAGCGTCGGCTGCGACACGTGCAGTGCGTCGGCCGCGCGCGTGAAGCTGCGCTGCTCGGCGACGGCCAGGAAATAGCGGATATGGCGGAGTAGCATCGCGGCCAATGTATTGGCAAAACCAATGGATGCCATAACGATCCAGTCTTGGACGCTATGGGACAATTTCCGCATCATACGCACATCCGCTCCTGTGCATCGCCTGTCACCGCACCGGAGCGGCACGCCCGGGCCCGCCCTGCCTGCGCCCGCCGCACGACGATCCGCCGCCCGACCACGGCCCGGCCGCGATCCGCCCGGCGCGCATCGGTTCACCGCCAATCCGTTGACGCCGGCCCCGATTTCCGTCACCCCGCGCAGCCGACGGCCCCGTGCCGCCGGCCGGCGCCGCTGTTTTTCGCGACCATGGAACCGCATCAAGACAACCACCCTCCCCTGACCCGCGGCATGACGCTGCTGTTCGCCTGCGCGTGCGGCATCGTCATCGGCAACATCTACTACGCGCAGCCGCTGCTCGCCGCGATCGCGCACAGCTTCGGCCGCGCGCCGACCGAACTCGGCTATCTCGTCACGCTGACGCAGCTCGGCTATGCGGCGAGCCTGCTGCTGATCGTCCCGCTCGGCGACGCGGTCAACCGCCATACGCTGATCGTGCGGCTGCTGATGCTCAACGTCGTCGCGCTGGTCGCTGTCACGTTCAGCACGAATTTCACGATGTTCGTCGTCGCGAACGTCGCGGTCGGCTTCGTCACCTGCTCGACGCAGCTGCTCGTGCCGTTCGCGGCATCGCTCGCCGACGCGCGCTCGCGCGGCCGCGCGGTCGGCACCGTGATGAGCGGCCTGCTGCTCGGCATCCTGCTCGCGCGCGTCGCGGCCGGCGCGATCGCCGACGGGTTCGGCTGGCGCGCGGTGTACGGCGTCGCCGCGGTGATGGTGCTCGCGCTGACCGGCGTGCTCGCCGTGAAGCTGCCAAAGGATCGCCGCGACACCCGCCTCGACTATGCGGCATTGATGAAGTCGCTCGTCGCGCTGGTGCGCGCGCAACCGCTGATCGCGCTGCGCTCGACCTATGGCGCACTCGTGTTCGCGTGCTTCAGCCTGCTGTGGACGGGCCTCACGTTCCTGCTGAGCCAGCCGCCGTACAGCTATTCCGAAGGCCAGATCGGCCTGTTCGGCATCGTCGGCGCGGTGGGCGCGCTCGCGGCGACGTCGGCCGGCCGGCTGGTCGATCGCGGCCACGGCAATGCGGCGACGGGGCTGTTCGCGGCCGCCGTGCTCGCGTCGTTCGCGCTGATCGCGACCGGCGCGCACTCGCTCGCGGCGCTGATCGCGGGCATCCTGCTGCTCGACATCGGCGTGCAGGGCATGCACATCTCGAACCAGAGCGTGATCTACGCGCTGGCCGGCAACGCGCGCAGCCGCGTGACGACCATCTACCTGACGAGCTACTTCATCGGCGGCGCGTTCGGGTCGTTCGCGGCGAGCTTCGCGTACGGCCTCGACGGCTGGCGCGGCGTATGCATCGCCGGTGCAGCGCTGTCGGGCGTGCTGATCGCGCTGTGGCTCGCGTCGCAACGCGTCGGCACGCGGCAGGTCACGCAGTAATGCGGTAATCCGTCTGCGCGCCACGACGAAAAAAGGCACGCAGCGCAATTCGCGGGCGTGCCTTTTTTGACGACGTCGATTCCGTCGCGCGCTAGCGCCGGACCATCATGCGGCCGCGTCCGCGAAATCGACCAGCACCTTCATCGCGCGCTGCCGGTCGCCGGCCAGTTCGAACGCGAGATTCGCGTCGCGCATCGGGAACACGCGCGTGACGGCCGGCCGCAGGTCGACACGCCCCGCGTTGATCAATTGCACCGCGAGCGCGAATTCCGCGTGAAAGCGGAACGATCCGCAGATCGACAGCTCCTTCGCGACCACGACGTTCTGCGGCAGGCTGACATCGCCGCCGAGCCCGAGTTGCACGACGACACCGCGCGGACGCATCACGTCGAGCCCGTCGCGCAGTGCGCGCGCATTGCCCGAGCATTCGATCATCACGTCGAACGTGCCCTTGTCCGCGCTGTAACGCTCGACCCACCCGGCATCGGCCGCCGCGTTGATCGTGCGGTCGGCGCCGAGCGCGCTCGCCACTTCCAGCGGCGCCTCGACGACGTCGGTCGCGACGATCTCCGCCGCGCCGTGCACGCGCGCCGCCGCGACGGCCAGCACGCCGATCGGCCCGCAACCCGACACGAGCACGCGCTTGCCGATCAGCGGGCCCGCGCGCGACACCGCATGCAGCCCGACCGCGAACGGCTCGGCGAGCGCCGCGAGCGACAGCGGCACGTGATCGGCCACCGGCACGCACTGCACCGCGTCGCACACGAGCGCGTTGCGAAACGCGCCCTGCACGTGCGGCATCCGCATCGCGCTGCCATAGAAGCGCATGTCGAGACACTGGTTCGGCAGCCCTTCGAGGCAGTAGCGGCACGCACCGCACGGGCGGCTCGGATTGACCGCGACACGATCGCCGACCTTCACCGACGTCACGTCCGGCGCGACTTCCGCGACCGTGCCGGCCACCTCGTGGCCGAGCACCATCGGCTGCTGCAACCGGATCGCACCGAAGCCGCCGTGCCGGAAGTAATGGAGATCGGAGCCGCAGATGCCGCCCATCGCGACGTCGACGCGCACCTGGCCCGGGCCGATCTCGCCCGCGTCCTGCTCTTCCACCCGCAGGTCGTTCGGCCCGTGGATCACGACACACATGCAACGCATACGCATGACAGCCTCCTCAGACGACCGGCGTGAGCAGCGGCGCGCCGGCGAAGTGCGCGGCGAGGTTGTCGCGCACGAGCCAGCCCATCGCCTGGCGCGTCTCGATCGTCCCGCTCGCATGGTGCGGCTGCAACAGCACGTTCGGCAACGCGAGGAAACGCGGGTCGACGCGCGGCTCGTTCCAGAACACGTCGAGCGCGGCGCCGGCGATCGCATTGCGCTCGAGCGCGTCGAGCAGCGCCGGTTCGTCGACGGTCGTGCCGCGCGACACGTTCACCAGATAGCCTTGCGGCCCGAGCGCGTCGAGCACGGCGGCGCCGACGAGATGACGCGTCGCCGGCCCGCCCGCGAGCGTGACGATCAGCAGGTCGCACCAGCCGGCCAGCTCGGCGAGATCGCCGAAGAAGCGGTGCGGGCTGTCCGCGCGCGGCGCGACGTCGAAGTAGCCGAGCTCGACGTCGAAGCCGGACAGCCGGCGTGCAATGGTCGAGCCGATCCGGCCGAAGCCGACCACGCCGACGCGCTTGCCGTAGAGCCGCGTGACGAGCGGCATGTCGCCGTCGCGCCAGGCGCCGGAGCGCACGTACGCATCGCCGGCGCCGATCCGGCGCATCATCGCGAGCGCGAGCCCGACGCCAAGATCGGCAACGTCGCCGGTCAGCACGTCCGGCGTGTTGGTCACGCGGATGCCGCGCTCACGCGCGGCGGCGAGATCGATCGCGTCGGTGCCGACGCCGTAGCACGCGATGATCTCGAGCGCCGGCAGCGCGGCGATCAGTTCGGCATTCGCGCCGAGATCGCCGCGGGTCGCGATCGCGCGCACGCCGGCGCCGTGTTCGGCGAGGAACGCCGCGCGGTCGGCGGCTTCCCACAGCCGGTGGACGTCATAGCCGGCCAGCCATGCGTCGTCCCACGGCTGGTAAGGGCCCGTCATCAGCAGGTCGGGCCGCTGGGTCGATTCGTGCGCCATCTGCGCTTGCTCCTGTCGAGATAAGTGGAATGCGAAAGCATGCCGGGCCGCATCGGCCGCCCGGCTCGTTCATGCGTGCCGCGCGAGCGCATCGGCATCCGGCGCCGGTGCGGCCTGTGCAGCGTCGAGCGGATCGTCGAGATCGCGGTTCAGCGTTTCGGGCATCCGCGATGTCGTGAACAGCGTGATCAGCGTCAGCAGCACCAGATACGCGGCGATCGGCACCCAGGCGCGCACGCCGGCCGCGTGGTCGCCGCCGTGCAGCGCGATCACGGTCGCGATGATCGTTGCGCCGACGAGCGGCGCGATCCCGCCCGCGAGCACGGCCGACACTTCGCGCGAGAACGACACGCCCATGTAGCGATGGCGCGCGCCGAACAGTTCGGGCAGCAGCGCGGCCTGCGCACCGAGCATCCCCCAGTTCGCGAAGCCCTGCGCGACCGAGATCGCGATCACGCTCGCGACCACGTTCCCCTGGCTGAAGATCCACCACACCGGAAACGCGAGCGCGAGTTGCAGCCATGCGAACGTGCGATACACGCGCACGCGCCCGAAGCGGTCGCTCAGCCGGCCGGCTAGCGGCACCGTGCATGCGCCGACGGTCGCCGCGCACACCAGCGCGAGCGCGCCGATCGGCCCTTTCATCCCGATCACGCCGGCGAGATAGCTGACCGCGAGCGCCTGGTAGATCGACGAGCCGCCGTTCTCGGCCATCCGCAGGCCGATGCCGATCAGGAGCGAGCGTTTCGAATGCTGCACGGCGCTCTTCAACGGGTTCGCGGAGACCTGCGCGCGCTTCTCGAGCCGCACGAAGGTCGGCGACTCGTGCAGCCGCACACGCATGTAGATCCCGACCGCGACGATCACCGCGCTGAACAGGAACGGCACGCGCCAGCCCCAGCCGTCGGTGACGCGGTCGAGGTTCGCGAGCAGCAGGAAATAGACAGCGGCCGCGAGCACCGTGCCGAGCTGGATGCCGAGAAACGGCAGCGACGCATAGAAGCCGCGCTTGCCCGGCGGCGCGTATTCGGTCATCAGCACCGCGGCGCCGGCCTGCTCCGCGCCGGCGCCGAGGCCCTGCAGGATGCGCAGCAGGATCAGCAGCGCCGGGGCCCAGTAGCCTGCCGTCGCGAAGGTCGGCAGCACGCCGATCAGCGTGCTCGCGACGCCCATCAGCAGCACCGTCGCGGTCAACACGAACTTGCGGCCGATCCGGTCGCCGAGCACGCCGAACACGACACCGCCGAGCGGGCGCACCGCGAAGCCGACGAAGTAGGTGCCGAAGCTCGCGATCAGCCGCATCTCGGCGGTCTGCGCGGGGAAGAACAGCGGCCCGAACACGAGCGCCGACGCGAGTGTGTACAACGCGAAATCGTAGTATTCGAGCGCGCTGCCGAGCGAGCAGGTCCATGCCGCGCGATTGAGCTGCTTCGTGTCGACGCCGCGGCGCTCGACGGCTTCGCCCGGCGTACCGGACCCTGCATCGTGCCGCGCGGGCGGCGGGGAAATGCGATCCATCGTTGTCTCCTGTCTCCTGCCTTCCGTTCCGGAACCCGGCCGCGACTCGCGCGACCGGGACATCGGCCCGCTCGTGCGGCGGGCTCTTTTGGAAATTCGGATGCCGGCGCGAGCCGGCGCAACGGCGCGCTCGCGCCGCCGCTCAGACGGCGCTGGTCAGGCCGCCGTCGACGAACAGCGTCTGGCCGTTCACGAAATCGGACGCGGCCGACGCGAGGAAGATCGCCGCGCCGCACAGCTCGTCGACGCGCCCCCAGCGGCCGGCCGGCGTGCGCTTGCACAGCCAGTCCGAGAACGCCGCGTCGTCGACCAGCGCGCGATTCAGTTCGGTTTCGAAATAGCCGGGCGCGAGGCCGTTCGCCTGGATGCCGTGGCGCGCCCAGTCGGCGCACATCCCTTTCGTCAGCATCCGCACCGCGCCCTTGGTCGCCGCATACGGGGCGATCGTCGGGCGCGCGAGTTCGCTCTGCACCGAGCAGATGTTGATGATCTTCCCGTGGCCGCGCGCGATCATGTGCCGCGCGACGGCCTGCGCGACGTTGAACACGCCGTCGAGGTTCACGCGCATCAGCGCCTGCCAGTCGTCGGGTTCGAATGTGTCGAGCGGCGCGCGGCGCTGAATGCCCGCGTTGTTCACCAGAATGTCGATCGCGCCGACGCGCGTCTCGAAATCGTCGATCGCCGCGCGCACCTGCGCGTGTTCGGTGACGTCGAACACCGCATGGTCGGCAGCAAAACCTTCCTCGCGGAAGTGGCGCGCGAGCGTCGCGGCCTTCTCCTCATTGCGATCGTTGATGACGATCGCGGCGCCGGCTTCGGCCAGCCCGCGGGCGAGCGTCAGCCCGATCCCGCGTCCGGAACCGGTAATCAATGCGCGGCGGCCGTCGAGGCGGAACCGTTCAAGCGCGTTGGTCATGCGTGTCTCCTCGTGCCAGGTGAGCCGGCTGCCCGTCGCGGCCGGTCTCACGTTGACGCTATCTTCGGCCGGCTGCCGGGCCTCGCGCCAATGGTTGTTTTTGATCCGGTTATCATGAAATCTGATTACCGCTCACGGGTGCCCGCCGACCATGGAACTCAAGCAATTGCGCGCCTTCGTCACGCTCGCGGAAGAGCTGCATTTCGGGCGCGCCGCACAGCGCCTGTTCATCGTGCAGCCCGCGCTGAGCATGCAGATCAAGGCGCTCGAGGAAGAACTGGGCGCGCGCCTGTTCGAGCGCGACCGGCACAAGGTCGAACTGAGCGACACGGGGCGCGTGTTCCTGCCCGAGGCACGCGCCACGCTGCAGCAGGCTGCGCGCGCTGAGCAGATGGCGCGGCTGTCGAGCCGCGGCGAGATCGGCACGCTGCGGATCGCGTTCGTGTCGTCGGTGCTGCCCGCACTGCTGCCGGCCGTGCTGCGCACGATGCGCGAGCGCTATCCGCTGATCACGCTCGAACTGAAGGACATGCCGACGCCCGACCAGATCGCCGCGCTGCGCGACCGGCGGATCGATTTCGGGATGATCCGGCTGCCGGCCGCGTATGCGGGCATCGACACGCGCGTGGTGCTCGAGGAAGGCTTCGTCGTCGCGCTGCCGCTCGACCATCCGCTGGCCGCGCACGACGCGATTTCACCGGCCGCGCTGCGCGGCCAGCCGGCGTTCGTGCTCGCGCGCCGCTATGCGCCCGGTTTTCACGACGACATGCTGCTCGCGCTGAGCCGCGCGGGCACGACGCTCGAGATCGCACAGGAGTTCGGGGAATTCACGACGATGCTCGCGCTCGTCGCGGCGGGAATGGGGATCGGGCTGATCCCGGCGGAAGCCGCCAGCGCGCTGCCGCCGAACGTGCTCGCGCGGCCGCTCGATCTGGCCGGGCATCGTACCGGCATCGGCCTCGCGTGGACTGACCTCGACAGCCCGTTGAAGCGCGCGTTCGTCGCCGCGCTCGAGCAGGTGACGGCAGCGTCAATGCAATAACGGCGGGCAACAAAAAAGCCCGGCCGGAAAACCGGGCCGGGCTCGTTCGCTGCGCAAGCCGCCTTGCGGCGGCCGCGCAACGTGCGGGATTACTTCGCGTTCGCGAATGCGACAGCCGTATCCAGCATGCGGTTCGAGAAACCCCACTCGTTGTCGTACCAGCTCGACACCTTCACGAGGCGGCCCGACACCTTGGTCAGCGTTGCGTCGAACGTCGACGAAGCCGGGTTGTGGTTGAAGTCGATCGACACCAGCGGTGCTTCGTTGTAGCCGAGGATGCCCTTCAGCGCGCCTTCCGATGCTTCCTTCATGATCGCGTTGACTTCCTCGACCGTCGTGTCGCGCTTGGCGATGAACGACAGGTCGACGATCGACACGTTGATCGTCGGGACGCGGATCGCGTAACCGTCGAGCTTGCCGTTCAGTTCCGGCAGCACGAGGCCGACGGCGGAAGCAGCGCCCGTCTTCGTCGGGATCTGGCTGTGCGTGGCCGAACGCGCGCGGCGCAGGTCTTCGTGATAGACGTCCGTCAGCACCTGGTCGTTCGTGTACGCGTGGATCGTCGTCATCAGGCCGGTTTCGAGGCCGATCTTGTCGTTCAGCGGCTTGACGAGCGGCGCGAGGCAGTTCGTCGTGCACGATGCGTTCGAGATGACCGTGTGCTCGGCCTTCAGCACGTTGTGGTTCACGCCGTAGACGATCGTCGCGTCGACGTCCTTGCCGCCCGGCGCCGAGATGATCACCTTCTTCGCGCCGCCCTTCAGGTGCGCGCTCGCCTTTTCCTTCGTCGTGAAGAAGCCCGTGCATTCCATCACGACGTCGACGCCCAGCTCGCCCCACGGCAGTTCTGCCGGGTTGCGGTTCGCCAGCACGCGGATCTTGTCGCCGTTCACGACGAGGTAGTCGCCGTCGACCGACACTTCGCCCGGGAACTTGCCGTGCGCGGTGTCGTACTGGGTCAGGTGCGCGTTGGTCTTCGCATCGCCCAGGTCGTTGATCGCGACGATCTCGAGATCGTGCTTCTTGCCGTTTTCATAGAACGCGCGCAGCGTGTTGCGGCCGATACGGCCGTAGCCGTTGATTGCGACGCGAATCGTCATGGTCTATCTCCTGATGGCTGAAAAAATTCGTTTCGTGCAGCTTCACGGTGCGACGCGCGCGAGGGGTGGCGCGCGTCGCGTATGTCTTTAGGCCAGCACGGCCTTGGCGGTCTCGACGACGTGCTCGACGGTGAAACCGAAGTACTTGAACAGCACGCCGGCCGGCGCCGATTCGCCGAACGTGTCGATCCCGACGACGCCGCCTTCGAGGCCGACGTACTTGTGCCAGAAGGCCGTCACGCCCGCTTCGATCGCGACGCGGCGCACGCCGTGCGGCAGCACGCGTTCACGGTATTCGGCGTCCTGGCGGTCGAACACGTTGGTCGACGGCATCGACACGACGCGGGCCGCGATGCCTTGCTGCGCGAGCGGCTCGACGGCCTTCATCGCGAGTTCGACTTCCGAGCCCGTCGCGATCAGGATGATCTTGCGCGCGACGATCTCTTCGTCCCAGTCCTTCAGCACGTAACCGCCCTTCTCGATGTTCGCGATCTGCGAGTCGGTACGCGGGTTGAATGCGAGGTTCTGGCGGCTGAAGATCAGGCTCGACGGACGGTCGGCCGCAATCGCGTGGGTCCACGCGACGGCCGTCTCGACCGTGTCGGCCGGACGCCACACGTCGTGGTTCGGGATCAGGCGCAGACTCGACACGTGCTCGATCGACTGGTGCGTCGGGCCGTCTTCGCCGAGGCCGATCGAATCGTGCGTGAACACGAAGATCGACGGCACCTTCATCAGCGCGGCCACGCGCAGCGCGTTGCGGCTGTAGTCGGAGAACGTCAGGAACGTGCCGCCGAACGGCTTGTGGCCGCCGTGCAGTGCGAGGCCGTTGATCGCGGCGCTCATGCCGAATTCGCGCACGCCGTAGTTGATGTGGTTGCCCAGCACGACGCCCGGGCCTTCCGGATTCGCGCGGACGGCCTTCGACGCCTTCCAGTTGGTCAGGTTCGAGCCGGTCAGGTCGGCCGAGCCGCCGAGCAGTTCGGGCAGCGCGGCAGCCAGGCCTTCGATCGCCTGCTGCGACGCCTTGCGGGTCGCCACCGTCTCGCCGCGCTCGTTCGCGCCGGCGATGATCGCCGCAGCCTTCTGCGCCCAGTCGGCCGGCAGCTTGTTCGCCATCCGGCGCTCGAATTCGGCGGCTTCTGCCGGGAACTTGGCGCGATAGGCAGCGAACGTCGCGTCCCATTCGGTTTCAGCGCGCTTGCCGGCTTCCTTCGCGTCCCATGCCGCGTAGACTTCCTGCGGAATCACGAACGGCTCCCACTTCCAGCCGAGCGCTTCGCGCGTCTTCGCGATTTCTTCCGCGCCGAGCGCCGCGCCGTGCACGTCGTGGCCGCCCGCCTTGGTGGCCGCGCCCTGGCCGATCACCGTCTTGCAGCAGATCATCGTCGGCTTGTCCGACAGCTTCGCCTTCGCGATGGCCGCGTCGACCGCGTCGACGTCATGGCCGTTCACGTTCGGGATCACGTTCCAGCCGTAGGCTTCGAAACGCTTCGGGGTATCGTCGTGGAACCAGTTCACGACGTCGCCGTCGATCGAGATGCCGTTGTCGTCGTACAGCGCGATCAGCTTGTTCAGCTTCAGCGTGCCCGCGAGCGAGCAGGCTTCGTGCGAGATGCCTTCCATCAGGCAGCCGTCGCCGAGGAACACGTACGTGTGGTGATCGACGATCTTCGCGCCGTCACGGTTGAACTCGTCGGCCATCAGCGCTTCGCCGAGCGCCATGCCGACCGCGTTCGCGAGGCCCTGGCCGAGCGGGCCGGTGGTCGTCTCGACGCCCGGCGTGATGCCGTATTCCGGGTGGCCCGGCGTCTTCGAGTGCAGCTGGCGGAAGTTCTTCAGCTCTTCGATCGGCAGGTCGTAGCCGGTCAGGTGCAGCAGCGAGTACAGCAGCATCGAGCCATGGCCGTTCGACAGCACGAAGCGGTCACGGTCGGCCCAGTGCGGGTTCGTCGGGTTGTGCTTCAGATGGCGCGACCAGAGCGCGACGCCGATTTCGGCCATGCCCATCGGCATGCCGGGGTGGCCGGAGTTCGCTTGCTGGACGGCGTCCATCGCGAGCGCACGGATCGCGTTGGCCATCAGGGTGGTGGAGGCGGGAGACGAAGTCGTCATGTCGAGTCCGGAGAACGAGTCGAGGAAACGGGGGCACGGCGGCATCCGGAAGCTCGAGCGTCAATCGTTCCCGGCGCGCGGTGCGGCGCCTGACGGACGCGAAGCGGACGGAGCCTACGGACGGGGCTGCAAAGCTCGTCATTTTAACAGATGGGCTGACATTTCCCTTGTCGGCGCGTAGTGTTCCGGCACGGTTTTCCGTCAAACCGCCCGCCTCCTATAATTCAGACGTCGGAACTGCCTGCCCCGAAGGCCCGCCCGTGAGCACCACGCTTCTCTTTCACCCTACGCCCCACGCCACCTACGGCTTCCCGAATGCCCGGCGGCTCGCGCACGTCGCGTCCCCGCACCAGCAGATCGAAGTCTGGGAAACGCCGCAGCTCGGCCGCCTGTTCACGCTGGACGGCCGGCCGATGACGTCGGTCGGGGACGAATACGTCTATCACGAGTGCATGACGCACCCGGCCGCGCTCGCGCACCCGTCGCCGAAGAAGGCGCTCGTGCTCGGCGGCGGCGACGGCGGCGCGGCACGCCAGTTGCTCAAGCACGCGTGCATCGAGCGGATCGTGATCGCCGAGCTCGACGACGAAGTGATCGGGATGGCGCGCCGCTACCTCGACGACGTGCACCAGGGCGCGCTCGACGACCCGCGTGTCGAGGTCGTGATCGGCGACGCCGCGCACTTCGTCGAGTCGACCGTCGAGCATTTCGACCTCGTCGTGTTCGACCTCACGCCGCCCGATTCGCCGGCGGCCGGCCTTTATACGCGTGCGTTCTACGCGCGGCTCAAGCGCATTCTCACGCCGTGCGGCGCGATCTCGATGCATCTCGGTTCGCCGGTGTTCCACGCGTCGCGCATCGCCGCGCTGCTCGACGACCTGCGCGCGAGCTTTGCGGTCGTCGATCCGTTGTCCGCGCACGTGCCGCTGTACGGCTCGCAGTGGCTGATGGTGATCGCGAGCGACACGCTCGACGCGGCCGCGCTGTTCGCGCACGACATCGACGAACGGCTCGCGGCCCGCCGCGTCCACGGCCTGCGCTACTACGATGCGCGGCTGCATGCGTCCCTCTTTGCCCTGCCGTGCGCGCTGCGCGATACACTGGGCGTTCGCCGCTGAACGTCCGGTCGGCCGCATCGTTCCGTTTTTCCGTCGAGGTCCTGCATGGTTCGCCGTGCGAAGCACGGAACCGGAGCGACCCGGATGCCGCGCCCACCTGGTCCCACAGGAGATTTTCATGACCGATCCACGTCCGGCCAACGTGCCTTGGTTGACACCCTACCTGGCCGTGCGCAACGCGCGCGCGGCCATCGATTTCTTCAAGACCGCCTTCGGCTTCGAACTGCGCGACGTGCACGACGAGGACGGCGCGATCATGCACGTCGAGATGACCTACCGCGGCCAGCTGATCGTGATGTTCGCGCCCGAAGGCGCGTTCGGCTCGACCGCGCTCACGCCGAAAAGCGCGAACACGACCGCACCGCAATCGTTCTATCTGTATGTCGACGACGTCGACGCCACCTGGCAGCGCGCGCTCGACGCGGGCGCGAAATCGCTGAGCGCGCCGCAGGACCAGTTCTGGGGCGACCGCTTCGCGCAGATCGAGGATCTCGACGGCTACCGATGGGCGCTCGGACACCGTCTCCACGCATGACCGACACCGCAACACGCATGAACGAAGCCACCACCACCGCGGCCGTGCCGCGCTTTTTCGTCGACGCCGCATTGCGCGCCGACGCCACGCTCGCATTGCCGGCCGACGTCGCACGCCACGCACAGGTGCTGCGCCTGCAGCCCGGCGACGTGCTCGCGCTGTTCGACGGCAGCGGCGGCCAGTACCGCGCGCGGCTCGTCGAGATCGACAAGCGCAGCGCGATCGCACGGATCGACACGTTCGAACCGGCCGAAGCCGAACCGCCCTACCGCGTGACGCTCGCGCAAGGTATCGCCGGCGGCGACAAGATGGACTGGGTGATCGAGAAAGCCGTCGAGCTCGGCGTCGCGGCGGTCGTGCCGCTGTCGACCGCGCGCGGCGTCGTGAAGCTGTCCGGCGAACGCGCGGACAAGCGCGTCGCACACTGGCGCGGCGTCGTGCGTGCGTCGTGCGAACAGTGCGGACGCAACCGTGTACCCGAGGTTGCGCCCGTCGCCAGCTTCCACGCGTGGCTCGACACGCTGCCTGCCACGCCGGCCGACGGCGAGCTGCGGCTGCTGCTGTCGCCGCGTGCAAGCATCCCGTTTGCGTCGCTGCCCGACGCGCCGCCCGCGGCCACCGTGACGCTGCTGATCGGCCCCGAAGGCGGGCTGTCGCCCGACGAGGAAAACGCGGCGCGCGCCCGCGGATTCACCGCGTTGTCGCTCGGGCCGCGCGTACTGCGCACCGAGACGGCCGGTGCGGCCGTGCTCGCGGCGTTGGCCGCGCGTTGGGGCGGGTGGTAACGAGCAGGGTGTGCCGCCGCGACGCGGCACGGCCCTACCCCGCTCGCACGCGACGCTGACGCCGCGGTTTATCGCACGTTACTTGTCGCTCGACGCGCCGTGCGGCATCGAATCGGACAACGCCTCGACCACCGGCGTCAGCACGTCTCCCGGGCTACCGGTCGTCCAGCCGCCTTCCTCGAGGCTGTAAATGTCGATCTTGCCCGTCACCGGGTGCGTCACCGGTGCATCGTCCAGCACCTGCGCGATGCCCGTGAAGATCGTCTTGAACGACGCAATGCGCGCCGCCTCGCTCTTCGCACGCCGATTCGGCCCCAGCCTCACCTCCAGCGCCTTCGCGCCCGGCCCCGCATCGGCCACGCGGCAAGCAAATTCGACCGTCGCGATCGTCGCGCCCTTGACGTACGGGTTCGGTCGCTGCGACGACCCGGTCGTCTTGCATGCCGAGCGGTTGAGCGCGCGCTGATAAGCGGCGGCCATGCTCTCGACCGACGGACGCAACGCGGCACTCGCCTTCGGCGGCATCGGCTCCAGTATCCCGTCGGCCATGTCCTTGCGCATCGACTCGCCCATCGTCGACAGCCGCTCGATGTCGAGCGCGTCCTTGCCGCTGTAACTCGCGCGAACCGCATCGTTGAATTCGCGGGCTTTCGACACGTCGCCGTTGACGAGTGCGCCGATGTAAAGGTCGACGGTCTGCTCGGGCGTCAGCGGCGCGGCATGCACGGCGCCGGCCGCGACCAGCAGGGGCAGCACGACGGCGCGTGCGGAACGGGAAATATTCATGGGAAGACAGCCCTCTCTCGATGTTTGTTGTACGCACCCGGTGCGGCGGCTGCCGCAGCCGGGCCGACCGCGATTGTCTCGAAAAATGGCGCCAGATGAAAGGCCGATGTCGGCAAGCGACGGGCGCACCGTACGCGTCGCGCAGACGCAAAAAAGCCCGCTCGAGGCGGGCTTCTTGCCGGATCGGCCGCAGGCCGATGCGTGCTTACGCGAACGAGTAGAACACGCGGAATGCGACCTTGCGCTCGGCCCAGAACTCGGCCGCCTCGCGGAACACGTCGAGCAGCGTCTCGCGCCCTTCCTTGTCGAATTTCTGCGCGATCGGCAGCCCTTCGAGGACGATCACGAAACCGGGCTGCGCGCCGGCCTTCGCGACGAGGTCGGTCAGGCAGTCGTACAGCGCGTCGTAGTTCTTCCCGAAATGCTTCGGAAACAGGAACGACGTCGCGATCGTTTCCATCACTTCCTGCTTCGACTGCGCGGCGCCGCAATACGCGAACAGGAAGTGCTGGCCGAGCCGGGTGGCTTCGTCGGCGAGATCCTGCACGCGGAACGCGCGGATCGACTGCACGAGATTGGGTCGCACGGTCGTGAAAAGGCTCATAGGCTCCTCGTTCGATGAAAGCCCGGGCTCGGCTTCCTGTTGCTCCGGCGTGCTGCCAGCCTGTGCCGCCGCGTGCAGTTGAATCACGCGCTGAAACAGATTGCCGTCGCCGGCTGCGAACAGTTCCGCCGCCGCCGTATCGTGCGCGTAGATGGAGTCGCTCATGCCATTCGTCCCGAAGTCATTCAACAATACGTTTAAAACTGTTGTAGTGGTCGCCCGTGTAATAACAGTTGTCGATCCGGCGCAAGGGCCCGCCACAGACGATCCGGCGCGCCCCACGATTGCGGGCACGCGGCGTCGGCACCGTGTACTCATGGTAGTAGCCGCGCTTCGCCTTCGGCAGGATCCGCTCGCGGTTGCCGAATACGACGCCGTCTTTCTCGTACGGATAGGGGCCGCCCGCGCCGATCAGGCCCAGCGTGGTCACGGCCTCGCGCGGAAGACTGGCAGTCGGAATCGTATCGAGCCCGCTGGCGGCCACGTCGGCCGGAACGGCCTCCCGTGCGTAAGCGGCGGAAACCAGACTGCCCGTCGGCGTGCCGACGATACCCATCGCGAACATCGCGAATACGGACGCGAGCGCGCCGTTGCGGAGCCACTTGCGTGCCATGAACCAGGGTTCCCGCTGTTAAATCAAGTAGTTGACGACCAACAAAGGCGTTAGCGTAGCGTTATTGGCCGCGCGAATCAATGTCCGTTTGGGAATCGAAAGCGTCGTGATACCCGGAATTGTGCATTTTTTACCGAAATCACACTACATTTATCTTACATAGGATAAAATAAAGGCGGCATCTCTCTTATGGCAAGACCTGCCTCCTTGCCTCGCTCGTTACCAGGAGTGGAGAGATGCTGCTGTTGCCTTGAGGGAAGCGCGTTTGCGCCCTACCCGCGGCGTGCCCATTGCGGGCACGCCTCTTTTTTCTTTTGTTTACAATTTTCCCGACGCGCCACGCCGGTTCGACCGGCCTGGCGCGTTCGTTTTGGCTCAGCGCGTGGCGTTCACGTCGGCGACCAGCAGCGCCGCCATGTTGACGATGCGGCGAACGGTCGCCGATTCGGTCAGCACGTGCACCGGCTGCGCGGCGCCCAGCAGGATCGGCCCGATCGCGATGTTGTTGCCGGCGGCCGTCTTCAGCAGGTTGTACGCGATGTTCGCGGCGTCGATGTTCGGCAGGATCAGCAGGTTCGCTTCGCCTTCCAGCGTCGATTCCGGCAGGATTTCCTTGCGCAGCGCCGCGTCGAGCGCGACGTCGCCGTGCATCTCGCCGTCGACCTTCAGCTCCGGCGCGCGTTCCTGCAGGATCGCGAGCGTATCGCGCATCTTCTTCGCCGAAGGCGCATTGCTCGTGCCGAAATTCGAGTGCGACAGCAGCGCGACCTTCGGCTCGATGCCGAAACGGCGCACTTCTTCCGCCGCCATGATCGTGATCTCGGCCAGTTGCTCCGGGGTCGGATCGACGTTCACGTGCGTATCGACGAGGAAAATCTGGCGGCCCGGCAGCACGAGGCCGTTCATCGCCGCGTACACGCTGCAGCCCGGGCGCTTGCCGATCACCTGGTCGATGAAGTGCAGGTGACGGTGCGTGGTGCTGATCGTGCCGCAGATCATCCCGTCCGCTTCGCCCTTCTTCACCAGCATCGCGCCGATCAGCGTCGTGCGGCGGCGCATTTCGACGCGCGCGAGCTGCTCGCTGATGCCCTTGCGCGCCATCAGCTTGTAATACGTCTGCCAGAAATCGCGGTAGCGCTCGTCGTGCTCGGTGTTGACGACCGTGAAGTCGACGCCCGGATTCAGGCGCAGGCCGTAGCGCTGGATACGGTGCTCGATCACCGACGGGCGACCGATCAGGATCGGCTTGGCCAGTTTCTCGTCGACGATGATCTGAACGGCACGCAACACGCGCTCTTCTTCGCCTTCCGCGAACACGACACGCTTCTTCTCTTCCTGCGCGGCGCGCGCGATCTGGAAGATCGGCTTCATCGTCGTGCCGCTGTGATACACGAACTGCTGCAGGTGGACGCGGTACGCCTCCATGTCCTCGATCGGGCGCGTCGCGACGCCACCGTCCATCGCCGCCTGTGCGACGGCCGGCGCGATCTTCACGATCAGGCGCGGATCGAACGGCTTCGGGATCAGGTATTCGGGCCCGAACGACAGATCCTGGATGCCGTACGCGGTCGCGACGATGTCGCTCTGCTCGTGCTGCGCGAGCTCGGCGATCGCGTTGACGGCCGCGATCTCCATTTCACGCGTGATCGTCGTCGCGCCGACGTCGAGCGCGCCGCGGAAGATGAACGGGAAGCACAGGACGTTGTTGACCTGGTTCGGGTAATCCGTGCGGCCGGTCGCAAGAATCGCGTCGGGGCGCACTTCGAGCGCCGCTTCCGGCAGGATTTCCGGCGTCGGGTTCGCGAGCGCGAGGATCAGCGGGCGCTCGGCCATGCCCTTCACCATCTCCGGCTTCAGCACGCCGGCAGCCGACAGGCCGAGGAAGATGTCCGCGCCGTCGATCACTTCGGCCAGCGTCCGGGCGTCGGTTTCGCGCGCGAAACGCTCCTTGTCCGGATCCATCAGCTCGGTGCGGCCCTTGTAGACCACGCCGGCCAGGTCGGTCACCGTGATGTTCTCGAGCGGCAGGCCGATGTCGACCAGCAGGTCGAGACACGCGAGCGCGGCCGCACCCGCGCCGGAGGCGACGAGCTTGACCTTCTTGATGTCCTTGTTGACGACCTTCAGGCCGTTCGTGACGGCCGCGGCCACGACGATCGCGGTGCCGTGCTGGTCGTCGTGGAACACCGGGATCTTCATCCGCTTGCGGCACTCGCGCTCGACGATGAAGCAGTCGGGCGCCTTGATGTCTTCCAGGTTGATCCCGCCGAAGGTCGGCTCCAGCGCGGCGATCACGTCGACGAGCTTGTGCGGGTCCGACTCGTTCAGCTCGATGTCGAACACGTCGATGCCCGCGAACTTCTTGAAGAGTACGGCCTTGCCTTCCATCACCGGCTTCGACGCGAGCGGGCCGATGTTGCCGAGACCGAGCACCGCCGTGCCGTTCGTGACGACGCCGACCAGGTTGCTGCGCGCGGTGAAGCGCGCCGCGTTGAGCGGATTCTCGACGATCTCCTCGCACGCGTACGCCACGCCGGGCGAATACGCGAGCGCGAGGTCGCGCTGGTTGATCATCTGCTTGGTCGGGGCGATCGCGATTTTCCCGGGGGTCGGGAATTCGTGATAGTCGAGCGCGGCTTCGCGGAGCTTGGCTTTGGAGGAGGCTTGAGTAGACATGTGTCTCGTGGCGGGCGGATTAGAATAACTGTTCGACGGCATTGTAGCGCCAATCATCTGCCGCCAGACCGGCGATTCGGGTGCAACAGCCGCGACAAAAATGGGCAGAACGGCGCAGGAACGCAGCCGCTTGCCTCGTACAATGCCGTTCCTTCAATCGTTTCGGATTACCCGCCGTGCCAGCCGCCCTTTCCGAGTTTTCGCTGATCGAACGCTTCTTCACGCGCCGCGCCGCGCAGGGCGCCCGCGCGTCGACGCTCGGCATCGGCGACGATTGCGCGCTGATCACGCCCCGATCCGGGAAATTGCTGGCCATTTCGACGGATATGCTGGTGGAGGGCCGCCACTTCTTCCCCGATGTCACGCCCGACGCGCTCGGCCACAAGACGCTCGCGGTCAACCTGTCCGACCTCGCGGCGATGGGCGCCGAGCCGCGCGCATTCACGCTCGCGTGCGCGCTGCCGCGCGCCGACGCGGCGTGGCTCGAGGCCTTCAGCAACGGGCTGTTCGCGCTCGCCGAGCGCTACGGCTGCGAGCTGATCGGCGGCGACACGACGAGCGGGCCGCTGAACCTGTGCGTGACCGTATTCGGCGAAGTCGCGCCCGACGCGGCGCTGCGGCGCGACGCCGCGCGCGACGGCGACGACGTGTGGGTGTCCGGCACGCTCGGCGATGCACGCGCGGGCCTCGGCGTCGCGCGCGGCGAATGGGCGGCCGGCGCGGACGAAGCGGCCGCGTTCCGGCGCGCGCTCGAGCGGCCCGAACCGCGCATCGCGCTCGGCCTGGCGCTTGCCGGCGTCGCGCACGCGGCGCTCGACCTTTCCGACGGTCTCGCCGGCGACCTGCAGCACATCCTGACGCGCTCGAACGTGCGCGCCGAGATCGACGCCGACGCGGTGCCACGCTCGGCCGCGCTCGCGACGCTGTCGCCCGACGTGCAGCGCCGCTGCACGCTGGCGGGCGGCGACGACTACGAACTGTGCTTCACCGCGCCGGCCGCGGCCCGCGCGGCGGTCGAGGCGGCCGGCGCGACGGCCGGCGTGCCGGTCACGCGAATCGGTACAATACGCGCGTTGTCCGCGCCGTCGGCGCAACCCGCGATCACGTGGCACGACGCCGCCGGCGCGCCCCTCGCTCTCACGTTGCACGGCTTCGATCACTTCCATGCAGACTGACCCGACGCCCGCGCACGCCGCGGCCGAGACCGGCGCCGCACCCGATGCGCCGCAGCGCGCGACCGCGCGCTTCATGCTGTCGCACCCGGCGCACATCGTGTCGCTCGGCTTCGGCAGCGGGCTCGCGCCGATCATGCCCGGCACGTTCGGCTCGCTGTTCGGCTGGCTCAGTTTCGTCCTGCTCAACCGCTACCTGACGGTGCCCGAATGGTGGGCGCTGATCGCCGTCGGCTTCGTGGCGGGCACGTGGATCACCGGTTTCACTGCGAAGAAGATGGGCACGTCCGATCCGGGCGCCGTGGTCTGGGACGAGATCGTCGCGATCTGGCTCGTGATGTTGTTCGTCACGCCCGCGACCTTCATCGGCCAGCTGTGGGCGTTCGTCGCATTCCGCTTCTTCGACATGCTCAAGCCGCCGCCGATCCGCTATTTCGACCGCCGCCTGAAGGGCGGGCCCGGCATCATGGTCGACGACCTGGTCGCCGCGTTCATGACGCTGCTCGTGATCGCCCTGTGGCGCTCCGTCGTCGGCTGACCGATTTCCCGACTCCCGTTTCCCCACGCGCATGCCAACCGATTCCGTCGTCCATCAGCTTGCGATCCGCGCAGGCAACAAGCTGCGTGACGAGCACCTCACGCTCGCCACCGCCGAATCCTGCACCGGCGGCATGATCGCCGCGGCGATCACCGACATCTCCGGCAGCAGCCAGTGGTTCGAGCGCGGCTTCGTCACGTACTCGAACCAGGCCAAGATCGAGATGATCGGCGTGCCGCCCGACCTGATCGACAAGCACGGCGCCGTCAGCGAGCCCGTCGCGCGCGCGATGGCCGAAGGCGCACTGCGCAACAGCCGCGCGCAGGTCGCGCTGTCCGTCACGGGCATCGCGGGCCCGGCCGGTGGCAGCGAGAAGAAGCCGGTCGGCACCGTGTCGTTCGGCTGGAGCAACCGGCTGCATACCGACGTCGAGACGCTCGTGTTCAAGGGCGACCGCGAGCAGATCCGCACGCAGGCAGCCGCGCATGCGCTGCGCGGGCTGCTGAAGCTGCTCGACGAACGCGAAGGCTGATCGGGCCGGGGCGCGTGACGCGCCCCGCTTGCCCGCTTACTGAATCGCGTCGGGCTTCACGACGATCCAGTTCTTGTCCGCCGTCACCGGCAGGCCGAGCGACTTCTGCTTCGCGGCCGATTCGTCCGACCACGTGCGGATCTGCGCCATCTGCTTGTCCTTCTTGTTGACCCACACGCGCACGCCGCCGCGCGCGACGTCGGTCGCATTCAGCAGCATGTAGCCGTCGGACGTCGGCGTGTCGCCGGCGACGAGCACCGGCTTCTTCCACTGGTCGATCCAGCCGACGATCGAGCCGAGCTTGCCTTCGTACCACGTCATCGGGTTCATCAGGAACGGCGTGATCACCAGGCCGCGGTTCGCCGCCTCGTCGTACTTGCCGGCCTTGATCTGCAGTCGCGACGTGGTCAGCGCGCCGGTCGCCGGGTTGCGCAGCAGCGTCGTCACACCGATCACGTTCTGCGGCTTCACGTTGTAGCCGTACTTCGGGTCGGACAGCACGAGCCGCGCGAGCTCCTCGTGCGCGGCCGTCATCACGTAGACCTCGATGCCGTTCTCGCGCAGCGCGTTGTACAGCTCCTGCATCCCGCGAAAGAAGCGCGGCGGGTTCACCGTGCCGTCGACCACCTTGTCGCCCTGCCAGTAGCGGATCGGGATCGGCTTGCCGTCGGCGAGCATCGCGTCGACGTGGCGCTTCAGGTCGGCGAGCGACTGCCCGGCGAACGCCTGCGCGATCCACGGGTAGCAGACGAGATCGTCGATCTCGCAGAGCCGGTAGTAATAGCTCGTCAGCGATTCCTTGTAGTCGGCGGAATCCTTGAACGGGATCAGCTTCAGCGACGGGTCGAGCGTGTCGCGCGTCAGCACGCCGCGGTTCTCGAGGTACGGCAGCAGCGACTCCTCGAGGTCGTAGCGGTAGGTCGTGTTGTCGGCGTCGAATACCGCGTAGTCGCCGCGGTGCGCGTGTGCGGCGATCATCGCGTTCAGCGCCTTCGCGCTATCGGCCGGCCAGTGCGACAGGTCCGCCGCGTGGGCGAAGCTCATGCACAGCGATGCGGCAAGCGCGCTCAGAAAACGTCGGGAAAGCTTGGGCATGGCGTCACTCCCTTTCTTGACAGTTTCGTTACAGATCGATGACAAGCGGGAGCATCGCGCGATTGGCGCGCGGGCATGCAGTGCGGAAGCGACGGGAAGTTGCCCGTGCGCGTCAGTGCGGCGGGGAAACGGAGGGGGTAAAGCGAAGAAAGCGACACCGGCCCGCGAACGCGGGCCTGCCGGAGCCGGCCGCCCGTGCGGGCAGCCGTCACCAACCGCGATCAGCGATGCGCGTTGATCGTATCGCGCGTCTTCTGCGCGGCGAGCGCCGCGGCTTCGGCGAAATCCTCGCCCTTGCTCGCGTACAGGATCGCGCGCGACGAGTTGACCATCATGCCGGTGCCGTCGGCCGTGCGTCCCGCGTTGACGGTCGCCTGCACGTCACCGCCCTGCGCGCCGATGCCGGGAATCAGCAGCGGCATGTCGCCGACGATCCCGCGCACGATCTCGATTTCCTTCGGGAACGTCGCGCCGACCACGAGGCCGAGCTGGCCGTTCTTCGCGTTCCACTTGTTCGCCGCGAGGTCGGCCACGACCTGGTACAGCGGGCGGCCGCCCGTTTCGAGGAACTGGAGATCGGAACCGCCCGGGTTCGACGTGCGGCACAGCACGATCACGCCCTTGCCATCGTGCTCGAAGTACGGCTCGACCGAGTCGTAGCCCATGTACGGGTTCACCGTGACGGCGTCCGCGCGATAGCGCTCGAACGCTTCGCGCGCGTACTGCTCGGCCGTGCTGCCGATGTCGCCGCGCTTCGCGTCGAGGATCACGGGCAGGCCCGGATGCTGGAGGTGGATGTGCGCGATCAGGCGCTCGAGCTGGTCTTCCGCGCGATGCGCGGCGAAGTAGGCGATCTGCGGCTTGAACGCGCTCGCGTATTGCGCGGTCGCGTCGACGATCTGCCGGCAGAATTCGAAGATCGCGTCGGGCTGGCCGTCGAACTGCACGGGGAAACGCGACGGCTCGGGATCGAGGCCGACGCACAGCAGCGAATTCGTGCGCTGCCACGCGGCGCGCAGCGATTCAATGAAAGTAAGCGGGGAAGACATGGCGGGTACTCGCGGCAAACCGTTGGTAGACCGCGTATTTTACCCGCGTCGCCGGCGTCCCTCGCGTGTCGCGGCATTACCGCGTGCATCGGCACGCTCGACGGTGAACGCGAACCGCCGCGTCAGCCGCTCGCCGGGCGCGAGCAGCGTCATCCCGTGCGCGGTCGCGCCGCCCGGCAGGTTCACCGCATTGATCGGATGATCGACCGGCTCGAAGCAGAAGAAATCCTCGCCCGGCGGCGTGTAGAGCACGTACGCGTCGGCGTCGGCCGCGACCGTCAGCGACAGCCCGCGGCGCGGCCAGCTCACCGTCGCGTGGCCGCCCCAGCCGGTGAACGCGTGATTGACGAGCGCGGCCGGCAGCGGATACGCGACGCCGAACTGCCAGGCCGGCGGCACGCTCACGTGCCGCACCGGCAGGAAATCGGCGCCCGACAGCCACAGCCCGCCAGCCGCCGCGGCCAGTTCGGTCACGGCGTCGCGCACGAGGAACGGATGCACGCCGAGACCGAACGGCAGCCGTGCGCGCCCCGCGTTCTCGATCGTCAGCGCGATCGACAGCGTCGCGTCGTCGAGTTCGAACGACTGGATCGCGCGGAACGCATACGGCGCACCGCCGGTGCGATCGAGCGACAACTGCAGCGTCGTGTCGGTCGCATCGTCCACCTGCCACGGCGCGAGCCAGCCGTCGCCGTGGATCGGCAGCGGCTCGTCGCGGCGATTGCGCGGCACCGCGACCTTGCGTCCATCGCACTCGAACCGCCCGTCGCCGATCCGGTTCGAGTAAGGCAGCAGCGGATAACACGCGAGCTCGTTCGGGTCCGTCGCGGCCTCCGGGTGTTCGCAGCGGCGGAACACCGGCATCAGCGCGCCGTTGTCGCCGCGCCAGTCGAAGCGCGCGATGCCGCCGCCGAGGTGCGGCAGCACGTCGAGCCGCAGCGACGCGTTCGACAGCGTCACGGCGGCCGCATGCGCGGCGCCGACGCCCTGCGCGAAGGCGGCCGTCTGCGGGCCGGGGCTGACCGGCTGCGCGGCGGCGGCCAGGCGCGCGCGGCGCGACTGGCTGGTGGACGTCGATGCGCGCGAGGACGTGGCGGTCATGGTGAACTCCTTTCCTTCGTCGAAGAAACGATGCAGTTCGGTGCGAACGGTCAGGCCCAGCCGCCGTCGACGATCACGTCCTGCGCGGTGATCATCCGGCTGTCGTCGGCCGCGAGAAACAGCGCCATCCGTGCGAGGTCGGCCGGCAGCAGTTCGGCGTCGATGCACTGGCCAGCCTTGATCGACGCACGGCCCGCGTCGTCGAGCCACAGCCGGCGCTGCTTGTCGGTCATCACCCAGCCCGGCACCAGCGAATTCACGCGGATGCCAAACGGGCCGAGGTCGCGCGCGAGACCGCGCGTCAGGCCCTGCACAGCCGCCTTCGCCATCACGTAGACGGGATAGCCGCCGTTCTTCAGCATCCAGCTGATCGAACCGAGATTGATGATCGCGCCGCCGCCCTGCTGCTTCATGTCGTCGATCACCGCCTGCGCGGCGAAGAACTGGTGGCGCAGGTTCACCGCGATGCCCGCGTCGAACGAATCGGGCGTCACGTCGCCGATCGCATGGCGCGTGTCGTTCGCCGCGTTGTTCACGAGCACCGCGATCGCGCCGATACGCGCACGGATCGCGTCGATCGCATGGCGCAGCGCGTCGATGTCGGTCAGGTCGCACTGGATGAACAGCGGTGCGTGACGTACGTGCGACACATGCGCAAGGCTGTCCGCCAGCGCGGCGCCGGCGGCCGCGTCGAGGTCGACGAACGCGACGCGTGCGCCCTGCGCGGCGAAGTGATCGACGAACGCCGCGCCGATGCCGGTCGCGCCGCCCGTGATCAGCACCGCGCGATCCTCGAGGCTCGGGTAGCGTGCGTAGCGCTCGAGGCTCGCTGCCTGCGGGCCGGACGCGGAAGTGTCGATGGTCATGCGGTTCGTCTCCGTGGAAACAGGTCGGTCAGTCGCGTACGCCGCGGTTCTTCAGCTGGTCGAGCAGCACGGCCGCGAGCAGGATCGCACCGCGCACCAGGTACTGGTAGAACGCGTCGATGTTCAGCAGGTTCATCACGTTCTCGACGGTGCCCATGATCAGCACGCCGATCACGACGCCGGAGATCGTCGCGCGACCGCCCATCAGCGACACGCCGCCGAGCACGCAGGCGGAGATCACATTCAGCTCGAAACCCTGCGCGGCGTTCGGCTGGCCCGACGTGATGCGCGATGCGAGGATCACGCCCGCGAGCGCCGTCACCGCGCCCTGGATCAGGAAGATGTACACGCGCGTCCGTTCGACGTTGATCCCCGCGAGTCGCGATGCCTCGGGATTGCCGCCGATCGCGAGCGTGTTGCGGCCGTACACGGTCTGGTTCAGCAGCACGCCGAACGCGATGAAGCACAGCAGCGTGACCCAGATCGGCAGCGACACGCCGAACATCGACAACCCGCCGAGCGCGATGAAGGTGTCCGACGACACGCCGACCGCCTGCCCTTTCGACACGATGAAGCCGAGCCCGCGCACGATTTCCATCGTCGCGAGCGTCGTAATCAGCGCGTTGATGCGCAGGTACGCGATCACCGCGCCGTTCACGAAGCCGATCGCGGCGCCGGCCGCGACCGCCGCGATGATCGCGACGAACGTGTTGTCGGTCGCGTTCAGCACCATCGCGCACAACACGCCGGAGAACGCGACGGTTGAGCCGATCGACAGGTCGAAGTCGCGCGACGCGAGACAGAACATCATCGTGCACGCGACCATGCCGATCTGCGAGATCGACAGCGCGAGGCCGAGCATGTTGTCGATCGAGAAGAAGTGATCGACGGTCAGCGACATCGTGATGAACATCACCGCGAAGATCGCGATCAGGCTGTATTCGGTCAGATGCTGCCACCACTTCTGGCGGTCGCTCTGCTGCGGAACCAGCGCGTCGGCCGTGGGCTTCACGGCGGCGCTGGCAAGGTTTTCGTTGACTTGCATGATGGTGTCTCCTGCTCCTGCATCGCGCGGCCCGCGCCGCGCGTGTTCGATTCGAATGTCGGGGCCTACGTCAGGCCGCCTCGACCGCGCTCGTCTGCGGCAGCGCGAGGCTCAGCACCGCGTGCTCGTTCGCCTGTTCGCGCGGCAACTCGCCGGCGATCCGGCCTTCGCGCATCACGACGATGCGGTCGGACACGCCGAGCACTTCCGGCAGTTCCGACGACACCATCACGATCGCGCAGCCGCGCTCCGCGAGCCGGTAGATCACGTCGTAGATCTCGTGCTTCGCGCCGACGTCGATCCCGCGCGTCGGCTCGTCGAGGATCACGACCTTCAGGTCGGGCTCCGCGAGCCAGCGCGACAGGATCGCCTTCTGCTGGTTGCCGCCCGACAGGAAGCGGATCTTCTGGCGCCGGTTCGGCGTCTTGATCTTCAGCCGCTGGATGAAGCGGTCGGCCGTTTCGTTTTCGGCCTTGCGGTTGATGAACAACCCCGCGCGCAGCGAATGGCGGCGACAGCTGATGTTGATGTTCTCCGCGACCGACGCGATTGCGATGATCCCTTCTTCCTTGCGGTCCTCGGGGCACAGCACGATGCCGTGGCGGATCGCGTCGCCGGTGCGCTTCACGTCGATGCGCGCGCCGTCGAGCGTCAGCACGCCCGCGCGCCGGTGGTCCGCGCCGTACACGAGCCTCATCAGCTCGCTGCGGCCCGCGCCGACCAGCCCGAAGAACCCGACGATCTCGCCCGCGCGCACCGAGAAGCTCGCCGGTTCGCGCAGCGCATGGCCGTCGACGCCTTCGGCGGAGAACCGCACGTCACCGAGCGCGCGCGGCGCGTAATGGTAGATGTCCGAAATCTCGCGCCCGACCATCTCGGCGACGAGCCGTTCGCGCGGCACGTCGGCGAGCGATTCGTGCGACGCGATCTTGCGCCCGTCGCGGAAGATCGTGCACGCATTGCAGAGCCGGTAGATCTCGTCCATCCGGTGCGAGATGTAGATCAGCGCACGGCCCTGCGCGCGCAGGTCGTCGACGAGCTTGAACAGCACCTCGGTCTCGCGATGCGACAGCGAACTCGTCGGTTCGTCGAGCGCGATCACGCGCGCATTGCGCATCAGCGCCTTGCAGATCTCGACCATCTGCCGCTGCGCGATCGACAGCCGCCCGAGCTTCGCGTCGGGATCGAGATCGACGCCCATCGCCGCGAGCCGCTCGCGCACGTAGCGCTTCGCCTCGCGCTTCCTCACCCAGCCGAACGCGTTCGGCAGGCGGCCGAGCAGCAGGTTCTCCGCGACCGTCAGGTCGGGCACGTATTGCAACTCCTGGTGAATCACCGCGATGCCTGCCGCTATCGACGCAGCCGCATTCGCGAACTGCACGGGCTGGCCGTCGACCAGCACGCTGCCCGCGTCGGGCTGGTATTCGCCACCGAGAATCTTCAGCAGCGTCGACTTGCCCGCGCCGTTCTCGCCCATCAGGCCATGCACCTCGCCCGCATGCACGTCGAACGAAATGCCGTCGAGTGCGCGCACGCCGGGAAATACCTTGCCGATATTGTCAAAACGCAGTGCCGCTGACACGTCGTCTCTCCACTTCCGGAATCGATCGACCGCCGGCCGCCGCATCGCCGCGGCAGCCGGCGGGCCGCTTACTTCGACGCAAGCCCCATCTCGTCGCGTACCTTCGACACGTTGTCGCGCGTCGCGAGCATGCCCGTCGTCAGTGTCAGCGCCGGCGGTGCCTTGCCCTGCGTGATCCACGTGTACATCAGGTCCGAGGTTTCCTCGCCGTGGCGCTTCGGGCTGATGATCACGGTGCCGTAGAAGCCCGTCGGCTGCGGCTTCTTGAACTCGTTCAGCGCCGAATCGGAACCGCCGATGCCGATGCCGATCATGTTGTCAGCCTTGAAGCCGCGCCCTTCGGCCGCGCGTACCGCGCCGAGCACGGCCTCGTCGTTCAGGCCGTACGCCACCCAGTGCTTGAACTGCGGGTTCTTCGTGAGCGCGATGTTGGCCGCGTTGAATGCGTTTTCCGTGTCGGTCTTCGCCTGCGGCGCCGCGATCACGTTCGCCTTCGGGAAGCCGGCGGCCACCAGCGCATCGGTCGCGCCGCTCGTGCGGTCATGCGCGGTCGGCAACTGCTCGTAGGTGATGTCGATCGCGCCGACGTCCTTCATGTCCCAGCCGCGCTTCTTGATCTCGGCCGCGATGCCGTCGCCGACCTGCTTGCCGATGTTGTACGCGGAGATCCCCATGTGCGGCACGGCCTCGATCGGCTTGCCCGCGCCGTCGACGAGGCGGTCGTCGACCGTCATCATCTTCAGGTTGTGCGACTTCGCCTTCGCGACGATGCCCGGCCCGAGCTTCACGTCGGGCGTGCAGATGATGAAGCCCTGCGCCTTCTGCGCCGACAGGTTGTCGATCGCGCTCATCACCTTCTCGCCGGACGGCGCGCCGATCTTCACGAGCGTGAAGCCCTTCTGCTTCGCGGCCATCTCGGCGAACTTCCACTCGTCCTGGAACCACGGCTCTTCCGGCTGCTTCACCAGGAAGCCGATCTTGACCGGGTCGGCCGCGTGCACGACCGGGCTCCCCATCACCACCGCGGCCGCGGCGGCCAGCGTTACGAACGTTCTGCGTTTCATCTCCAGTGTCTCCTTGTCTTCATCGAACAGGATGCAGCCGCTTGTTGGTTTCGACGCAGCGTGCGCGCGGCCGTCGCACGTGCGGTCTTTCGAATCGTTGCGTCAGTCGTGGTACAGCGCCGCACGCCCGCCGTCGACGGTGATGCATGCGGCATTGATGAACGGCGCCTCGTCGGACGCCAGGAACACGGCCGTCATTGCGACTTCCTCCGGCCGGCCGATGCGCTTCGTCGGCTGCAGCGCGAGCGTCTCGGCGCGCGCGGCAGCCGGATCGGGCTGCGCGTCCCACCAGTCGCGCGTGAGCTGCGTCTCGATGTAGCCCGGTGCGATCGCGTTCACGCGCACGTTGCGCGCCGCGTATTCGATGCCGAGCGCGCGCGTGAGACCGAGCACGCCGTGCTTCGCGACCGGGTACGGAAAGCAGCCCGGGATGATCCGGAATGCGTGCGTCGACGCGATGTTCACGATGCTGCCGCGACCGCGTTCGACCATCCCCTCCAGCGCCGCGCGGCACCCGTGCCACACGCCGTCGAGATCGACCGCGAAGCAGCGGCGCCAGTCGTCGTCGGTCATCGTCAGCGGATCGGCGAATACGTTGATGCCTGCGTTGTTCACGAGCACGTCGAGCGGGCCGAATGCCGCCTCGGTCTGCGCGAGCGCATCGCGTACCGCATCCTGCCGCGCGACGTCCGCCTGCAGCGGCAGCACGCGCGCGCCGTCGAATTCGCGCGCAATCGCGGCCGCCGTGTGCTGCACCTGCGCGAAGTCGAGATCGACGAGCGCGACGGCCGCGCCCTCGCGAACGAATGCGCGGGCGATCGCGGCGCCGATGCCCCGGCCCGCGCCCGTCACCATCGCGACCTTGTCCGCGAGGCGGCGCATCATGCGGCTCCGCCGCGCGCGACGCGCAAGCCGGCCTGGAACGCGCGTGCGTTCGCCGCCGTCGTGTCGGCCGACTGGCCGGGCCGGAACAGCGCCGAGCCGAGCCCGAAGCCGTTCGCACCCGCGTCGAGGAACGGCGCCATGTTGTCGGGCGAAATTCCGCCGACCGGGATCAGCGGCACCGCACGGTCGATCACCGCGCGCCATGCCTTTACGACGACCACGCCCAGTTGCTCGGCCGGGAACATCTTCAGGACGTCGGCGCCGTTCGTGAGTGCCGCGAACGCTTCGGTCGGCGTCGCGACGCCCGGCGCGCTCGCCAGGCCACGCTCGCGGGCGCGGCGGATCACGGCCGCGTCGCTGTGCGGCATCACGATCAGCGCGCCGCCCGCATCCTGCACACGGTCGACGTACTCGGCACGCAGCACGGTGCCCGCCCCGACGATCGCGTCGTCGGGCAGCGCGCGCCGCAGCGCCGCGATGCTGTCGAACGGATCCGGCGAGTTGAGCGGCACCTCGACGATCCGGAAGCCCGCTTCGTACAGCGCATGGCCGTGGTCGGCCGCTTCGGCGGGCATGATCCCGCGCATGATCGCGATCAGCGGGCACGCGTCGAACGCGCGCATCAGTGCTGCATGGGGCGCGTACGGCGCGGGTAACGTAAGGTCGGACGACATCAGGGATTCCTCTGCAATCGTTTCATGGGTTGGCGCAGACGGGCTCGCCGTCCGCGCTCACGAGCCCGGCGCGCGACGCGATCCGCCACAGGCCACGCTCGGTTGCATGCGCGACGACCTGCGCGTGCGTGTGGCCGAATACCTGCAGCGCATCGACGTAGCGCGCACACAAAGCGGCGGCGCCGATCAGCAGCAACGGCTGGTCCGCGAGCGCGACGCCGCGCTCCGCGAGCATCGCATCGAGCGCGTTGAGCTCATGGCCGATCAGCAGGCCCGACAGGTAATCGCCCTGCGCATCGGGCGCAAGCCGGTCGGTCAGCCCGAGCGTGCGCGTGCTGAAAATCGTCGCGAGCAACCCCGTGCGCTGCGCACCGCGTGCAACCGACACGCCGCGCAAGAACGCAGCGCGGTCGGGTGAGGCACCCACGCGCATCGTGCGGCCGAGAATCGTGTGGTCGCGCAACACCGCGAACAGCTCGCCCGTCATGAAGGTCTGAAAACGTTCGATCAGCCCGTCCTTCACCCACGCCCATTTCGCATGCGTGCCCGGCAAGCCGATCAGTACCCCTGAACGATCGGCGCCAAGCATCGGATCGCTCGCGAGTGCACCGAATATCTGCGTTTCTTCGCCGCGCATCACGTCGGGCAGTTCGCCCGTCGCAATCACGCCCGGCACGATCGAGACCGTCGCGCCACGCGACGTCGTCACCGTGATGAGGCCCGCGACGAGCGCGTCGGCACCGGCCGGCACCGCAACGTACGGCGCCTCGCGCCAGCCTTGCGCGCTGCCGACCATCCCGGCGGCGAGCACCGGCAGGCCCGGCGTGCGGTCGAGCCAGTCGCCGCACGCTTCCTCGAATACGGCGTCGAACGCACGCGGGCCGCCGCCCGGCACCTGCATCACGCCCGCCGCGCGGCTGCGCGTGTCGAGCAACGCACCGTGCGCGTCGTACAGGTAAGCACGCAGCGACGTCGTGCCCCAGTCGAGCGCGATCAGCGACGGGGTGGCGGAGCTGGCATCCGGAACGGGCCGGGTCGAATTGCTCATCGTTTGATCCTGCGGGTACCCTGCGGCGGGCTCCAGCCCAGTTCCGCGGAAATGGCTCGCGCTTCGCGCTGCACGAGTGGAATCAGTTCGTCCATCCGGTCGTGCGGCATGTACGGAATGGTGCTTGCGACCGACACGGCCGCGACGACCGTGCCCGACGCATCGCGGATCGGTGCGGCCACGCAGCGGATCGACGCCTCGTTTTCCTCGAGGTCGAACGTATAGCCGCCGGCCGCGTAGTGGGCCATGCGCTGCAGGAACGCGCTCGTCTCGGGCCGGTTGTCGGGCTTGAAATTGACGCCGGCCAGCGCGCGCCGCGCGGCTTCGAACAGCGAGCGCCACAGGTCCGGATCGAGGTCGAGCATCATCGCCTTGCCGATGCCGGTCGACGCGAGCGGCATCCGGTGACCGACGCGCGAGCGCATCTCGAGGCCGCGCGTGCCGGGAATCTTGTCGATGTACAGCACGTCGTCGCCGTCGCGCACGCCGAGGTGGATCGTGTCGAGCGTCGCTTCCGCGAGCGCTTCGAGATGCGGCCGCGCCACCGCGGTGAGCGGCATCTGCTCGAGCGCGATCGTGCCGAGCTCGATCAGCTTCGGGCCGAGCAGGTAGCCGCCCTGCACCTGGCGCAGGTAGCGCGCCTGCACGAGGCTGCTGACGAGACGGTGCGTGGTGCTGCGCGTCGTCCCGAGCGCCGCGCCGATCGCACGCATGTCGCGCGCGCCGTTCGCGATCGCCTCGAGGATCGCGAGACCGCGCAGCAGCGTCTGCGTGCCGGCCTGCTGCGCGGCGAGATCCAGCGGCGTACTGGTCGCGCCGATGCTGTCGGTCAGCGATACATCGTCCGGCGTCGCGCGCCGGGCGTCGAGGGTAAGGGAATCGGGCATCTTGGTCATGGAACGGGCTTCTTCAACGGAATCGGTGAAGCCGCTCGCGCGGCGCCGGAACGGGGTTCCGTGCTGCGGCGTGGCGGCGGTCGATGCACCGAGTAAAGCGCCCGGCGAACTTCATGGAAGGTGTCTCCGTGTGCGACGGGCGCCGCGCGATGCGTGGGTCCGAAGCTGTCGATGTGCTTCGGATTGTAGGAGCGCACGCACTCGTCTCCAATATTTGAATGCGTTGTCCAGATAATGAGAATTCAGCAAATGCCGGCGGCAGGTGCGACGCAACGGCCGCACCATGAACACGGGGGCGGAACCCGCCATGTCGCAGGTTCCGCCCCCGTTTGCCCACGATACGCCGCGCTTACTGCTGGCTGCTCGTGCTGCGTGCCTGCATGTAGCGCTGCACGTCCGCGAACGACACGCGGCCGCTGCCGCCCGCGTCGATCTGCCGGAAGTGGTTCGCGACATAGCCGAGGCCAGCCGCACGCGCCTGCGATTCGGTGATCGCACCCGTGTTCTGCGTATCGGCCGCGCTGAACTGGCTCGCGAGCTTGCGCACCACCTGCGCATGCAGCGCGGCGCCCGTCGTCTGCGTGCCGGCGGTCGCCTTTCGAGCGGCCGGCGGCACGTACGGATCGCCGAGCTGCGCCTGGCGCGCACGCGCCGGTGCGGCGGCGTCGCTCGCCTGCGCGAACGTGGATACGGATACTGCGGCGCCGGCGCAAGCGAGCGCCGCGGCAACGACGATGAAACGTTTCTTCATATCAGGCTCCAGTCTGGAATGAGGTCGTCGACGGCCGGCGAACGGCGCCACCGCGGGCGCCCGTCGCCGGCCCGGCGCAGCATCAGTGCGCGGCCGCGTTGTAGAAGGTCACGAGGTCGGCTTTCTCCTGCGGACGCGACGTATCGTCGAGATAGACCATGTGTCCGCCCTGATAGTCCTTGATCGTCAGGTTCGGTTGGGTTCCGAGCCGCGCGAGGTCCAGCTCGGTCTGGTAGAACGGCGTCGCGATGTCGTGATACCCGTTCAGCGACAGCACCTTCAGTTGCGGGTTCAGCGTCAGCGCCGCTGCCAGGTCGGGGATCGTGTCGGGCATCGCGAGCCCGTCGTGCGTCCAGTCCCACGTGTTGATCGCATTGCTGCTCACCGAATAGGCCGACTGCGCGGTGTACTTCAGCTCGTTCGGCAAGTAGCTGCCGATCGTGTCGGTGAACGGCTTCGTGATGAACGAGCTCGACGGATCGCCGTCCGCCGCGAGCGGGCTCGACACGGGCACGTTCACGCGCGCGTCGTAGCGGCCGATCAGCGTGCCCGGCACCAGCGACAACTGGAAGCTGTTGTCGAAGAAGGTCGGGATCACGTTGAAGTTCGCATTCCACAGCGACTGCTTCACGCCGGTCGAATTCACCATCGTCGTGACGAGGTTCGGCGGCGGCGGCGTATGGCTCGCGAGGTACGCGTTCACGGCGGGCGCGTAGCTGCCGGCCGTCAGCAGGCGCATCTGGTCCGCGTACTGCGGCAGGCTCGACGGGTTCGGATTGTCGAGCTGGTAGTACGCGCCGACGGTCCCGTACGACGGCACGAAGCCCGCGCAGCTCACCGGGCTCGATCCGTTGTTCGAGTTGCCGATGTAGTCGCTCGCCATGTCGCAGTTCGTGTTGTAGTTCAGGATCGACGACTGCAGCACGACGCCGTCGAGCTTCACGCCGGCCGTCTCCAGCAGGTTCGCGAGCACGTCGGTGCGCGGCGTGCCGTACGATTCGCCGAACAGGTATTTCGGCGAAGCACTGCGCTGGTTCACGGCGAGGTAGCGCGTGACGAAATCGCGGAACGCGCCGCCGTCCTGGTCGACGCCCCAGAACGTCTGGTTCGTGTTCGGTGCGATCGCTTCGGAGAAGCCGGTGCCGATCGCATCGACGAACACGAGGTCGGTCGTGTCGAGCAGGCTTTCCTGGTTGTCGACGAACGGGAACGTCGACGTGTTCGCATTCGGGTCGCCCGTCTGGATCCGGCGCGGGCCGAACGAGCCGAGGTGCAGCCATACCGATGCCGAGCCCGGGCCGCCGTTGTACAGGAACGTGACGGGCCGCTTAGCCGCGGGCTGGTTGTCGGCCGTGTAGGCGACGTAGAAGAACGACGCTTCGGGCGCGCCGGTCTGCGGATTGCGCGCGACGAGGTGGCCGGCCGTGGCCGTGTACCGGATCGTCTTGCCGTTCAGGGTGATCTGGTGATGCGTGACAGCCGCTTTTTCGACCGCGGCGGAGGCGTCGAGCGACGCGTTCGCGCTCGACGAATAACTATTGGGATCGTTGTACGCCCTGTCCACCTGACTGGCGGGATCGGCTGAATTGTCGGCGCTCGCAGCAGCGGACGATGTCACGTCGTCGTTGCAGGCCGTCAGAATCAGCGAAGAAAACACCACCCCCAACAACAGCTTCGCTTTGCTCGCTGGCATCGTTGCTTTCCTTCTCTCGGATGTTTTTTGTGTCGAGCAGCCGGATAAGCCGCCCCCCGCCTCGATTGCGGCCGATAAGCCGAGGCGCTGGCCAATATACGCGAGCCCGTCAGCTTTGAAAAATTTTGAAATATTTGGCTGGCGGAGGGTGCGGCGCACACCTTTCAGGAATGCTTCGAATCGTGAAACGTTGCATTTCACGTTGCTTTCAGCGACTTTCGCGTTTACCCGTGGTGACTAAAAAAAGCGGATTTCGTGCCATATCGGCAAACAAAACCACACGGTCGCGGGCATTGCTCAGTAAAGCGAAATAGACGAATTCGTCTAAAGGATGTGGCCCGAAATGCGCGCGACATGAATGCGCTGCAGCGCACCAATGGCGCACGGGCGACGGAACGGACAATGCGACGGCGCGCTCGCGCCGTTCACTCCGATTGCGGCAGCTCGGCCGCGCCCATGCGGCGCGCGATGACCGCCGCGCGCTGCGCCTGGTAGGCCGAACCGCGATGCGCGTCGAACCAGCGCGGCTTCGGCAGCATCACCGCGAGACGCGCCGACTGCCATGCGCCGAGCCGGCTCGCAGGGATCTTGTAGTAATAGCGTGCGGCCGCCTCGGCGCCGTACACGCCGCGGCCCCACTCGATCGAATTCAGATAGATCTCGAAGATGCGCTCCTTGTCGAGCACCGCTTCGAGCATCCACGTGATGATGAGCTCCTGGCCCTTGCGGATGTAGCTCTTCTCGCGCGACAGGAACAGGTTGCGCGCGAGCTGCTGCGTGATCGTCGAACCGCCCGCGACAATCTTGCCGCGCGCCTTGTTCTTCTCCCACGCCTGCAGGATCGCATCGACGTCGTAGCCGTTGTTGGTCGCGAAGGTCGAATCTTCGGAGGCAATCAGCGCGCGCTTCAGGTTGCGCGAGATCTGGTCGTACGGCACCCACTGATGCTGGATCTGCGCGGGCGGCGTGGCGCGCGACAGCCACCACGCGTCGGTGCGCATGAACGCGGTCGAGCCCGGGTTCACGAACGACCACAACGCGATCTGCGCGAGATAGAACAGCTGCGTCGCGAGCCACGCGCCCGCGAACACCGATCCCGCATAGACGATCCAGCGAGCGAGGCTCACCGGTCGCGTGCGCTGCGTGTCGCTCACCGCCACCACGTGCCGCGCTCCGGTCAGCTCGCCGCGAGCGCCTGGCGCAGCGCGGCCAGCACCGGTGCGCCGTCCGGCCGCACACCGCGCCAGATGAAGAACGATTCGGCCGCCTGTTCGACGAGCATCCCGAGCCCGTCAGCCGTGCGCGCGCCGAGCGACGCCGCATGCTGCATGAACACAGTGGGCTGCGCGCCGTACATCATGTCGTACGCGAGCGTGCCCGCGCCGAACGCGGCTACGTCGCATTCCGGCAGGGCGGCATCGAGGCTGCCGGCCGTCGCGTTGATCACCACGTCGTACGGCTCCGCGCGCACCACGTCGGGACCGCCGCCCGCGAGCGTGCAGCCCGCATCGTGCGCGGCCTGCATGAACTGGCCGACGAGCGCCTCGGCCTTGCTCGCCGTGCGGTTCACGATCGTGATCGACAGCGGCGCACGGTCGAGCAGCGGCAGCACGACGCCGCGCGCCGCACCGCCCGCGCCGAGCAGCAGGATGCGTGCGCCCGCGAGCGACACGCCGAGATTCGCTTCGATGTCGCGCACGAGGCCGACGCCGTCGGTGTTGTCGCCGTGGATACGGCCGTCGGCATCGATGCGCAGCGTGTTCACCGCGCCTGCCGCCGCCGCGCGCGGCGACAGCGAATCGGCCAGTGCATGCGCTTCGAGCTTGAACGGCACCGTCACGTTCGCGCCGCGGCCGCCTTCGGCGACGAAGGCGCGCACGGCGGCTTCAAAGCCGTCGACCGGCGCGAGCCGGTGCGCGTAGTCGATCGCCTCGCCCGTCTGCGCGGCGAACTGCGCGTGGATGAACGGCGACTTGCTGTGCGCCACCGGGTTGCCGAACACGACATAGCGGTCGGCGCCGCTCGTCGACGCAATCGCGTTCATGATGCGCGCCCCTCTTCGCTCTCGTTGCCGCCCGCGGCTTCGCCGCCGGCACCTGCGTCCGCGCTGCCGGCTTCGGCCAGCGCTTCCGCCTCGGTTTCCGCCGACGCGTCTTCCGCGTCGACCAGCGTGTCGTCGCCGCCTTCGGCGTCATCCTCTTCCTCGGCCGCGTCGCCGCTCGTCACGGCCGGCGCATCGAGCACGTTCAGCAGCCGCACCGACGCTTCGATCGTCAGCTCGTCGAGCGACATCACGTCAAGCAGCACGCGCGTGCCACGCGCATGCACACCGAGGCCCGGCACATGCAGCAGCAACGGAATTTCCTCGAGGCGCACGAGATCGCCCTTCACGACGCTCGCGACCACGTGCTTCTTCTGCTCCTGCGCGAGCCAGCGCAGGCACCAGAAGTACTCCATCCGGCGCTGGTAGTCGGCGTAGGCCGTGTAGGTGTCGTCGAAGCCCTGAACGACCGCGTACAGGTCGGCATCCTTCGGCTTGAACGGCGCGGCGAGCTTCGCGGTGACGCCATGCTGCACGCACGCGAGCAGCTGCCACTGGTTCACGAGGTCGACGTAACGGCGCAGCGGCGACGTGCTCCACGCGTACTGCGGCACGCCGAGGCCTTCGTGCGGCGCGGCCGTCGTCTGCATCCGCGTGCGCTTCGGGCCCGGTGCGCCGAAGCCGCGCTGCGAGCGATAGATGCCCGGCACCGTGTGGTCGTGCAGGAACGCGCCCCAGGTCGAGTTCGCGAGGATCGCAAGCTCCGACACGATCAGGTCGAGCGGCGACCCGCGGCGGCGCGGCGTGATGGACACCTGCTCGCCTTCGACGTAGAAGTTGTAGTCGGTGTTGCGCTGCACCTCGCGCTTCAGGCCGTAGCCTGCGCGCGCGACCTGGCGCTTCTCGAACAGCGCCTGCGCGAGCGGCCACAGCACGGCGATGTCGTCCTTGTGCGGATACTCGCCGGTGCCGGCCGCGAGCGTCTCTTCGTTGACGAGCTCGTCGAGCGTGTTGTGGCGCAGGTTGTTCTTCACGAACACCAGCTCGGCGCGCGTCTCGTTCGCGACGATGTCCTGCGTTTCGCGGTTGACGATGATGTACAGCGACAGCGCCGGACGGTAATCGCCTTCCTTCAGTGTGAACACGTCGACGACGTCGTCCGGCAGCATCGTGATCTTGTCGCCCGGCATGTAGACGGTCGACAGGCGCGTGCGCGCGATCGCATCGACCGCGTCGCCGCGCACGATGCCGAGCGCCGGCGCCGCGATGTGCACGCCGATCCGCACCCGGCCGTCCGACAGATGCTCGACCGAGAACGCATCGTCGATTTCCGTCGTCGTGACGTCGTCGATCGAGAACGCCTCGACGTTCGCGCGCGGCAGGTCGTCCGGCAGCGCGCCGACCGTGACGGGCGGAAAGCCCGTGCCGTGCGGGAAGAATTCCGCAAGGAAGCGCGCCTCGTGCAGCGCACGCGGCGACGCGATGCCGCCGCAGTCGAGCATCAGACGCGCCGGCGACACGCCACGCGCGCCGGCCGCCGCTTCCATCGCCTTGTATTCGATCGCGTTCTTGTCCGGCCGCGTCAGCAGCCCGAGCACCTTGCCCGCGAACGCTTCCGGCAGCTTGCCGGCCTTCAGTTCCTCTTCATACTGCGCTTGCACCAGCGCCTGCTGGCGCTTGCGCTCGAGCGACGCGAGCGCCATCTTGAGCTGCTCTTCCGGCGCGCGCTGGTACTGGCCGCGACCCTTGCGGCGGAAGTAGACGGGCGAGCCATGCAGCCGCAGCACGAGCGCCGCGCGCTCGACCGGGCCATAGGTCGTGCCGAAGTACTCGGCGGCCAGCGCCGTATAGGCAAACTCGTCGGCCGGCGCGCATTCCCACAGAAAATCCAGATCGATCTGCTGCGCGGCCGTGTCGGCCTCCTGCATCAGCTCGCCCGCGGCCGGCTTCTCGAATTCGATCAGCACGTCTTTCGCGCGTACCTTTGCCCGCCGCCCGCCGGGCAACTCGACCTGAAATGCATCGCCCTGGCGCGACAGCACGCTGCCCGCCTTGAAACTGCCCGATTCCTCGAAGAAAACGTTCACTCAGTACTCTCGTTCAGACTGCCCGGCGCCACATTGGCGGCGCCGCATGATGATGGGGATTCGATCGGCACATGGCCGGTTCAAGACGTCTTTTCGTCGCAAAAGGCGAGAACGTCGTCGACATAGTCGGCAAATTCGCTGATCCCGTGATCGCTGCCGTCGATCACGCGGGTTTTCGCGCCCGGGTAATGGGCCAGCATCTCGCGATAATCGAGCACTTCGTCACCGGTCGCCGCGAACAGATAGTAGCGTTCGGCGCGCGTGATCGCCGGCACGCGCAGCGCGTCGAGCTCATGCAGGTGACGGCGTTCGACGACGATCGTGCCGCCGCCGTGGTACAGCGGCTGTTCGCCCAGATGCTGCTCGAGATCACGTTGCGGCACGATGGCCGGATTCAGCAGCACGGCCTTCCAGCCGTGCTTTTCGGCCAGCCACGTCGCGTAATAGCCGCCGAGCGAGCTGCCGACGACGGTGACGTCGCGCGCACCGGCCACCTCGGCTTCCGCGACCGCGATCGCCTCGAGCGGCGACACCGACAGCGACGGGCACCGCCACTCGTCGGTGCGGCCGAGTTCGGCCATGCGCGCGGCGAGCTGCCGCGACTTCTGCGATTCTGGCGACGACCGGAAACCGTGCAGATACAGGATCACGTGCGGCTCCCGAGCGCATCGAGCAGCTTCTGGTGCACGCCGCCGAAGCCGCCGTTGCTCATCACGAGCACGTGGTCGCCAGGGCGCGCGGCCTCGACCACCGCCTTCACCAGCAGATGAAGATCGTCGAACGCGCGCGCGTGATCGCCGAGCGGCGCCAGCGCTTCGGCGAGATTCCAGCCGAGTGCATCGCGCCCCGTCGGGGCGCCGTAGCCGAACACGAGATCGGCATCGGCGAGGCTGGCCGGCAACTGCGACTTCATCACGCCGAGCTTCATCGTGTTCGAGCGCGGCTCGAGCACGGCGAGGATGCGGGCATTCTGGCGGCCGATGCGCGCACGAAGGCCGGCGATCGTGGTTTCGATCGCAGTCGGATGGTGCGCGAAATCGTCGTAGACGGTCACGCCGTCGACGCTGCCGCGCACTTCCATGCGGCGCTTCACGTTGCGGAACGACGCGAGCGATTCGGCAGCCTGCGCGGGCGGCACGCCGACGTGGCGCGCAGCGGCAATCGCCGCGAGCGCATTCATCCGGTTGTGATCGCCCTGCACCTGCCACGCGACTTCGCCGACGCGCTCGGCCTTCGAGTACACCGCGAAGCGCTCGTCGACCGGCACGCCGTCCTCGGCCGGCAGCGCCTGCCAGCCGCCGTCGACGCCGAACCGCTCGACCTCGCTCCAGCAGCCGCGCGCCAGCACGCGCTCGAGCGCGTCCGAGCGGCCGTTCGTGACGATCCGGCCGACGCCGGGCACGGTACGCACGAGATGATGGAATTGCGTCTCGATCGCGGCGAGATCCGGGAAGATGTCGGCGTGATCGAATTCAAGGTTGTTCAGCACCGCCGTGCGCGGCCGGTAGTGGACGAACTTCGAGCGCTTGTCGAAGAACGCGGTGTCGTACTCGTCGGCCTCGATCACGAAGAAGCTCGAATCGGTGAGCCGCGCCGACACGCCGAAGTTCAGCGGCACGCCGCCGATCAGGAAGCCCGGATTCAGGCCCGCGTCTTCCAGCAGCCACGCGAGCATCGACGACGTGGTCGTCTTGCCGTGCGTGCCCGCGACCGCGAGCACCCATTTGCCGGCCAGCACGTGCTCGCCCAGCCACTGCGGGCCCGACACGTACGGCAGGCCGCGATCGAGGATCGCCTCCATCAGCGGATTGCCGCGCGTGACGACGTTGCCGATCACGAACAAGTCCGGTTTCAGGTCGATCTGTTCGGCACCGTAGCCCTCGATCAGCGTGATGCCCTGCGCCTCGAGCTGCGTGCTCATCGGCGGATAGACGCCCGCGTCGCAACCCGTCACCGTGTGGCCCGCCTCGCGCGCGAGTACGGCGAGACCGCCCATGAAGGTGCCGCAGATGCCAAGAATGTGGATGTGCATAGAGATGAATGCTTTCGCGCCGCCGGGCGCCGTCGATTCGGAAAGGATGTGTGTGCGGTGCGCCGGACGAGCCGCGCGACCGGCGCCTGGCCAACGACTTTTGCCGCGACACAAAGATGGCTATTGTAACTGACGGCCCGCGCTGCCCGGCGGCCCGAACGATGCAAGCGAACGCCGGCCGCGTGCCGGATAGCAGCCCGCCGCACCCGCGCTCGGGCGCTTCGGCGATCGAGTATGATTGCCGGATCATGTCTCGCAAATCCCTTCTCGACCCGTGGCGCGTCCGCGAGGAAATCGCCCAATCCGCCGCCCGCCTGATCGCGGAGGACGGCCTCGACTACGCCGGCGCGAAACGCAAGGCCGCGCGCCAGTTGCTGGGCGATTCGCGCGTTGCCGGCGAATGGCTGCCGGATAACGACCAGATCGAGGAAGAACTGCGCGAGTACCTCGCGCTGTTCCAGAGCGACACGCAGCCGGACGAACTGCGCCGCCTGCGCGAGATCGCGCTCGACTGGATGCGCCGGCTCGCCGAGTTCCATCCTTATGTGACGGGTGCCGTGCTGAACGGCACCGCGAACGCCCATTCGGATATCCATTTGCAGGCATTCACCGACAACCCGAAGGACGTCGCCATCTACCTGCTGAACCAGAACGTCCAGTACGACGTATCCGAGACGCGGCACTTCGCGGGCCGCGCCGACGTCGAGACGCTCAGCTTCCTGTGGCGCCCGCGGCGCGACGTGGATGCGATCGGCATCCATCTCGCGCTCTATGCGAGCGACGACCTGCGCGGCGCGGTCAAGGCCGACGCGCGCGGCCGCGTCGCCCGCGCGGATGCCGCCGCGCTGCGTGCGCTCGTCGAAGCAGGCAAGACCCCTTCCGAACCGGAATGATTCAACGATGATGATGAAACGCATGTTGGCGCTCGCGGTCGTCGCGGCCGCCGCCGTTGCCGGCGGGCTCACCGCCGGCCATTGGTTCCGCGGCAGCGCCGACGACGGCGTCGCCGTCGCCGCGCCCACCGCGCAGGGCAACCCGGTCGAGCAGTTGTGGGCGTCGTCGCTGACGGGCACCGACGGCAAGCCGGCCACACTGGCCGCCTTCAAGGGCCAGAAGGTCGTCGTCAATTTCTGGGCGTCGTGGTGCGGCCCATGCGTCGAGGAGATGCCCGAGCTCGTCGCGCTGTCACACCAGTACAAGCAGAAAGGCATCCGTTTCATCGGGATCGGCGTCGATTCCGAGCAGAACGTGAAGAACTTTCTGCAAAAGGTGAAGGTCGACTATCCGGTCTTCGTCAGCGGTTATGCAGGCGCCGATCTGGCCCGTAATTTTGGAAATACTGCCGGCGCGCTGCCGTTTACGGTCGTGATCGACGAAACCGGCAAGATTCGCGAGACAAAATTGGGACAAATCCAACCGGCCGAGCTGAAAAAGACGCTCGACGCGCTGTAACCGGCCCGAACGGCGGCCCGCAAGTTGGCGGCGATTTGCCCGTCGATCGCCGCAATTTCGCGTGAATTCGCCGATACTTTGCATCCATGCCGGTAATTCTTGCAGGTCCGGCGCGCCCGGCCGTTCGGCAAAACTAGACAAATTTCTCTAAATAGCGCTAAAGTTCGCGCAATTCCGCAGAAATAGAAGCGACCATGACACGATTGCTGGTGCTGCACGGCCCCAACCTGAACCTTCTCGGCACCCGGGAACCGGAGGTGTACGGCCGCGTCACGCTCGCACAGATCGATCAGGCGCTTGCCGCGCGCGCCGGGGAAGCCGGTGCCGAGCTGTCGTCGTTCCAGAGCAACCATGAAGGTGCGCTGGTCGACCGCATCCAGGCCGCGCGGGAGGAACAGACCGATTTCATCCTGATCAATCCGGCCGCGTATACGCACACGAGCGTCGCGATCCGGGACGCGATCGCAGGCGTTGGCATCCCGTTCGTCGAGGTTCATCTGTCGAACGTCCATCGCCGCGAAGCGTTCAGGCACCACTCCTACTTTTCCGACCAGGCCGAAGGTGTCATCTGCGGGCTCGGCTGGAAAGGTTATCTGTACGCGCTCGAGTACGCGCTGGACAAGCTGCAAGGCACGTCGCGCGGCTGATTTCGCGATCTAGATTCAGCGCCGGCCCCTAACCGGCGCTTTCACGTATTGAAAGGGGAATTCCCGATGGATCTTCGTAAGCTGAAAACTCTGATCGACCTCGTTTCCGAATCCGGCATCTCCGAGCTGGAAGTGACGGAAGGCGAAGGCAAGGTGCGCATCGTCAAGAACGCGCCGCCGGTCTACGTGCAGCCGACGGCTGGGTATGCCCCGCAAGTCAGCGCGCCCGCTCCGTCGGTCGCGCTGCCGACCGAAGGCGCTGCCGCGCCGGCCGCGGGCGGCGCTGCCGCACCGGCCGTCCCGCAGGGCCACATCGTGACGTCGCCGATGGTCGGCACGTTCTATCGCGCACCGTCGCCGGGCGCGGACCCGTTCGTCCAGGTCGGCGACACGGTCAAGGAAGGCCAGACGATCTGCATCATCGAAGCGATGAAGCTGCTCAACGAGATCGAGTCGGACAAGGCCGGCGTGATCAAGGAAATCCTCGTCGAGAACGGCCAGGCCGTCGAATACGGCCAGCCGCTTTTCGTGATCGGCTAAGCCCGCCGCGCGGCCCCTGTCGGCCGCGCGCCGCCGATGCTCGCCAGGCGCCGTTCGCGCGCCCCTCGAAGAGACGAATACTCGCTATGTTTGAAAAAATCCTCATTGCCAACCGCGGTGAAATCGCGCTGCGCATTCAGCGCGCGTGCCGCGAGCTCGGCGTCAAGACGGTGGTCGTCTACTCGGAAGCCGACAAGGAAGCCAAGTACGTGCGCCTCGCGGACGAAGCCGTCTGTATCGGCCCGGCCCCGTCGAACCTGAGCTATCTGAACATGCCGGCGCTGATCAGCGCCGCGGAAGTCACCGACGCCGAAGCGATCCACCCCGGCTACGGCTTCCTGTCGGAGAACGCCGATTTCGCGGAACGCGTCGAGCAGTCGGGCTTCACGTTCATCGGCCCGCGCCCGGAAACGATCCGCATGATGGGCGACAAGGTCACCGCGAAGCAGACGATGATCAAGACCGGTGTGCCGTGCGTGCCGGGCTCGGAAGGCGCGTTGCCGGACGATCCGAAGGAGATCGTCAAGATTGCGCGCGCGATCGGCTATCCGGTCATCATCAAGGCGGCAGGCGGCGGTGGCGGGCGCGGGATGCGCGTCGTACACACCGAGGCCGCGCTCGTCAACGCGGTCAACATGACCCGCGAGGAAGCCGGCCGTGCGTTCGGCAACCCGCAGGTGTACATGGAGAAGTTCCTCGAGAACCCTCGCCACATCGAGATCCAGGTGCTGTCGGACGCGTACAAGAACGCGATCTGGCTGGGTGAACGCGACTGCTCGATGCAGCGCCGCCACCAGAAGGTGATCGAGGAAGCGCCGGCGCCCGGTATTCCGCGCCGCCTGATCGACCGCATCGGCGACCGCTGCGCGGACGCGTGCAAGAAGATGGGCTACCTCGGAGCCGGCACGTTCGAATTCCTGTACGAAAACGGCGAGTTCTACTTCATCGAGATGAACACGCGCGTACAGGTCGAGCACCCGGTATCGGAGCTGATCACGGGCGTCGACATCGTGCAGGAACAGATCCGCATCGCGGCCGGCGAGAAGCTCACGCTGCGCCAGCGCGACATCCAGTTCCGCGGACATGCGATCGAATGCCGGATCAACGCCGAAGATCCGTTCAAGTTCACGCCGTCGCCGGGCCGGATCACGTCGTGGCATACGCCGGGCGGCCCCGGCGTGCGCGTCGACTCGCATGCCTACAATGGCTATTTCGTGCCGCCGAACTATGATTCGATGATCGGCAAGCTGATCACCTACGGCGCGACGCGTGAACAGGCGATCCGCCGGATGCGCATCGCGCTGTCGGAAATGGTCGTCGAAGGCATCCAGACCAACATCCCGCTGCACCGCGAGTTGATGATCGACTCGAAGTTCGTCGAAGGCGGCACCAGCATCCACTACCTCGAAAACCGGCTCGCGCAGAAGCAGCAGGTCGCACCGGAAGAAGCGTAAGCATGAGCTATCGCGAACTCGTCGTCGAACTGGCCCGTGAGCATGCGGAGGCGCTGTCCGACGCGCTGCTCGACCTCGGCGCGCTGTCGGTGTCCGTCGAGGACGCCGACGCCGACACGCCCGACGAACAGCCGCTCTTCGGCGAGCCGGGCCTCGTGCCCGACCGCACCGCGTGGCAGCACTCGCGCGTGGTCGCGCTGCTGTCGGCCGACCATGAGCCGGCCGTGCTGCTGGCCGCGGCTGCAAACGAGATCGGCATCGCCGAAACGCCGAAGTTCGTCGTCCGCGAAGTCGAGGAACAGGACTGGGTGCGGCTCACGCAATCGCAGTTCGAGCCGATCCCGATCGGCGAGCGGATCTGGGTCGTGCCGTCGTGGCACGATGCGCCCGATCCCGATGCGCTCGTCCTCGAACTCGATCCGGGCCTCGCATTCGGCACCGGCAGCCACCCCACTACCCGCCTGTGCATGGAGTGGCTCGAACAGTCGGTTAAACCCGGCCAGTCGGTGCTCGACTACGGCTGCGGCTCGGGCATTCTCGCGATCCTCGCGAAGAAATGCGGGGCGAACCCCGTGATCGGCATCGACATCGATCCGCAAGCCGTCGAATCGGCGCGCCAGAACAGCGAGCGCAACCGTGCGGAAGTCACGTACGGGCTGCCCGACGCATGCCCGGACGGTGAATTCGACATCGTGGTCGCGAACATCCTGTCGAACCCGCTGAAGCTGATGGCGTCGATGCTCGCATCGAAGGTCAAACCGGGCGGGCGCATCGCGCTGTCGGGCGTGCTCGCGCGCCAGGCGGACGAAGTCGCCGCCGTCTACGCGCGCTACGTCGACATCTCGGTCTGGCGTGAACACGAAGGTTGGGTATGCCTTGCCGGAACCCGGCGCGAAAGCCATTAGAATAGCGCTGTCCTTCACTCTGGCCAGCAGGCCGCCCGGCTCGACATGCTTCTTGCGACGCGCTGCCCTCATTGCGAAACCGTCTTCCGGCTGCAGCAGGAACAGCTCTCGCTGCATGAAGGGTTCGTGCGCTGCGGCCATTGCCACGAAGTCTTCAACGCGTCCGAATCGCTCGTCCCCGAGCATGCGCAGCAGCCCGAACCGGCACTGACCGAAACGGCTGCGGCGCCGGACGACGACGCACACCATCCGGCCCCGCCCGCTAGGCTGTTCAACGTCGACGCCCCGGCCGGGTCGCCGTCCGACTCCGACTACAAGCCGGAAGGCTGGGACATGTGGGCGCCGTGGCTCGACGCAGGCGTCGATCCGTCGCTGCAGCACAGCGTCGAGACCGTACGCACCGAGCCTTTGGTACCGCTCGCGCTCCCGTCCACGGAAGCCGGCGTCGTTCACCTGTCGGGTACGCCCGCGCCGTTCCCGTCCCCGACCGAACTCGACGCATCTTCGACTGACGTCGCGCTAACGGCCGAACCGCATTCGCAGCAGACGGAACCCGACACCGCCGCCTCGCCCGCGCCAGTCGAGCGCGATCCGCGCGAGCCCCGCTTCGTCGCCCATGTTCCGTCGGAACCGGAAGCCCCCCCCGAAGCCGCCGAACCCGCCGGCCACGCGCACTTCACCGTGCCGGACGACGACCGCGCGCCGCGCGAGCCGCGTTTTGCGTTCACACCGGCACCGGCCGTCACCGAACCTGAACCCGAAACCGGATCCGAGCCCGGTGCGTTCACCGCGCATGACAAGACCGCGCCCGCAGCCGGCGAGCCGGCCGCACCGTTCCCGGCCGCACTGAACGACGACGATCGCCCGCACTTCGCCGTCACGCGCGAGACGCGCGCGCCGCAGCAGCGCGGGATGCTCGGCGGTTTCTTCGGCGGCCTCGTCGCCGCGGTGCTGGCCGTGCTGCTCGTCGCGCAGCTCGCGTGGTGGCAACGTGAAACACTGATGATCTACTGGCCCGTCACGCAGGGCTGGTTCCGGCAGGCCTGCGCGCCGCTCGGCTGCACGGTCGCGCCGCCGCGCGCGATCGACGGCCTGCGGCTCGACGCAACCGATCTGCGCCAGCTCGACGGGCCGCGCGAACTCGAATTGAAGGTACCGCTGACGAACCGCTTCCGCGTCGCGCTCGCGTATCCGTCGCTCGAACTTACGCTGCTCGACGACACCAATCACGTGACCGTGCGCCGCGTGCTCGCGCCGCGCGACTACGTGCGCCCGGGCACGCCGATCGACGCCGGGCTGCCGCCCGGCACCACGCAGACGATGGTCGTTCGCCTCGAAACGAACGGCACGCCTGCGTCGAATTTCCGCGTCCAGATCTTCTATCCGTGACGCGCCGCGGCGCGCGCATGCGCGCCCGTCTCAACCCGCGCGCCTCGAACGGCGCGCTATTTCGGAGCACGAACATGAGCAAAGTTACGCTGGGTGGCAACCCGATCGATCTCGCCGGCACGTTCCCGGCCGTCGGCGCCCAAGCCGCCGATTTCAAGCTGGTCGGCAAGGACCTCGCCGACCTGTCGCTCGCCAGCTTCGCCGGCAAGCGCAAGGTGCTGAACATCGTGCCGAGCCTCGACACGCCGACCTGCGCGACGTCGACCCGCAAGTTCAACGAAGCTGCATCGTCGCTCGACAACACGGTCGTGGTCGTCGTGTCCGCCGACCTGCCGTTCGCCGCCACGCGCTTCTGCACGACCGAAGGCCTCGAGAATGTCGTGACGGCATCGACGTTCCGCACCGGCCGCGCGTTCGCGAACGCATACGGCGTCGACGTGACGAGCGGCCCGCTGAACGGCCTGACCGCACGCGCGGTCGTCGTGCTCGACGCGCAGGACAAGGTGATCCACGCGGAACTCGTCGGCGAAATCAAGGACGAGCCGAACTACGACGCAGCGCTCGCCGCACTGAAGTAAGCTTTCTACCGCTTTCCCCTGCCGCGCCGCGCCCTTCGCGCGGCGTTGTCGCGCAGGGTCCCTCATTTCTACAGGAACGCACACCTTGGCTACGCTGATTTGCGGCTCGATCGCCTACGACTCCATCATGACCTTCGAAGGGCGGTTCCGCGAGCACATCCTGCCCGACCAGGTGCACCTCATCAACCTGAGCTTCCTCGTGCCGACGATGCGCCGCGAATTCGGCGGCTGCGCGGGCAACATCGCGTACGCGCTGCACCTGCTGGGTGGCGATGCGCGCGTGATGGGGACGATGGGCGCGCTCGACGCGCAGCCGTATCTCGACCGGCTCGACCAGCTCGGCCTGCGCCGCGACCACGTTCGTGTGTTGCCCGATACGTATACGGCGCAAGCGATGATCACGACCGATCTCGACAACAACCAGATCACGGCGTTCCACCCGGGCGCGATGATGCAGTCGCACCTGAACCATGCGGGCGACGCGCCGGACATCAAGCTCGCGATCGTCGGCCCGGACGGCTTCGACGGGATGGTGCAGCACGTGGAAGAGCTCGCCAAGGCCGGTGTGCCGTTCGTGTTCGACCCGGGCCAGGGTCTGCCGCTGTTCGACGGTGCGACGCTGCGCCGCAGCATTGAACTTGCGACCTATGTAGCGGTCAACGACTACGAGGCGAAGCTGGTGAGCGACAAGACGGGTTGGTCCGAAGATGAAATCGCCAGCCGGGTCGACGCTCTCGTCATTACGCGTGGCGAACATGGCGCGACCATCCGCCACAAGCAAGGCACGGAGCAGATTCCTGTCGTGCCGGCCGAGCGCATCGCCGATCCGACCGGCTGTGGCGATGCCTTCCGCGGCGGTCTGCTGTACGGCATCGAGCATGGCCTCGACTGGGCAACCACGGGGCGCCTCGCGAGCCTGATGGGCTCGCTCAAGATCGCCCACCAGGGGCCCCAGACTTACGTACTGACGCGCGCCGAAATCGACGCGCGCTTCGAGACTGCATTCGGTTACAGTCTCAAATGAATATTGTGGGAGAGCAAAGATGTTGATGAAAAAAACCCTCACGCTCGCGGCCATGCTGACGGCCACGCTGACGCTCGCCGGCTGCTTCACGGCACCCGGTTCGGCCGATGTCTATAGCGTCGGCCAGGCGCAGCGCGAACAGACGGTCCGCATGGGCACGGTCGAAAGCGTCCGCGCGGTACGCATCCAGTCCGACGGCGGCGGCAGCGCGATCGGCACGCTCGGCGGCGGCGCACTCGGCGCGGTCGCAGGCAGCGCGATCGGCGGCGGCAAAGGCTCGATCCTGACGGCAATCGCCGGCGGCCTCGTCGGCGCGGTCGCGGGTAACGCGGTCGGCGAAAACCTCAGCACGGCGAACGGTGTCGAAATCACCGTGCGCCTCGACAACGGCGATCTGCGCTCGATCACGCAAGCGGCAAGCGGCGAAGCGTTCCGCGCCGGCGAGCGTGTGCGATTGCTGTCGAGCGGCGGCGTCACGCGCGTCACGCACTAACCGGTATCCTCAGCGCGCGGCGCAAGCCGCGGTCGAACGCATGTGCGAAGCTGCACATGCGTTTTTTTTCGTCCGTACTCGCCGCAGTCGGCGTACGGGCAGCCGGCGTACGCCCCTCGACGCCTCGGCGAATGCGGACGAAAAAAATCCCGCCACCTGAGCCAGATGGCGGGACTGATTGAGTAGCGCTACTCAACCCACGGACACCACGTGAGTGTCCGGGTGGTGCTGGTCAGCCGTGATTACGGACGGCTGCCGGTCGGGAACGGCCATGCAGCTGCCGGGTTGAGCGCGGTCTTCGCGCCCGATGCCGGCGCAACCGATGCGGTCGACGCGGTCGTTGCCGGCGCAGCCTTCTTCACGACGGCCTTCTTCGGAGCAGCAGCCTTCTTCGGGGCAGCAGCCTTCTTCGCCGGAGCAGCAGCCGCCTTCGCAGGGGCAGCCTTCTTGGCAGGCGCAGCCTTCTTCGCAGCGGCCTTCTTCGCAGGCGCAGCCTTCTTGGCAGCAGCCTTCTTGGCAGGCGCAGCCTTCTTGGCAGCAGCCTTCTTCGCCGGCGCTGCCTTCTTCGCAGCAGCCTTCTTCGCCGGTGCTGCCTTCTTCGCAGCAACCTTCTTCACTGCGACTTTCTTGGCTGCAACCTTCTTCGCAGCGGCCTTCTTCGCCGGTGCCGCCTTCTTCGCAGCAACCTTCTTCACTGCGACTTTCTTCGTTGCGACCTTCTTGGCTGCAACCTTCTTCGCAGCGGCCTTCTTCGCCGGTGCTGCCTTCTTCGCAGCAACCTTCTTCACTGCGACTTTCTTCGCTGCGACCTTCTTCACTGCAGCGGCCTTCTTCGCCGGAGCAGCAGCCTTCTTCGCAACGGTCTTCTTGGCAGCAACCTTCTTAGCAGCCGGTTTCTTCTTGGCAGTAGCCATGTTGTTCTCCTTCAGGTTCAGATGAGAGTCAGTTCAAACTACACCCTTCGTCAAAACCCGCTTCCCGCGGACGCTGTTCAGGACGTGCGCTTCGAAGCGGGCTATTCATCGGCGTACGCGGATACCACGCGCTTACGCTAATGAATACGGTATGGCGCGCGTGACCACTCGGCCTCGCGCGCCAAATCAAGTCGGTAGCCGGCGCACCTCGCGCCGCTACCCCTAATCGCTTGATCAAGCGGACCGCCACACGGCCGTCCGCTTTATCCGGAGGGAAGTTTGCCCATCCCACTGAAGGGTTCGCAAAGTGCCGGTCGTATCGTTGGGCCGTTGAGGCACCGGGCATGCTTTGCATCAGGCGTTCTTGCTCCTAAACCTTGGGCCGGCGCCGAGAGGCCACCGGCTGCTCACATCACGTGACGGGTTCGCTGCTGCGGGTTATTCCCAGGACAGCGCGCCCCCCGTCTGATACTCGATCACACGCGTCTCGAAGAAGTTGCGTTCCTTCTTCAGGTCGATCATCTCGCTCATCCACGGGAACGGGTTTTCCTCGTTCGGGTACAGCGGATCGAGGCCGATCTGCTGGCAACGGCGGTTGCTGATGAAGCGCAGATAGCTCTTGAACATCGACGCGTTCAAACCCAGCACGCCGCGCGGCATCGTGTCTTCGGCGTAGCGGTATTCGAGTTCGACAGCCTGCTTGAACAGCTCGCGGATCTCGGCGCGGAATTCCGCGGTCCAGAGATGCGGATTCTCGAGCTTGATCTGGTTGATCAGGTCGATGCCGAAGTTGCAGTGCATCGACTCGTCGCGCAGGATGTACTGATATTGCTCTGCAGCACCCGTCATCTTGTTCTGGCGGCCGAGTGCGAGGATCTGCGTGAACCCGACATAGAAGAACAGGCCTTCCATGATGCAGGCGAACACGATCAGCGACTTCAGCAGCTTCTGGTCCGCTTCGAGCGTGCCGGTCTTGAAGGCCGGATCCGTCAGCGTGTGGATGAACGGAATCAGGAATTCGTCCTTCGCGCGGATCGACGTGACCTCGTGGTACGCGTTGAAGATCTCGCCTTCATCGAGACCGAGCGATTCGACAATGTATTGGTACGCGTGCGTGTGGATCGCTTCCTCGAACGCCTGGCGCAGCAGGAACTGCCGGCACTCGGGCGCCGTGATGTGGCGGTACGTGCCGAGCACGATGTTGTTCGCCGCGAGCGAATCGGCCGTCACGAAGAAGCCGAGGTTGCGCTTCACGATGCGGCGCTCGTCCTCGGTCAGACCGTTCGGGTCCTTCCACAGTGCGATGTCGCGGGACATGTTGATTTCCTGCGGCATCCAGTGGTTCGCGCAACCGGCCAGATACTTTTCCCACGCCCACTTGTACTTGAACGGCACCAGCTGATTCACGTCAGTCTGGCCGTTGATGATGCGCTTGTCGGCGACATTGACCCGCGCTTCCGAACCGCCGGCGGGAACAGCCGATGCTTGCGGCGGCACCGCAAGATCGCCTTCGAAAATGTCACGGACCTGATGGGCGGCAGGCGTTGCAGCCTGCATTCCGACAGCCATCCCGGCGGAGGTGCGCATCGCGTTTTGCTGCGCTCCGCTCGCGGGGGTTACGGCAGTCTTCTCGTCATCCCAGTTGAGCATAAATTCTCACCATCAATTTAGAACGGTTTGTACCATCTTTTCCTGAGCGATAAAAGGGTTCGCTCACGAAAAATCCTTTTTTCGATTCGCCTTGCGACCTCGATACAACACTTTGAGCAACGCTTCGTCGTTCATGCAGCGCGCGACGTGAGTCGCGTGTGTATCGCGAGGTGCGCTCGACGCATCGAACGCTGATCGAAACGCGACGTCGTCGGGGATGTTTCGATCGCTTGTCACTGCCTGCAACGCAGGTGCCGCGTTACAGATTCCTTATCATTTTTTTAGTTGAGAGCGGCGCACACTTCAACCTCGATCGGTCGTCGTGTGCGCCGCCCGAACCTTCTTCAGGTCAGGCGCGTTGCGTTACTGGCACGCTTCGCACTCGTCGAAGCCGGGATCGCCCGGACGCATCGTGCACACCGGACCGTCGGCCTCGACCGGCGCGAGTGCCGGTGCCGCGTCGACTGCGCCCGACGACGATGCTGCGCCGCCTGCCGCGCCGAAGCCGCCGGCTGCGCCTTGCGCGCCGCCGCTGCTCGAACCGCCGCTCGTCGGCACCGCGTTCAGCGCGCCGTGTGCGACCGTCGACTTCTCGACGTGCGTCGCCGCCATCGTGCGGAGGTAGTAGGTCGTCTTCAGGCCGCGCAGCCATGCGAGCTTGTAGACCTCGTCGAGCTTCTTGCCCGACGCGCCGCCCATATAGATGTTCAGCGACTGCGCCTGGTCGATCCACTTCTGGCGACGCGATGCCGCTTCGACCAGCCACGTCGGGTCGACTTCGAACGCGGTCGCGTAGATCGCGCGCAGGTCGGCCGGGATGCGGTCGATGCGCGACAGCATGCCGTCGAAGTACTTCAGGTCGGCGACCATCACTTCGTCCCACAGGCCGCGTTCCTTCAGGTCGCGCACCAGGTACTCGTTCACCACCGTGAATTCGCCCGACAGGTTCGACTTCACGTACAGGTTCTGGAAGGTCGGTTCGATACAGGCCGACACGCCGATGATGTTCGAGATCGTCGCCGTCGGCGCGATCGCGACGCAGTTCGAGTTGCGCATGCCGTGCGTGGCGATCCGCGAACGCAGCGTCGTCCAGTCGAGCGACTCCGACGTGTCGACCTCGACATAGCCGCCGCGCGCTTCGGCCAGCAGCTTCAGCGTGTCCTGCGGGAGGATGCCGCGATCCCACAGCGAGCCGCGGTAGCTCGAGTAGCGGCCACGCTCTTCGGCCAGCTCGGTCGACGCGTGGTACGCGTAGTAGCACACCGCTTCCATCGAACGATCGGCGAACTCGACTGCTTCGGTCGACGCGTACGGCGTGCGCAGCAGGTGCAGGCAGTCCTGGAAGCCCATGATGCCCATGCCGACCGGACGGTGCTTCAGGTTCGAGTTACGCGCCTTCGGCACCGCGTAGTAGTTGATGTCGATCACGTTGTCGAGCATGCGCATCGCGACGCTGATCGTGCGCTTCAGCTTGTCGTGGTCGAGCGCGTAGCTGCCGTCGGCCTGCTTCACCAGGTGGGCGACGAGGTTCACCGAGCCGAGGTTGCACACCGCGATTTCGGTGTCGCTCGTGTTCAGCGTGATTTCCGTGCACAGGTTCGACGAGTGGACGACACCGACGTGCTGCTGCGGCGAGCGCACGTTGCACGGATCCTTGAACGTGATCCACGGGTGGCCCGTCTCGAACAGCATGCCGAGCATCTTGCGCCAGAGCTGCGCCGCCGGGATCTTCTTGAACAGCTTGATCTCGCCGCGTGCGACCTTCTCTTCGTAAGCCGTGTAAGCCTTCTCGAAATCGGCGCCGAACTTGTCGTGCAGGTCCGGGCAGGTCGACGGCGAGAACAGCGTCCAGTCGGCGCCTTCCATCACGCGCTTCATGAACAGGTCGGGAATCCAGTTCGCCGTGTTCATGTCGTGCGTGCGGCGGCGGTCGTCACCGGTGTTCTTGCGCAGCTCGAGGAACTCCTCGATGTCGAGGTGCCACGATTCGAGGTACGCGCAGACCGCGCCCTTGCGCTTGCCGCCCTGGTTCACCGCGACGGCCGTATCGTTCACGACCTTCAGGAACGGGACCACGCCTTGCGACTTGCCGTTCGTGCCCTTGATATGCGAGCCGAGTGCACGCACGCGCGTCCAGTCGTTGCCGAGACCGCCGGCGAACTTCGACAGCAGCGCGTTTTCCTTCAGCGCTTCATAGATGCCGTCGAGATCGTCCGCGACCGTCGTCAGGTAGCACGACGACAGCTGCGAGCGGTGCGTGCCCGAGTTGAACAGCGTCGGCGTCGAGCTCATGAAGTCGAAGCTGGACAGCACGTTGTAGAACTCGATCGCGCGCGTTTCGCGGTCGATCTCGTTCAGCGACAGGCCCATCGCGACGCGCATGAAGAATGCCTGCGGCATTTCGATGCGGCTGCCTTCGACGTGCAGGAAGTAGCGGTCGTACAGCGTCTGCAGGCCGAGGTAGCCGAACTGCAGGTCGCGGTTCGCGTCGAGCGCTTCACCGAGGCGCTTCAGGTCGAACTGCAGCAGCTTGTCGTCGAGCAGGCCGGCGTCGACGCCGCGCTTCAGGAACTGCGGGAAGTATTCCGCGTAGCGGGCCGACATCTCGGCCTGCACGACTTCCTCGCCGAGGATCTCGCGACGGATCGTGTGCAGCAGGATGCGGGCCGTGACCTGACTGTATGCCGGATCCTTTTCGATCATCGTGCGCGCTGCGAGGATCGCCGAGTCGTAGACCTGGCTCATCGGCACGCCGTCGTACAGGTTCTTCACCGTTTCGGCGACGATCGGGTCAGGGTTAACCGCAGCGCCGAGGCCTTCGCACGACGACACGATCAGCGCGCGCAGCGCGTTCAGGTCGAGCGGACGCGTGACGCCGTTGTCGACGACGTTGATGCCAGTGCTCGACTCGCCGCCCGCTGCCGCTGCTTCCTCGCCCGCATGCTGGCGCTCGAGGTGACGCTTCTCGCGATACAGCACGTACGCACGCGCGACGTTGTGCTCGCCGCCGCGCATCAGCGCGAGTTCGACCTGGTCCTGGATGTCTTCGATATGGAACGTACCGCCGTTCGGGCGGCTGCGCACGAGTGCGCGCACGACGTTCTGCGTCAGCTGTTCGACCTGCTCGCGCACGCGCGCCGATGCCGCGCCCTGCCCGCCGTTGACGGCCAGGAAAGCCTTGGTCACCGCGATCGCGATCTTCGAAGGTTCGAACGAAACCACACTGCCGTTGCGGCGGATCACCTTGTAGTCGGCGAACGTGGCCTGCGGCGCGAGCGCCTTCGCGCCCTGTTCGGTCCCGCCGAGCGGACGGCTCGAGGCGCTCTCGTACTGGGACGTCGCGTTGTCGGTGGTTTGCATGTGCAAAGCTCCTGGTGTTGGATGGTGCGGAGAGAACCGCGGATTAAAACGAACGCTGCGCAACGTGGTGCGCGAGCGGTAAGAGGCGAGCGATGCGCCGGGGAAGCCGGTTGGGTCGATGCGCGACAACCGATCCGGTCGTGTGCTTCGTCATGTATCCCCTGCCCCGTCGATGTTCGCTGCGCTGATCGCGACGCCCGGACCACCCGGCCTGACGCGCCGCCCTGAGAACCCTGTCCGCCGGCGTTGCCCGCCGGCCGGTGCCGCTCGGGTTTCCCCTGCGACACACACTATATCTAGTACAGAACTACTCAACTGGCACCAAGTATAGTGGACATTCGAAGGAGGTCAAAACGGATAATTTGCGCTGAAGGTATTGACATCACACCGGCCGCCCGGAGGGGCAGACGTGACAAGGCATTGGTCGGAAAAAAAAATTTCGCCGGCTCAAAAACCCTGCGATCAGTGCTGACGGAAAGGAAAGTATTCGGCGGAAAAACCGGCATCGCTCGCGAAGCGTTGCCAATCGAAGTGCGGGCCCGGGTCGGTCTTGCGGCCCGGCGCGACGTCCGAGTGCCCCGCGAATGCGTCGACCGGATAGTGCCCGGCGAGCGCGCGGGAGAGCGCGGCCAGGACCGCGTATTGCGCATCGTCGAACGGCACGTCGTCCGCGCCTTCGAGCTCGATGCCGATCGAGAAGTCGTTGCAGCGCACCCGGCCGAAGAACTCGGACGAGCCCGCGTGCCACGCGCGCTCGTCGCACGACACGAACTGCACGAGCTCGCCGCCGCGCCGGATCAGGAAGTGCGCGGACACGCGCACGCCGCGCAGGTGGCTCTGGTAATAGGGGTGCGCATCGCAGTCGAGGCGGTTCAGGAACAGCGCCTCGATCGCGTCGCCGCCGAACTCGCCGGGCGGCAGGCTGATGTTGTGGACGATCACGAGCGTCGGCACCGCACCCGCGGGCCGCACCTCGAAGTTCGGCGACGGCGCATGGCGCGCTTCGCGCACCCAGCCGTTCGCGTCGACCGACAACAACGGCGCGTCGCTCATCGTGCGTCGTGACCGCTTGCACGCGCGGCGTGGCGCTGTGCGTGCTCGGTGCTGCAGAAGTATTCGCCGCCCGCGGCGACCGCGTCGCCCTTCGGCGCATGCACGCCGCATTCGGCGCAGCGCACCATCGGCTCGGGCAGCGAGCGCGCGTCGCCGTTCGGGCGCGCGGCGCCGGCGCCGCCGGCACCGGGCGCGCCGTCGTGACCCGCGCCGCGGCCGGTGCGGGCCTGCGCTTGCTCCTGGGCCTGGCGCAGCTTGCGCGTGAGCCAGGAACCCGCGAAGAAGAGAAGAATCAGGAGAAGAATCTGTCGCATCGGAAACCTGCGTTCAAACCACGGAACGGTGCAGCAGCACCTCGAAAACGAACCGGCTGCCGACATACGCGAGCAGCAGCGCGGCGAACGACACGAGCACCCAGCGCGCGGCGCCACGGCCGCGCCAGCCCGACGTCTTGCGCGCAACCAGCAGACCGCCGAACATCAGCCACGACAGGATCGCGAACACGGTCTTGTGGTCGAGCCGCAGCGCGCGCGCGTCGACCTGCTCGCTGAACAGGATGCCCGACGCGAGCGTCAGCGTGAGCAGCACGAAGCCGGCGCCGATCAGGCGGAACAGCAGCTTCTCGAGCGTGAGCAGCGGCGGCAGCGTTTCGAGCCAGCTCGCGATCCAGCCCGTCGAGCCGTCGCGCCCGCCGCTCCTCAGCGATTGCAGGCGCCGCTCGACCATCAGCATCAGGATCGCGTGCAGCGCGGCGATCGCGAACAGGCCGTACGCGATGTTCGCGATCAGGAAGTGCAGCTTGAACAGCGGCGCTGCGGCATAAGGAAGCACCCGCACGCCGCCGAACACGAGCGGCAGCAGCGACGCGCCGCACGCGAGCGGCAAGACCAGCAGGCGCAGGCTGTCGAGCGGGAAGAAGAAGCTCTCGATCCAGTAGATGCCTGCGCCGAGCCAGAACATCGCGGACAGCGCGAACGCGAAGCCGAACACCATCGAGTCGTTCGGAAAGATCGTCATATGGAGCAGTACGCCGTGCGCGACGAGCGCGGCGAACAGCAGCGCTCGGCCGGCCCCGCTCATCCCGGACGCGGCGGACGCGGGAACCGGCACGGCCGGCACGCTCGCGACGAGCGGCGTCGCGCCCTGGCGGTGCGTGCGCCAGCCTGCGACGGCGAGGCCGCCGTACAGGAATGCGGTGAGGGCATACAGTACAATATCCATGTTCGAAGTTTACACTAGGCCCCCTTCCCGCGACGGCTCCCTTTGTTCGGTTCCGCCGCGCCTTCGGGCCCCACTGTCCATCGCTCCCCATGCTCGACAATCTCACTCAACGGATGGCGCGCGTCGTCAAGACGCTGCGCGGCGAAGCCCGGCTTACCGAGGCGAACACGCAGGAGATGCTCCGCGAGGTGCGTCTCGCGCTGCTGGAGGCTGACGTCTCGCTGCCCGTCGTCCGCGAATTCATCGCCAAGGTCAAGGAAAAGGCGCTCGGCGAAGAAGTGATCAGCAGCCTGTCGCCGGGCCAGGCGCTCGTCGGCGTGGTCCAGAAGGAACTGACCGCCGTGATCGGCGGCGACTACGAAGGCAAGGCCGCCGAGCTGAACCTGGCTGTCACGCCGCCCGCCGTGATCCTGATGGCCGGCCTGCAGGGCGCGGGCAAGACCACGACCGTCGGCAAGCTCGCGAAGCTGCTGCGCGAGAAGTACAAGAAGAAGGTGCTGACCGTGTCGTGCGACGTATATCGCCCGGCCGCGATCATGCAGCTGAAAACGGTGAGCGAACAGGTCGGCGCCGACTTCTTCCCGTCCACGCCGGACCAGAAGCCCGTCGACATCGCGGTCGCGGCCGTCGACTGGGCGAAGCGCCACTACCATGACGTGCTGATCGTCGATACGGCCGGCCGCCTCGGTATCGACGAGGCGATGATGCAGGAAATCGCCGCGCTGCACGGCACGCTGAAGCCGGCCGAAACGCTGTTCGTCGTCGACGCGATGCTCGGCCAGGACGCGGTCAACACCGCGAAGGCGTTCAACGACACGCTGCCGCTCACCGGCGTCGTGCTGACCAAGCTCGACGGCGACTCGCGCGGCGGTGCCGCGCTGTCGGTGCGTCACATCACGGGCAAGCCGATCAAGTTCGTCGGCGTCGCCGAGAAGCTCGACGGCCTGGAAGTGTTCCACCCCGACCGGATGGCGAACCGGATCCTCGGCATGGGCGACATCCTCGCGCTCGTCGAGGAGGCGCAACGCGGCGTCGACGTGCAGGCCGCGCAGAAGCTCGCCGACAAGGTCAAGAAAGGCGGCGATTTCGACCTGAACGATTTCCGCGCGCAGATCTCGCAGATGAAGAACATGGGCGGCCTGTCGTCGCTGATGGATAAACTCCCCGCGCAATTCCAGCAGGCGGCCGCCGGCGCCGACATGGGCCAGGCCGAGAAGTCGATCCGCCGGATGGAAGGCATCATCAGCTCGATGACGCCGGCCGAGCGCGCGAAGCCCGAAATCATCAAGGCGACGCGCAAGCGCCGCATTGCAGCCGGCGCGGGCGTGCCGGTGCAGGAAGTCAACCGGATGCTGAACCAGTACGACCAGATGCGTACGATGATGAAGAAGCTGAAGGGCGGCAACATGCAGAAGATGATGCGCGGCCTGAAGGGCATGATGCCCGGCATGCGCTGATTCCGCCCGTCGGCCGGCGCGCGGGTTTTTGCTGTAGCGCGCGCCCGCCGTTCTGCTTCATTCTTATTTGTATACCGACTGCCCGCCAGAACACATGAACCGCGAAGAAGCCCTCCACATTTTCAACCACTCCGAAGAGATCGTGTCGGCCGATGCCGTCAACGCGTCGATCTCCAAGATGGCCGACGCGATCCGCGCCGAGATCGGCGACGCGTTCCCGCTCGTTCTCTCGGTGATGGGCGGCGCCGCGGTGTTTACCGGGATGCTGCTGCCGCATCTCGATTTCCCGCTCGAATTCGACTACATCCACCTGACCCGCTACCGCAATACGACGCAGGGCAGCCCGGAGATGCACTGGCGCGTCGCGCCGCGCGAATCGGTGAAGGACCGCATCGTGCTCGTGCTCGACGACATCCTCGACGAAGGCGAGACGATGGCCGCGATCCGCGACCGGATCCTCGACATGGGCGCGCAGCGCTTCATGTCGGCCGTGCTGTGCGAGAAGACGCTCGCGAAGGCGAAGCCGCTGCACCCCGACTTCTGCGGCTTCCCGGTGCCGGACCGCTACGTGTTCGGCTGCGGGATGGACGCGAAGGGCTACTGGCGCAACCTGCCGACGATCCGCGCGCTGACCACCAACGTCTGACCGTCGCCCTGCCCGCCCTATAAGAAAAGCGGCGCTCCGGTTTCCCGGAGCGCCGCTTTTTTTCGTGCGCGTGCCGCCTTATAACTGGTGCACGAACGCGCGGATGCCGGCCAGCAGCATCTCGACCGAGATCGCGACGAGCACGAGGCCCATCAGCCGCTCGAACGCGGCAACCGTCCGCTCGCCGAGCCATTGCTGGATCCGTTCGGCCAGTACCAGCGTGATCGCACAGACGATCATCGTGACCGTCAGCGCACCGACCCACTCGAGCATCTTGCCGGGCGCCTGCGACGTCAGCAGCATCACCGTCGCCAGCGCGGACGGCCCGGCCAGCGCCGGAATCGCCAGCGGCACGATGAACGGCTCGCCGCCCGCGCGCGGATCGCTGCCGAGCGCGCCATCCGGATGCGGGAAGATCATCCGCAGCGCGATCAGGAACAGCACGATCCCGCCGCCGAGCCGCAGCGACAGGTCGGTGAGGCTCATCATCCGCAGGAAGCGGTCGCCGACCACCATGAAGAACAGCAGGATCACGAACGCGATCCCCACTTCACGCAGGATCAGCTTCACGCGCCGCTCGCGCGGCACATCCCGCATCGCCGAAATGAACAGCGGGATGTTGCCGAGCGGATCGGTGATCAGCACCAGGAGTACGGTGGCCGACAGGAACGTGTATTCCATCGTGTCCCCCGGTCGCCGTGCTTAGCGTGCGAGCGCGGCGCGGATCTTCTCCGCGACCGTCGCCGCAGCTTCGTCGGCCGGCAGCAGCGTCGCTTCGGCGTCGCGGCGGCCCTGGTACTCGACCTTGCCTTCCTTCAGGCCGCGCTCGCCGATCACGAGGCGGTGCGGCACGCCGATCAGTTCCCAGTCGGCAAACATCACGCCCGGGCGCTCGCCGCGATCGTCGAGGATCACGTCGATGCCGGCCGCGACGAGTTCCGCGTACAGCTTGTCGGCCGTTTCGCGAACCATCTCGCTGCGGTCATAGCCCATCGGGCACAGCACGACTTCGAACGGCGCGATCGACTCGGGCCAGATGATGCCGCGGTCGTCGAAATTCTGTTCGATCGCCGCGCCGAGAATGCGCGTGACGCCGACGCCGTAGCAGCCCATCAGCATCGGCTGCGGCTTGCCCGACTCGTCGAGGAACGTCGCACCCATCGCTTCCGAGTACTTGGTGCCGAGCTGGAACACGTGGCCGACTTCGATGCCGCGGCAGATGTCGATCACGCCCTTGCCGTCCGGCGACGCGTCGCCCTTCTTCACGTTGCGCACGTCGGCGACGTCCGGTTCCGGCAGGTCGCGGCCCCAGTTCACGCCGGCGATGTGATAGTCGACCTCATTCGCGCCGACGACGAAGTCGCTCATGTTCGCGACCGTGCGGTCCGCGATCACCTTCACGGGCTTCTTCGTGCCGACCGGGCCGAGATAGCCCGGCGGCGTGCCGAACCACTCGACGATTTCCTGCTCGGTCGCGAAGCGGTGGTTCTTCAGGCCCGGCAGCTTCGACACCTTGATCTCGTTCAGGTCGTGGTCGCCACGCAGCATCACCAGCCAGATGGTCGGCTCGGCGCCTTCGTTGTCGGTCGCGAGCACGATCGACTTGATCGTGCGCTCGAGCGGGATCGCCAGCAGTTCGGCGACGGCTTCGCATTTCGCCTTGCCGGGCGTCGCGACCTTCGCCATCGCCTCGGCCGGCGCTGCGCGTTCGGCGATCAGCGGCAACGCTTCGGCCGCCTCGATGTTCGCCGCGAACTCGGAGGTCGGGCAGTAGGCGATCGCGTCCTCGCCGGTATCGGCGATCACGTGGAATTCGTGCGAGAAGTTGCCGCCGATCGAGCCGCTGTCGGCCGCGACCGCACGGAACTCGAGGCCGAGGCGCGTAAAGATGCGCACGTACGCGTCGTACATCTTGCGATACGACTCGTTCAGGCCGGCCGCGTCCTTGTCGAACGAATACGCGTCCTTCATGATGAATTCGCGGCCGCGCATCACGCCGAAGCGCGGGCGGATCTCGTCGCGGAACTTCGTCTGGATCTGGTAGAAGTTCACCGGCATCTGCCGGTAGCTCTTGATCTGGTTGCGCGCGATGTCGGTGACGACTTCCTCGTGCGTCGGCCCGATCACGAAGTCGTTGTCCTTGCGGTCCTTGAAGCGCAGCAGCTCGGGGCCGTACTGTTCCCAGCGGCCCGATTCCTGCCACAGCTCGGCCGGCTGCACGGCCGGCATCAGCAGCTCGATGGCGCCCGCCCGGTTCATTTCCTCGCGCACGATCGCTTCGACCTTGCGAATCGAACGCAGGCCGACCGGCAGGTAGTTATAGATGCCGCCGGCGACGCGACGGATCATGCCGGCGCGGACCATCAGCTTGTGGCTGACGATCTCTGCGTCGGCGGGAGCTTCTTTCAGGGTGCCGATAAAGAAACGGGAAGCTTTCATGCGGACGGTTCCAAAAACGGCGCCCCCTGGCGGGGCGCCCGAAAAAGTTTCAAGGTGAAAAAGCTGCGCGCGACGAACGACGATGGCGCAGACGACGTAGCAGACTAATCAGGGACAATTCAGCCGGTGTACCCCGTGCGGATTCGCTCCGTCACGGTGCGCAGCGCCCGTTATCTGTTTATAATCAAAGCAATTTTAAAGGATTCGAAGGTGGTTGTATGCTGGATCGTGAAGGCTTTCGCCCGAACGTCGGCATCATCCTCTTGAACGCGCGCAACGAGGTGTTTTGGGGCAAGCGGCTCCGCGAGCATTCCTGGCAGTTTCCTCAAGGTGGGATCAAGTATGGCGAGACCCCCATGCAGGCGATGTACCGGGAACTGCACGAGGAAACGGGCCTGCATCCGGAACACGTCAAGATAATCGGTCGCACGCGCGACTGGTTGCGTTACGAGGTGCCTGACAAGTTCATCAAACGCGAAGTACGCGGTCATTACCGCGGCCAGAAGCAGATCTGGTTCCTGCTGCGGATGGTTGGACGCGATTGCGACATTTGCTTGCGCGCGACCGACCACCCGGAGTTCGATGCGTGGCGCTGGAACGAGTACTGGGTACCGCTCGATGCGGTGATCGAGTTCAAGCGGGATGTCTATCAGTTGGCGCTGACGGAACTGTCGCGCTTCCTGCGCCGCCCGGCGCAGCGAGCCGAGAAGCCGCGTGGGCCGCGAATGTCGCGCTATCCGCGCGTCATTGGCATACAGGCCCAGCAGACGCTGACGATTGTCGACACATCGGTAGTCTGTTCGGAGATCGAAGTGGAAGCGAGCACGCTCGACGAGATGCCGCCCCACGTGATCGTCGGCAAATGACGAGTCGGACTGCATGACCGGGCGCGACCTTGGTGTCGCGCCCTTTTTTTACGAGGAATGCATATTGAAAGCGATTGCTCTCGCGCTCGCATCGATCGCCGCGATGGCTGCCCTGGCCGGCTGCGCGAATTCGAAAGCGCCGTCCAACAAGGATGACAGCGAGTTCGTCTATCTGCTTGACCGTCAGGGGAACTGGAAGGAAAACACGGTCGACACGCTGCCGCCGCTGCCGCAAACGGGCGACCTGCTGCCGTTCAACGTCTCGCAGAACACGCCGCTCAAGTTCTTCGTCGATGCGAAGTCGCTCGACGTCGGCACCGATGGCGTCGTGCGCTACGCGGTCGTCATCACGAGCCCGGCCGGCGCGCGCAATGTGAACTACGAAGGCATCCGCTGCGACACCTACGAATGGCGCCAATATGCCGGCCTGAACTCCGACCACAACGGCTGGGATCGCACCGTCGAGAACGACTGGCGGCGCATCGAGAACGGCGAGCTGAACGCCTACCACTCCGCGCTCTATCAGGACTACTTCTGCTCGAACAAGATGCCGCAAGGCTCGACCCGGCAGATCCTGGAAAACATCCGGTTCCACCGCACCGCGATGACGCAGTTGCGCTGACGGCGCGCGGCGCGGGCCATCCGCGTCACCAGTCACCATGCCGCATGAAAAAAGCCCGCATCGCGCGGGCTTTTTCATTGGACTGCCTGGAGTGCCGAAACCGTGGCCGGCGATCACACCAGCACGAGGTTGTCGCGATGGATCAGTTCGGGCTCCAGCATGTAGCCGAGCACCGTCTCGATCTCGCCGCTCGGCTTGCGGTGAATCAGCTTCGTTTCCGCGCTGCTGTAGTTCGTGAGCCCGCGCGCCACTTCGCGCCCGTCGGGGCCGACACACGCGATCACCTCGCCGCGCGCGAACGCGCCCTGCACGTCGATCACGCCGATCGGCAGCAGGCTCTTGCCACCGGCCGTCAGCTTTTCGACTGCGCCGGCGTCGATCACGACATGACCGCGCACCTGCAGATGGTCGGCCATCCATTGCTTGCGCGCCGCCATCCGCGCGGTACGCGCGATCAGCTGCGTGCCGATCGCCTCGCCCGCCGCCAGGCGCACGAGCACGTCGGTCTCCCGGCCGCTCGCGATCACGGTGTTGGCGCCGCTGTGTGCCGCACGCTTCGCCGCGAGGATCTTCGTCAGCATCCCGCCGCGACCGAGGCTCGAACCGGCGCCACCAGCCATCGCCTCGAGTTCCGGTGCGCCCGCATTGGCCTCGGCGACGAGCGTCGCGTTCGGGTCCTTGCGCGGATCGGCCGTGAACAGCCCGGTCTGGTCGGTCAGGATGATCAGCGCATCGCCTTCGATCAGGTTCGCGACCAGCGCGCCGAGCGTGTCGTTGTCGCCGAACTTGATTTCGTCGGTGACGACCGTGTCGTTCTCGTTGATGATCGGCACGACGCCGAGCCGCAGCAGCGTGAGCAGCGTCGAACGCGCATTCAGGTAGCGCTCGCGATCGGCCAGGTCGGCGTGCGTGAGCAGGATCTGCGCGGTGCGGATGTCGTGCTCGGTGAAGCGGCTCTCATAGACCTGCGCGAGCCCCATCTGGCCGACTGCCGCGGCGGCCTGCAACTCGTCGATTTCCCGCGGCCGCTTGCTCCAGCCGAGCCGCTGCATCCCTTCGGCAATCGCACCCGAACTGACGAGCACGACTTCCTTGCCCTGCGCACGCAACGCGGCGATCTGGGCTGCCCAGCGGCCGATTGCAGCATGATCGAGCCCCTTTCCGTCGTTGGTCACGAGGCTGGAACCCACCTTCACCACCAATCGCTTCGAATCCGCGATGATCGAACGCATCCTGCACTGTCTCCTGTATCTGATGCCTGCCCGGCCGGGCGCGATTGAACGCCGACGCCGGGCGGCACGCCCGGCGCATTCCGGAATCGCTCAGGCGTCGTCGCCCGGCACTGCACCGCCGTCTGCCGGCGGCGCATCGCGGAAACGCACGTCCGCCGCAAGATCTTCCGCCTTTGCCGCACGGTGCGCGTCCGAATGTTCAGACAGGTAATCGTAGATCGCGTAGCACAGCGCTTCGCAGCCCTGGCCCGTCAATGCCGAAATCTCGAACACGGGGCCGTCCCAGCCGAAACGGTCGAGGAAATCGGCGACGCGCGCTTCGCGCTCGTCTTCCGGCACCATGTCCAGCTTGTTGAGCACGAGCCAGCGCGGTTTCTCGTACAGCGCTTCGTCGTACTTGCGCAGCTCGCCGACGATCGCAGTCGCTTCCGCGACCGGATCGACGCTTTCGTCGAACGGCGCGAGATCGACCAGATGCAGCAGCACGCCCGTGCGCTGCAGGTGGCGCAGGAACTGATGCCCGAGGCCCGCGCCTTCAGCCGCACCCTCGATCAGCCCCGGGATGTCGGCGATCACGAAGCTCTTGCTCGGGCCGACGCGCACCACGCCGAGATTCGGCGCAAGCGTCGTGAACGGGTAGTCGGCAATCTTCGGCCGCGCGTTCGACACCGACGAGATGAACGTCGACTTGCCTGCGTTCGGCATGCCGAGCAGGCCAACGTCGGCGAGCACCTTCAGCTCGAGCTTCAGCATGCGCCGCTCGCCCGGCTTGCCGTCCGTCTTCTGGCGCGGCGCACGGTTCGTGCTCGACTTGAAATGCAGGTTGCCGAGGCCGCCGGAGCCGCCCTGGGCAAGCATCACCTGCTGGTCGTGCTCGGTCAGGTCGGCAATCAGCTCGCCGGTATCCATGTCGTTGATGATCGTGCCGACCGGCATGCGCAGCGTGACGTCGTCGCCGCCCTTGCCGTAGCAATCCGAGCCGCGGCCGTTTTCGCCGTTGCGCGCGAGGTGCTTCTTCGCGTATCGGTAGTCGATCAGCGTGTTGATGTTTCGGTCGGCGATCGCGTAGACGCTACCGCCCCGGCCGCCGTCGCCGCCGTCCGGCCCGCCGAACGGGACGAATTTCTCGCGGCGCATCGACGCGCTGCCATCGCCTCCGTCGCCGGCGATGACTTCGATTCGTGCTTCGTCAATGAACTTCATTCGTCACTCCGCCCAGTATTTCCGCTATTGTGCCGCGCGCCGGCACGCTTGAACAATCTGCCATTCGGCCGATCGTACGCCGGTTGCGCGAGGGCCGCCGGCACGCACCTGCGCCCGGCGACCAAATAAAAAAAGGCCCCGCGAAGACTGCGGGGCCTTTCGGCTACGAAGCCCGTAGGTGCCTGACTTAGGCAGCCGCCGGGACAACGATGACCAGATGCTTCTTGTCCGCGCCCTTCGTCGCGAACTTGACGTGACCGTCAACCAGCGCGAACAGGGTGTGATCCTTGCCCATGCCGACGTTCTCGCCTGCGTGCATGCGCGTACCGCGCTGACGCACGATGATGCCGCCGGCATTGATTGCCTGGCCGCCGTACACTTTCACGCCGAGACGCTTCGACTCGGAGTCGCGGCCGTTCCGGGAAGAGCCGCCTGCCTTTTTGTGTGCCATCTGATTGCTCCTTTACCGAGGCGCTTACGCGTTGATCGCGTCGATGCGCAGCTCAGTGTAGTTCTGGCGGTGGCCGCCGTGCTTTTGGTAGTGCTTCCGGCGACGCATCTTGAAGATGGTGACCTTGGCATGACGACCGTGCGACACAACGGTGGCCTTGACGGAAGCCCCACTGACCAGCGGCGTACCGAACTTAATCGATTCGCCTTCGCCCACTGCGAGAACCTGGTCGAGCGTGATTTCAGCGTCAATGTCAGCCGGTATCTGTTCTACTTTGAGTTTTTCGCCAACGGCAACCTTGTACTGCTTGCCGCCGGTTTTTATGACCGCGTACATTGAGAACCTCACTCTGGATCCAATTTTTCCGCACACCACGCGCGGAAAACACGTGATTATACATGGGCTTAGCACCGAAGTCAAAACCGATCGACGATTGCCGCGCGCAAGCCCTGGCCGAACGGCCAAAATCACGGCTGCGGCACGTCTGACAGACCGGGATTTCGCGGATTCGACTTATAATCCGCCGCATCACCCAATTCCATCATCATGTCGTCGTCCACCGCCTCCCCCACCCTCAGCGCCGCCCACCTGCTCGCCCCGATCACCAGCGACATGGAGCAGGTGAATCGCGTTATCCGGCAAAGCCTCGCGTCCGACGTGCTGCTGATCAACCAGATCGCCGAGTACATCATCGGCGCGGGCGGCAAGCGGCTGCGTCCGGCGTTGCTGCTGCTCGTCGCCGGCGCGCTCGGCGAAACGTCGCACCAGCGGCACGTGCTGGCCGCCGTCGTCGAGTTCATCCACACGGCCACGCTGCTGCATGACGACGTCGTCGACGAATCAGAGCTGCGCCGCGGCCGGCAGACCGCCAATGCGCTGTTCGGCAACGCGGCGAGCGTGCTGGTAGGCGATTACCTCTACTCGCGCTCGTTCGAGATGATGGTCGGCGTCGGCAAGATGCGCGTGATGGAGATCCTGTCCGAAGCGACGACGATCATTTCCGAAGGCGAGGTGCTGCAGCTGCTCAACATGCACGACGCCGACGTCGACGAAACGCGCTACATGCAGGTGATCCGCTACAAGACGGCCAAGCTGTTCGAGGCGTCGGCCCGCCTGGGCGCGGTACTCGCGGGCGCCGATGCGCCGACCGAAGCCGCCGCCGCCGAATACGGGCGCCGGATCGGCACCGCATTCCAGATCATGGACGACTGGCTCGACTACGCGGGCACCGTCGAGGCCATGGGCAAGAATGCCGGCGACGACCTGCGCGAAGGCAAGCCGACGCTGCCGCTCATCTATCTGATCGAACGCGGCACGCCCGAGCAATCGGCGCTGGCGCGCGAGGCGATCGAACAGGGCGGCACCGATCGCTTCGACACGATCTTCGAAGCGATCACGCGCTCGGGTGCGCTCGATCACACGCTCGAATGCGCACGCCAGGAAGCACAGGCCGCAGCGGCAGCAATCGCGGCGTTCCCCGATTCGATCTACAAGGAAAGCCTGCTCGCGCTGTGCTCGTATTCGACGTCGCGACAGTCGTAAGTCAATCGCGCACGTCGTCGCCACGGTTGCGACGACGCGCGTTCGAGACGGGGAAATCACCTGTCTCGAAAATTTTCTTCTCCAAGGTCTTCCCTTTCTGAAGAAACGTCGTTATAGTTATGTTCTTGCTCGACGACGCAGCGGTCTTGAAGAAGACTGCGAAATCGGAAGAGTCCAAATCGGGGTGTAGCTTAGCCTGGTAGAGCGCTACGTTCGGGACGTAGAGGCCGGAGGTTCGAATCCTCTCACCCCGACCAGATTTGTAAAAAACCGTGCACCATGTGCACGGTTTTTTTTTACCCGGCCGCCGCGGGCCCCTCGTGTCGCGCACGACACATCGCGGTCGCCGGCCTCTGCTATATTCCCTCCATCCCTGTCCTTCACTGCCCATTCCGACGCGTGGACCAAATTCCCTTATGGGCGCAAATCGGCGCCGTCTTCCTGCTTCTCCTCTGTTCCAGCTTCTTTTCGATTTCCGAGACCGCGATGATGGCGCTCAACCGCCATCGGCTGAAGCATCTCGCCGGCCAGGGCGCGCTCGGCGCGAAGACCACGCAAGGCCTGCTCACGCGCACTGACCTGCTGCTCAGCGTGATCCTGATCGGCAACAACCTGTTCAACACGATCATCCCGGTCCTGACGACGTCGCTCGCGCTGCATACGTTCGGCCGCAACAACCTCGCGCTGTCGATCGCGACCGGCATCGTCGCGTTCCTGATCATCGTGTTCGCGGAAATCGCGCCGAAGATCGTCGGCGCGACCTTCCCCGAACGCATCGCGCTGCCCGCGAGCCTCGTGATCGCGCCGCTGATGCGCGTGTTCAAGCCGGTCGTCTGGTTCGTCAACGCGCTCGCGAACGGCGTGCTGTGGGTGCTGCGCATCAACACGAAGAAGGGCCGCGACCAGCGGATGTCGGCCGACGAGCTCCGGGCCATCGTGCTCGAATCGAGCAGTTTCATGCCGACCAAGCACCGCAGCATCCTGCTCAACCTGTTCGACCTCGAGAACATCACGGTCGACGATGTGATGGTGCCGCGCCGCCAGATCGAGTCGCTCAACTTCTACGCGCCGCTCGACGACGTCCTGCACCAGCTCGAGACCTGCTATCACAACCGGCTCGTCGTCTACGAAGGCGACATCGACAGGGTGCTCGGCGTGCTGCACGTACGCAAGACGCTCACCGCGCTGCACAACCAGGAGTTCGACCGCGAGACGCTGCGCACGCTGCTCTCCGAGCCGTACTACGTGCCGTCGGGCACGCCGGTGGTCCAGCAGCTGCAGTTTTTCCAGGAAACGCGGCAGCGGACCGCGCTCGTCGTCAACGAGTACGGCGAGCTCGAAGGGCTCGTCACGCCCGAGGACATCATCGAGGAACTGATCGGCGAATTCACGACGTCGATGCCGCGCAGCGAACGCGCGGGCGGCTGGGACGAGAACGGCGAATGCATCGTCTCGGCCAGCATGCCGCTGCGCGAACTGAACCGCTGGCTGCACCTGAAGCTGCCGACCGACGGGCCGAAGACGCTGAACGGACTGGTGCTCGAAATCCTCGAGGAAATTCCGGAAGACGACGTGTGCCTGAAAATCGGCGACGTGATGCTCGAGGTGATGCGCAGCGACGATCAGGCCGTGCGCACCGTCAAGCTCTTCAAGCCGCGCGGCTCGCGCACCGCACGCGCCACCGGCCGCTAGCCGAACGGCTGACTGCCGGCGCCGCCCGCGACGCGCGACCATCTGCAGGTCACGTCAACAGGCGGCCAGCGTGCCGGCTCACATGCCCTTCCCTCCTCCCGGGGCGCCGCTGCGCACGCAGCCGTCGCCCACCCGCTCCGACGCGCCGCCTGTCGCCGCGCCTCGCGCACTCGATGCGGCCCAGCTCGACGATGCACCGGCCGTGCGGCTGCTGACGGACACGCTGCACGCGGCACGCGTGCGCGACGCATCCGACATCCACGTCGAACCGTTCGAAACCGGCTGGCGCATCCGCCTGCGCATCGATGGCGTGCTGCACGACCATGCGCAGCCGCCCGTGCACCTGCGCGACGCGCTCGTCACGCGGATCAAGGTGCTCGCGCGCATGGATATCGCCGAGCGGCGGCTCCCGCAGGACGGCAGGCTGCGCATCGCGATCGACGGCCGTACGCGCGGCGACTACCGCGTCAGTTCGCTGCCGACGCTGTTCGGCGAAAAGCTCGTGCTACGGCGCCTCGAAACGCTGCCGCCCGATCTCACGCTCACGCGGCTCGGCTTCGACACACAGCAGGCCGCCGCGATGGAGGCCGCGATACGCGCACCGCACGGCCTCGTGCTCGTCACGGGCCCGACCGGCAGCGGCAAGACGCTGTCGCTGTATTGCGCACTGCAGATGCTCGATCGCGACGCGCACAACGTCTGCACGGTCGAGGATCCCGCCGAAATCCAGCTCGACGGGATCAACCAGGTCGGCGTCGCCGACAAGGCCGGGCTCACATTCGCGACGGCGCTGCGTGCGCTGTTGCGGCAGGATCCGGACATCATCATGGTCGGCGAGATCCGCGATGCGGAAACGGCCGACGTCGCGATCAAGGCCGCGCAGACCGGCCATCTCGTGCTGTCGACGCTGCATACGAACGACGCGCCGGCCGCCATCGCACGCATGCTCGATATCGGCGTCGCACCGTATAACCTCGCCGCCGCGCTGCAACTCGTCACCGCGCAGCGCCTCGTCCGGCGTCTGTGCGTCGCATGCCGTGTGCCGTCGGATGCACCGGCGCACGTGCTGCGGGAAGCCGGCTGCGACCCGGCGGCGCTGGCAGACGGATGGCGGCCGTTCGTCGCGCGCGGCTGCGCCGCCTGTCACGGGATCGGCTATCGCGGCCGCATCGGGCTGCATCAGACGATGCCGGTCTCGCCTGAATTGGCCGAACGCATCGTCGCGCGGGCAAGCGTCGGCGAGCTCGCGCAATGCGCGGCGGCCGAAGGCGTGCGCAACCTGCGCGACGCGGCATTCGCCCGCGTGCGGGACGGCACGACGAGCATCGCGGAAGCCGTCGCCACCACCCCCGCGGTATGAACATGCGCACGCCACCGCGCGAAACCCGCTTCGCCTGGCGCGGCCGCCGTCGCAACGGCACGCTGCGCCACGGGACCGTCGTCGCTTTCGACGCCGCAGCCGCGCGCGCCACGCTCGCGCGCGACGGCATCGCGGTGCTGTCGCTCGACGTCCGCGGGCCGGCCCGGCCGCCGACCGCCGACGCCCGCGAGGTCACGCGTTTCACGCGCCAGCTCGCGAGCCTGTTGCAGGCCGGGCTGCCGCTCGCACCGTCGCTCGAGACGCTCGCCCATACACGATCGCGCGACGGCCTGCCGCGCATTGCGGCGGGCCTCGCCCGCGAGATCGTCGGCGGCCGGCGCTTCGCCGATGCGCTCGCACGCTATCCGTCGCAGTTCGGCACGCTCTATCGCCAGTTGATCGAAGTCGGCGAAGCGTCCGGCTCGCTCGGCATCGTGCTGACACGCGTCGCGGAACACCGCGAGCGCGCCGACGCGCAATGGCGCAAGCTGCGGGCCGCCCTCGCGTATCCGGCTGCCGTCATCCTGTTCGCGCTCGCGATCTCGGTCGCGTTGATGGTATGGGTCGTGCCGACATTCCGGCAGATCTTCGACGGATTCGGCGCGGCCCTGCCCGCGCCGACCCGCGCACTGCTCGCGCTCTCCGCCGCGCTGTCGACGTGGGGCGGCATGCTCGCGGCCGGCGCTGCGGCAGCGGCGCTCGCCGCGCATCACGCGCTTCGGCGGTCGGCGCCGTTGCGCCATGCAGTCGCGCGGCACCTGCTGCGCGCTCCGCTCGCAGGCAGCGTGCTCGAGCGTTACGCGGCCGCCCGCTGGTGCCGTTCGCTCGCGACGCTGCTCGGCGCAGGTGTGCCGCTCGCGGACACCTTCGCCACGCTCGAGCGCACGGCCGGCCACCCCGTGTTCGCGCACGCCACCGCGCACATCGCGGCACGCGTGTTGCGCGGCGCACGTCTCGCCGATGCGATGCAGTCGGCCGGCTGCTTTCCGGACGACGTCGTCCAGCCGATCGCCGTCGCCGAGGAAACCGGCGCGCTCGACACGATGCTCGCCGACATCGCCGCGCTGTGCGAACGCCAGCTCGACGCACGTCTCGATGCGCTCGCCGCGCTCGGCGAACCACTGATCGTGATCGTCCTGGGCGCGCTCGTCGGCGCCCTCGTGATCGCGATGTACCTGCCCATCCTTCAGCTCGGCAACGTGGTGTAGCATCGCAACCGATTCTGTCGCCTTTTAAGTCCGAACCTTGAGCCTCATGACGCCCGTGCCCCTGTCCGCCGTTCCCGATTCGCCCGAGAGCACGTTGCTCGCGCTGGCGATGCTGCCGCCCGCGCTGCAGTACGCGTTCGCGGTCGTCATCGGCCTTTGCATCGGCAGCTTCCTGAACGTGGTCGTGCACCGGCTGCCCGTGATGATGCAGCGCGCGTGGCAGGCCGAGATCGATGAAGCGACCGGCAACGCCAGCGCCGCGCCCGACGACGGTTATCCGCCGCGCTACGACCTGTGGCGCCCGCGCAGTGCCTGCCCGCATTGCGGCCATGTGCTGCGCGCATGGGAGAACATCCCGCTCGTCAGCTATCTGATGCTGCGCGGGCGCTGCCGCCGCTGCGGCCACGCGATCGGCATCCGTTATCCGCTCGTCGAGCTCGCGTGCGCACTGCTCGCCGCCGGTTCGCTCGCCGCGTTCGGCCCGACGCTCGCCGCGCTCGCCGCGTTCGCACTGTGCGCCGCACTACTCGCGATGAGCGCGATCGACATCCGCACCGGCTACCTGCCCGATTCGATGACGCTGCCGCTGCTCTGGGCCGGGCTTGCGCTGAATCTCGGCGGCACGTTCACGTCGCTGCGCTCGGCCGTGATCGGTGCGATGGCCGGCTACCTGTTCCTGTGGTCGATCTACTGGCTGTTCAAATGGTTGCGCGGCATCGAGGGCATCGGCTTCGGCGACCTGAAGCTGCTTGCCGCACTCGGCGCGTGGATGGGTTGGGCCGCGCTGCCGCAGGTCGTGCTGTTCGCCGCGGTGACGGGCGCGATCGTCGGGCTCGTCGCGACCTGGCGCGGCCGCATGCGCTTCGAGGAGCCGATTCCGTTCGGCCCGTTCCTCGCGGCCGGCGGCGTCGCGACGCTGTTTTTCGGCACGCCTTTCTATTTCGCGCTCGGAGGCTGACATGTTCGCAGTAGGACTCACGGGCGGCATCGGCAGCGGCAAGACGACCGTCGCCGACCTGTTCGGCGCCCGCGGCGCGTCGCTCGTCGATACCGATCTGATCGCCCACCGCATAACCGCTCCCGGCGGCCTTGCGATGCCCGCGATCGAACAGGCGTTCGGCCTCGGCTTCGTTGCCGCCGACGGCTCGCTCGATCGCGCGAAGATGCGCACGCTGATCTTCAGCGACGACGATGCGCGCCGGCGCCTCGAAGCGATCACGCATCCGCTGATCCGCGCGGAGACCGATCGCGAGACACGCGAAGCGCAGGGCCCGTACGTGATGTTCGTCGTGCCGCTGCTCGTCGAGTCAGGCAACTGGAAGACGCGCAGCGATCGTGTGCTTGTCGTCGATTGCCCGGTCGAAACGCAGATCGCGCGCGTGATGCGGCGCAACGGCTTCACGCGCGAGCAGGTCGAAGCGATCATCGCGCGACAGGCAACGCGCGAAGCCCGCCTCGCGGCGGCCGACGACGTGATCGTCAACGACGCGGTTACGCCCGATGCACTCGCCGCGCAGGTCGACGCACTGCACCAACGCTATGTCGCGTTCGCGGCCGCCGCGCACTGAGCATCGCGCGCGATCGTGATGGTGTACGAAATTGGCGCGTTGCTAGGGTAGAGAGTGAGCATTAGAATGTCCTGCATTGTTTCAATCCCTACCCAAGAGGCGAGCGCGCTTGATTCTTTACGAGTATCCGTTCAACGAGCGAATTCGCACGCTGTTGCGCCTCGAAGATCTCTTCGAGCGCTTCGCGTTCTTTTTGGCTCAGGAGGACCCGCGTGAACACCACGTCGCGCTGACGACGCTGTTCGAAATCGCCGAGGTAACGGGCCGCGCGGACCTGAAATCGGATCTGATGAAGGAGCTCGAACGTCAACGCCAGACGCTCGCTCCCTTTCGCGGCAATCCGGGCATCGAGCAGAATGCGCTCGAGGCCGTGCTCGGCGAAATCGAGCAGACGCTGGCCAATCTCGCGCAGATGCAGGGCAAGACCGGCCAGCACCTCGTCGACAACGAATGGCTCGCCAGCATCCGCAGCCGCGCGGTGATTCCCGGCGGCACGTGCAAGTTCGACCTGCCGTCGTACTATGCGTGGCAGCAATGGCCCGCCGAGCAGCGGCGCCAGGACATCGCGAAGTGGATCCTGCCGATGCTGCCGCTGCGCGACGCCGTGACGATCGTGCTGCGGCTCGCGCGCGAATCGGGCCAGGCGTCGAAGGTGATGGCGATGCAGGGCAGCTATCAGCAAATGCTGTCGGGCCGCACCTACCAGCTGATGCAGGTACGTGTGCCGCCGGAGCTGCGCGTCATTCCCGAAGCGAGCGCCAACAAATACATGCTGTGGGTACGGTTCACCATGCAGGACGGCGATGTGCGGCCGCGCGCGGTGGACATCGACGTGCCGTTCCATCTGACACTGTGCAATCTGTAACGGCCGCGTGCCGGATCGCTTTCGTATGACTACCGTTGTGAAATGCCCGTCGTGCGGCGCCGAAGTGCGCTGGACGCCTGAAAATCAGTTCCGCCCATTCTGTTCGGCCCGCTGCAAGCAGCTCGACCTCGGCGCATGGGCCGCGGAAAAGTACCGGATCGGCGGCGCTTCCGACGAGGGCCCCTCGTCGGAAGAAGACGGCACGGACGGCCGTCGCGACAGCTGAGCGGCAGGCGGCACCGCCCGCCGGCGATATGGCCCGCCTTTCCGGCAGGCCGTCACGGCGTCAGTTCGACGCTGCTTCCTTCTCGAGCAGTTCGAGCACCGGCAGCGCCGCCGGTAACAGCGGCGCAACGGCGACCGGCAGTTGCTGCCATACGAACGCCTGCCCTTCCTTGCTGTGCGGCTCGCCCGTCCAGCCCGTCACCTTGCAGAAATAAAGCCGCACGTAGGCATGCGGATAATCGTGCTCGAGCGTGTGCCAGCGATGGCTGGCGGTGACTTCGATGCCGAGTTCCTCGTGCAGTTCGCGCGCGAGCGCGTCCTCGACGCTTTCGCCGGCCTCCAGCTTGCCGCCCGGAAACTCCCAGTAACCTTCATACGGCTTGCCCTGCAGGCGCTGCGCGAGCAGGTAACTGCCGTCCGGCTGGACCATCACGCCGACCGCGACTTCGGTCACCTTGCGGCCATCCGGTGCGCGCACGGCGCCTTGTGCGAGATCCGCGCTCATGCCTGCTCCTTTCGGCCCGACCAGTCACGCGCGAACTGCCATGCGACGCGCCCCGACCGCGAACCGCGCTCGAGCGCCCACACGAGCGCATCACCACGCGCGGACTCGATCTCCGCGTCCGGGCAGCCGAAGTGGCGCAGCCAGTGTGCGACGATGTCGAGATAGTCGTCCTGCTTGAACGGATAGAAGCTGACCCACAGGCCGAAGCGCTCCGACAGCGAGATCTTTTCCTCGACGACTTCGCCGGGGTGAATCTCGCCATCCGGGAGATGCTTGTACGACTCGTTGTCGCTCATGTACTCGGGCAGCAGGTGGCGGCGGTTCGACGTCGCGTAGATCAGCACGTTGTCCGACTGCGCGGCGATCGAGCCGTCGAGCGCAACCTTCAGCGCCTTGTAGCCCGATTCGCCTTCCTCGAACGACAGGTCGTCGCAGAACACGATGAACCGCTCGGGACGCTGCGAGATCAGGTCGACAATGTCGCCGAGATCGTGCAGGTCGTCCTTGTCGACTTCGATCAGGCGCAGCCCGTCCTGCGCATACGCGTTCAGGCACGCCTTGATCAGCGACGACTTGCCGGTACCACGTGCGCCGGTCAGCAGCACGTTGTTGGCTGGCTTCTGCTGCACGAACTGCCGCGTGTTCTGCTCGATCAACCCTTTCTGGCGATCGATGTTGTGCAGGTCGCCGAGCGTGATCGACGACACGGCCGGCACCGGCTGCAGGTAACCGCGCCCCTGGCGCTTGCGCCAGCGGAATGCGTGGGCGGCGGTCCAGTCGACGGCCGCCGGCGCGGGTGGCAGCACCCCCTCGAGACGGGCGAGCAGCGCTTCGGCGCGCGTCAGAAACTGTTCAAGCTTGTCCATGTCGTTCGAACGCTCCCGATCAGGAGCGGTAATCCGCGTTGATGCTCACGTAATCGTGCGACAGGTCGCACGTCCAGACGGTGGCCTGCGCGTCGCCGCGGCCGAGCAGCACGCGGATCGTGATTTCGCTCTGCTTCATTACGCGCTGGCCGTCCTCTTCCTGGTAGGCCGGGTTACGGCCGCCTGCCTTCGCGACGAGCACGTCGTCGAGATAGAGGTCGATCTTGCCGACGTCGAGATCCGCGACGCCCGCGTAGCCGATCGCCGCGAGAATCCGGCCAAGGTTGGGGTCGGATGCGTAGAAGGCCGTCTTCACGAGCGGCGAATGGCCGATCGCATAGGCGATCTGGCGGCATTCGGCGACGTTCTTGCCGCCCTCGACCTGCACCGTCATGAATTTCGTCGCGCCTTCGCCGTCGCGCACGATCAGTTGCGACAGCGCCTGCGCGACTTCCGTCACCGCATCGCGCAGCGCCGCATAGGCCGGCGAATCGGTCGACGTGATGGCCGGCAGCGTGCTCTTGCCCGATGCGATCAGGATGAACGAGTCGTTCGTCGACGTATCGCCGTCGATCGTGATGCAGTTGAACGAGCGATCGGCGACTTCCTTCACGAGCGTGTCGAGCACCGGCTGTGCGACGTTCGCGTCGAATGCGAGGAAACCGAGCATCGTCGCCATGTTCGGCTTGATCATGCCCGCGCCCTTGCTGATGCCCGTCAGCGTGACCGTGTGGCCGTCGATCGCCACCTGGCGCGACGTGGCCTTCGGCAGCGTGTCGGTCGTCATGATCGCCTGCGCGGCGTCGAACCAGTTCGCGGCCTTGCGGTTCGCGAGCGCGGCCGGCAAGCCGGCCTTCAGGCGATCGATCGGCAGCGGCTCGAGGATCACGCCGGTCGAGAACGGCAGCACCTGCGCCGGCTCGATGCCCGCGAGGCGGGCGAGTTCCGTACAGGTTTCACGGGCGTTTACGAGGCCCGGCTCGCCGGTGCCGGCGTTCGCATTGCCCGTATTCACGACGAGCGCGCGGATGCCCGCGCCGCCCGCGCGCACTTTCGCCAGATGCTCGCGGCAAACGGTGACCGGCGCGGCGCAGAAACGGTTTTCGGTGAACACGCCCGCGACCGTCGCGCTTTCATCGACGGAGATGACCAGCACGTCCTTGCGATTCGGCTTGCGGATATTCGCTTCCGCCCAGCCGAGCGTGACGCCGGCGACGGGATGCAGTTGGGCGGGATCGATCGACGGAAAATTGACAGCCATGGGGCACACCTGCCGGATGGAAAATGCCGGCATGCGCCGGCATCGATTGGAAGAACCGGCGGCCGCACGCGCGGGCCGCCGCAACTCGCATCAGTTACTCGAAGCTGGAACGAAGCGGCACGCGTGACGCGCGCCGCCGTCGATCATGACAGCTTCCCGTGACATTGCTTGTACTTCTTGCCGCTGCCGCACGGGCACGGGTCGTTGCGGCCGACCTTCGGCATTTCGCCGCCGGGGCCGCTGTGCGTCATCGCGCTGCCGACCATGTCGGCCGTAGCGGTGGCCGCCGCGGCAGCCGCGACGTTCGCTACCGGCGCACCGGCTTCCGCGTAGTCGGCGTGCTGGTACTCGACATTCTCGAGATGACCGGCGCGCTCCTCGATCTGCTCGGCGGCTTCCTCGAGCTGTTCCGGCGACTGGATCTGCACGTTCATCACGACGCGCGTGACTTCCTGCTTGATCGCCTCGAGCATCGCGGCGAACAGTTCGAACGCTTCGCGCTTGTATTCCTGCTTCGGATTCTTCTGCGCATAGCCGCGCAGGTGGATGCCCTGGCGCAGGTGGTCGAGCGCCGCGAGGTGTTCGCGCCACAGGCGGTCGACCGTTTGCAGCATCACCGAGCGCTCGAACGCGCTGAACGATTCGCGGCCGACCATCGCGACCTTGCTCTCGTACTGCTCGTCGGCTGCCGTCATCACGGCGTCGAGAATTTCCTCGGCCGTGATCGACGACGACTCGTTCACCATTTCCTGAATCGCGAGGTCGAGCTGCCAGTCGTTGCGCAGCGCTTCCTCGAGCTCGGGCACGTCCCACTGCTCTTCGATGCTGCCTTCCGGCACGAACTGGCGAACGACTTCGGTGACCACGCCGTGACGCATCGCGGTGATCGTCTCGGTGATGTCGTGCGCTTCGAGCAGTTCGTTGCGCTGCTGGTAGATCACCTTGCGCTGGTCGTTCGACACGTCGTCGTATTCGAGCAGCTGCTTGCGGATGTCGAAGTTGCGCGCTTCGACCTTGCGCTGCGCGGATTCGATCGACCGCGTGACGATGCCGGCCTCGATCGCCTCGCCTTCCGGCATCTTCAGGCGATCCATGATCGAGCGCACGCGGTCGCCCGCGAAGATGCGCAGCAGCGGATCGTCGAGCGACAGGTAGAAGCGCGACGAGCCCGGATCGCCCTGACGGCCCGCACGGCCGCGCAGCTGGTTGTCGATCCGGCGCGATTCGTGGCGCTCGGTGCCGATGATGTGCAGGCCGCCCGCGGCCTTCACCTGCTCGTGCAGCGTTTCCCACTCGTCGTGCAGTTGCTGGATGCGGCGTGCCTTTTCGTCGGCCGGGATCGCGTCGTCGGCCTCGATGAATGCAGCCTGCTTCTCGGCATTGCCGCCGAGCACGATGTCGGTACCGCGACCGGCCATGTTGGTCGCGATCGTCACGCGGTTCGGACGGCCGGCTTCCGCGACGATCGCCGCTTCACGCTCGTGCTGCTTCGCGTTCAGCACTTCGTGCGGCAGCCCGGCCTGCTTCAGCAGGTGCGACAGCAGCTCGGAGTTCTCGATCGACGTCGTGCCGACCAGCACCGGCTGGCCGCGCTCGTAGCAGTCGCGGATGTCGCGGATCACCGCGTCGTAGCGCTCCTTGGCCGTCTTGTAGATCTGGTCCTGCTTGTCGATCCGCTTCGGCGGACGGTTGGTCGGAATCACGACCGTCTCGAGACCGTAGATCTCGTTGAATTCGTATGCCTCGGTGTCCGCGGTACCGGTCATGCCGGCCAGCTTCGCGTACATCCGGAAGTAGTTCTGGAACGTGATCGAGGCGAGCGTCTGGTTCTCGCTCTGGATCTTCACGTGTTCCTTCGCCTCGACGGCCTGGTGCAGGCCGTCGGACCAGCGGCGGCCGGCCATCAGGCGGCCCGTGAATTCGTCGACGATGACCACTTCGCCGTTCTGCACGACGTAGTGCTGATCCTTGTGGAACAGCGTGTGTGCACGCAGCGCCGCGTACACGTGGTGCATCAGCGTGATGTTCTGCGGCGCATACAGGCTCTCGCCCTCGCCGATCAGGCCCCATTCGGCGAGCAGGCGCTCGGCCTTCTCGTGGCCCGATTCCGTCAGGAACACCTGGCGTGCCTTTTCATCGAGCGTGTAGTCGCCCGGCTTCTCGACGCCCGTGCCGTCGGCCTTCTCTTCGCCGATCTGGCGCTCGAGCAGCGGCGGCAGTGCGTTCATCCGCACGTACAGTTCGGTGTGATCCTCGGCCTGGCCCGAAATGATCAGCGGCGTACGCGCCTCGTCGATCAGGATCGAGTCCACTTCGTCAACGACCGCAAAGTTCAGGGCCCGCTGCACGCGCGCATCGGTCTCGTAGACCATGTTGTCGCGCAGGTAGTCGAAGCCGAACTCGTTGTTCGTGCCGTACGTGATGTCCGCGGCATACGCCTGCTGCTTCTGGTCGTGCTCCATGCCGGACAGGTTGATGCCGACCGACAGACCGAGGAAGTTGTAGAGGCGCGCCATCCATTCGGCGTCGCGCTGCGCGAGGTAGTCGTTGACGGTCACGACGTGCACGCCGCGGCCGGCCAGTGCATTCAGGTACACGGGCAGCGTCGCGACGAGCGTCTTGCCTTCGCCGGTGCGCATTTCCGCGATCTTGCCGTAGTGGAGCACCATGCCGCCGATCATCTGCACGTCGAAGTGCCGCATCTTCAGCACGCGACGGCTGGCCTCGCGACAGACCGCGAACGCCTCGGGCAACAGCTTGTCGAGCGACTCGCCGGCCGCGACCCGCTGGCGGAATTCGTCCGTCTTGCCGCGCAACTGGTCGTCCGTCAGCTTCTCGATCTGCGTTTCGAGCGCATTGATCGTCGTGACGGTCTTTTGGTATTGCTTGACGAGCCGCTGGTTGCGGCTGCCAAAAATTTTCTGGAGAAAACCGGTTGTCATCGGATCGGATCCTGCGTCGCAGCACCGGCGCCCGGCGCGTGTTGCGCGCCCCGACGCCCGAGCCTCGGCGGCTTAGCGAATTAGTGGACTCAAACGTCGAATTTTAGCACGCGGGGAGGCGTGCGCCCCGTGTCTCGGCGGGACGGGCACTACACGCCGACGGCCGGGCTGGCGGGGCGAAAGCCGCCCGGGTACGGGCCGGCGCGGGTACAATCGGCAGCAACCTCCGCGCGCGTGCGCGCCCGAAGAATGCCTCGATGAACCGATTTTCCAAGCGTTTCGGCCCGCTCGCCGCCTATCGCCCGCAACCCGTGTCGGAAGTGCTCGGCCGCACCGACGCATTTGCGGCGCTGCGCGCCGGTGTCGAGCAGATCGCGTCGCTGCAGCGCGACCTCGCCGCGCTCCTGCCCGAATACCTCGCGAATCATGTCGAACCTGGCTTCATCAAGGACGGCACCCTGACCCTCTTTGCCGCGCACAATGCGCTGGCTGCCCGGTTGCGGCAAGTCGAGCCGCGGCTGCTCGGCGATCTCCAGAAGCGCGGCTGGGCCGTATCGACGCTGCGCGTGCGCGTGCGGCCGAAGGACGCGCCGGAGCCGCCGCACGTGAAGCAGGCGCGGATGACCTCGGTCGGCGCCGCCGCGTTGCGCGATCTCGCCGATCATCTCGAACCGTCGCCGCTGCAGGACGCGCTTGCGCGAATGGCCGCCCGGCACGGCGCGAAGCCACGTTGACGGCACCGCTCACCGGCAGCGGCCGGCCAACAAAAAAGCGGCCCAGGCCGCTTTTTTTGTCACTTGCGCTGAACGCCGGTTACGCGAAGGCCGTCTGCGCGTCGAACGCGAAGCCCTTCGGCGCAGCCTGCGGATCGTCGAACGTCACGATCTCGTACGCGTCTTCGTGCGCGAGCAGCTCGCGCAGCAACGCGTTGTTCAGGCCGTGACCCGACTTGTACGCGGTGTACGACGCCAGCAGCGGATGACCGATCACGTACAGGTCGCCGATCGCGTCGAGCATCTTGTGCTTCACGAATTCGTCGTCGTAGCGCAGCCCGTCGTTGTTCAGGATGCGGTACTCGTCGAGCACGATCGCGTTGTCCATGCTGCCGCCGCGCGCCAGGCCGATCTCACGCAGCATCTCGGCTTCGTGCGCGAAGCCGAACGTGCGCGCACGCGCGATCTCGCGCACGTACGACGTGGTCGCGAAATCGACTTCGAGCTCCTGGCCCGTCTTGTCGACGGCCGGGTGACGGAAATCGATCGAGAACTTCAGCTTGAAGCCGAAATACGGATCGAGACGCGCGAACTTGTCGCCATCCCGGATTTCGACCGGCTTCTTCACCTTGATGAAGCGCTTCGGCGCGTTCTGCTCCTCGATACCGGCGGACTGGATCAGGAACACGAACGTAGCCGCGCTGCCGTCCATGATCGGGATTTCCTCGGCCGTCACGTCGACGTACAGGTTGTCGATGCCGAGGCCAGCACACGCGGACATCAGGTGCTCGACGGTCGACACGCGCACGCCATCCTTCTGCAGCACCGACGCGAGCCGCGTGTCGCCGATCGACATCGCCGACGCGGGAATGTCGACCGGCGTGGGCAGGTCGACACGTGAAAAGACGATGCCCGTGCCCGGTGCGGCGGGACGGAGCGTCAACTCGATCTTGTGGCCCGAGTGGACACCGATACCCACGGTCTTGACGATGGATTTGATGGTGCGCTGCTTCAACATGGTGTTCTTCGTCGTGATTGAAAACATCAATCAGGAGTTGTATTCGATAGACGGGATTATAGCGTAATTCCCTATTCAACGCTGTTTGAAACTGCGTATCAATCTGTTTCGACAGTTTACCCGCGCCGATACGGGACGGGCCGATGCCCGGAACGGAGGCGTTTCCGGTCATCAGCCCGTGTTACAACTGCCCTGAGGCCGGTGAGCAGCGTTGCCGGCAGGCAACGGCGCACCGCACGATCAGGACGTCAACGTCGCGAGAACACTCGCCGCATCGCTCACTTCGAATTTGCCCGGCGCCTCGACGGCCAGCGTCTTGACCACACCGCCGTCAATCACCATCGCGTAGCGCAGGGAACGAATTCCCATGCCACGCGCGGACAAATCCTGCGTCAGCCCCAGCGCATGAGTGAAAGCCGCGCTGCCGTCCGCCATCATGCGCACCTTGCCCGCGGTGTGCAGATCACGTCCCCATGCGCCCATCACGAATGCGTCGTTGACGGACACGCACCAGATCTCGTCGATACCCGCCGCGCGCAGTTGCTCGGCGTATTCGACATAGCCCGGTACATGCTGCGCCGAGCAGGTCGGCGTGAAAGCGCCCGGCAATCCGAAGATCACCACCCGCTTTCCCGCAACCTGGTCGCGCACGCTGTAGGCGTTCGGCCCCAGCGTGCACCCGTCGCGCGCGTCGTCGATGAACTCGAACAACTGCGCGTCGGGCAGCGCGTCGCCCACTTGAATCATGGCTGGTCCCTCATAGCGATACGGTTTTTCAGCGTGTTGCGGACAGCACGGCCCATCCCGCCTCGCTTGAGCGAAGAGGGCACGTTTCCCGGCCCGGCGTCGCAGTCGACGCGGCCTGTCGTGGTCCGTAGCATCCGTCACGCCGGCGATACCGCGGCAGTTTCGCCGCGGCTTCGCCTGTGTTTGCGTCAGTCAGCCTGCTTGCGCAGGAAAGCCGGGATGTCGTACGTGTCGACACCCTTCTCCTGCAGCGCCTGCACGTGCGATGCCGCGGTTTCGCGCGAATTGCGCCACACCGCCGGCGTATCCAGCGCGCCGTAGTCTGCCGTGCTGACGTGATGGGCCGGTGCATAGCCGTGCGACACCGCGCTGACCGGCTGGTTGTCCGTACCCGTGCGCAGCAGCGTCATCGGTGCCGATTGCTGCTTCTTCGCCGCACGGCCCAGACCCGTTGCCACGACCGTCACGCGCAGTGCATCGCCCATTGCGTCGTCGTACACCGCACCGAAGATCACCGTCGCATCTTCCGCCGCGTAGCTCTTGATCGTGTTCATCACTTCGCGCGTTTCCGACAGGCGCAGCGAACGGCTCGACGTGATGTTGACCAGCACGCCGCGCGCACCCGACAGATCGACGCCTTCGAGCAGCGGGCTCGCCACGGCCTGTTCCGCCGCGAGGCGTGCGCGATCGACGCCGGCAACCGTCGCCGTGCCCATCATCGCCTTGCCCTGCTCGCCCATCACCGTCTTCACGTCTTCGAAGTCGACGTTCACGAGACCATCGACGTTGATGATTTCAGCGATGCCTGCGACCGCGTTGTTCAACACGTCGTCCGCGCACTGGAAGCACTTGTCCATCTCGGCGTCGTCGCCCATCACGTCGAACAGCTTGTCGTTCAGAACGACGATCAGCGAGTCGACGTGATCCTCCAGTTGCTGCGAACCTGCTTCGGCGACGCGCATGCGCTTGCCACCTTCGAACTCGAACGGCTTGCTGACGACACCAACCGTCAGGATGCCCATCTCCTTCGCGATCTGCGCGACCACCGGTGCCGCGCCCGTGCCCGTGCCGCCACCCATGCCGGCGGTGATGAACACCATGTGCGCGCCGCGCAGTGCGTCGGCGATGCGCTCACGCGCTTCTTCCGCTGCCGCACGACCCATTTCCGGCTTCGCACCGGCGCCGAGGCCCGTGTTGCCAAGCTGGATCACCGACGATGCACGCGAACGCGACAGCGCCTGAGCGTCCGTGTTCATCACGATGAAGTCGACGCCCTGCACGCCGCGGTTGATCATGTGCTGGACGGCATTGCCGCCAGCGCCGCCAACGCCGACCACCTTGATGATGGTGCCGTTGGTCTCGGTTTCCAGCATTTCGAATTCCATGTTGCCTCCGTCAAGAGAATGACTGCTAATCGGCCGTTATTCGGCAGGAGATCGGGCAACCCCCTGTCGCGCGCCAGCCGCCGGCACCGGCGCGAATTTCAATTCGGTTCAGTTCGTCAGAAGTTGCTCAGGAACCATTCCTTCATCCGCGAGAACACCTGCCCCGCGTTGCCGGACTGCACGGCGACCTTGCGGCCGCGCATGCGCTGGGCACTGCCTTCGACGAGCAGCCCCATCGCCGTCGAGTAGCGCGGATTGCGCACGACGTCGGAGAGGCCGCCTGCATATTCCGGCGCGCCGATGCGCACCGGTTTCAGGAAAATGTCTTCGCCGAGCTCGACCATGCCGGGCATCATCGATGCACCGCCAGTAATGACCACGCCGGAGCTCAGCAGTTCTTCGTAACCCGATTCGCGCACGACCTGCTGCACGAGCGAGAACAGTTCCTCGACGCGCGGCTCGATCACGGCCGCGAGCGCCTGACGCGACAGCGTGCGCGGGCCGCGTTCGCCGAGGCCCGGCACTTCGACCATTTCGTCCGGATCGGCGAGCGCCTGCTTCGCGATCCCGTAGCCGACCTTGATGTCTTCCGCATCCGGCGTCGGCGTGCGCAGCGCCATCGCGATATCGCTCGTGATCTGGTCGCCGGCGATCGGAATCACCGCCGTGTGGCGGATCGCGCCTTCGGCGAAGATCGCGATGTCCGTCGTGCCGCCGCCGATGTCGACCAGCACCACGCCGAGATCCTTCTCGTCTTCCGTCAGCACGGCCAGCGACGACGCGAGCGGCTGCAGGATCAGGTCGTTCACTTCCAGCCCGCAACGGCGCACGCACTTGACGATGTTCTGCGCGGCGCTCACCGCGCCCGTCACGATGTGCACCTTCACCTCGAGGCGGATACCGCTCATCCCGATCGGCTCGCGCACGTCTTCCTGGCCGTCGATGATGAATTCCTGCGTGAGGATGTGCAGCACCTGCTGGTCGGTCGGGATGTTGATCGCCTTCGCGGTCTCGATCACGCGCGCGACGTCCGTCTGCGTGACCTCCTTGTCCTTGATCGCGACCATCCCGCTCGAGTTGAAGCTGCGGATGTGGCTGCCCGCGATCCCCGTGAACACGTTGGTGATCTTGCAGTCGGCCATCAGCTCGGCTTCCTCGAGCGCGCGCTGGATCGACTGCACGGTGGCCTCGATGTTGACCACCACACCTTTCTTCAGACCCTTCGACTCGCTCTGGCCGAGACCGATCACCTCGTAGTGACCCTCGCCCTTCAGCTCGGCGACGATGGCCACCACCTTCGACGTGCCGATGTCGAGGGAAACCAGCAGATCCTTGTAGTCTTTGCTCATAAAGTGCTCTTGCGTGTGATCTCTCGTTACTTCTTGCGCTTGTCGGTATCGGTCAGGAACCGCATGCCTGCCGCGCGAATCGCGAATCCGTTCGGATAGCGCAGGTCCGCGTACTCGATGTCGTTGCCCCAGCGCTCCGTGACCGCCGGCCAGGCCGCGACCAGACGCTGGCTTCGGTCATGCAGCGATTCGCTGTTGCGTTCCTTGCCCAGCTCGACCTGCATGCCGTTCGACAGCTTCACCGTCCACGCGTACCGCGCCGACAGCGTCACTTCTTCCGGCGCCGCCTTCAGCGGCGCAAACCATTTCCCGAAGTCGCGATACCGCGTGACGACTTCCTTCGCACTGCCTTCCGGGCCGTCGAACGCCGGCAGTTCCTGCTCCAGTTCGCCCTGGTTCGCGGTGAACAGCTCGCCGTCGACGCTCACCAGCTGATCGCTGCCCCAGGTCCCGAGCGGTTTGTACTCCTCCAGCGTGACAGCCAGCGCATTCGGCCACACGCGACGCACGCTCGCGTGGCGCACCCATGGCATCTGCTCGAACGCGGCGCGCGCCGTATCGAGATCGACCGTGAAGAAATTGCCCTTCAGCCGGCCGACCACGCCTGCGCGCACCGTCGGCGAGTTGATGTGCTCGGTATCGCCGTCGATCCGGATTTCCCGCAGCGCGAACGTCGGGCGCTGAATCAGCCAGTAGCAACCGGCCGCCGCCAACACGAGCAGCAACAGCGCGTACAGCGCGCTGGCGGCAAGGTTGAGTTGGCGAACGTTGTTCCACATACGTCGTTCCGTTCCTGCGTCAGTCGTTGAGCGTGAGCGACAGCACCTTCACGACCAGCTCCGAATAGCTGATGCCGACCGCGCGCGCGGCCTTCGGCGGCAGCGAGTGGTCGGTCATCCCGGGGGCCGTGTTCACTTCCAGGAAATACGCATTGCCGGCCGCGTCGAGCATGAAATCCGCCCGGCCCCAGTCGGTACAGCCAAGCACGTCGAATGCGCGGCGCGCGATGCGCTTCAGTTCCGCTTCCTGTTCGGCCGGCAGGCCGCACGGGATCAGGTACTGCGTGTCGTCGGCGACGTACTTCGCGTGGTAGTCGTAGAACTCGCCCGCCGGCACGATCTTGATCAGCGGCAGGTCGAGATCGCCGGCGATGCACGCGGTGTATTCGCCGCCACCTTCGATGCTCTTCTCGACGATCACGATCTTGTCGTGAGTCGCGGCTTCCTCGAGCGCGGCCGGCAGCGCGTCGGCCGTCTTCACCTTCAGCACCGCGACGCTCGAGCCTTCGCTCGCCGGCTTCACGAACAGCGGCAGGCCGAGCTTCGCGACGATGTCGGTCGCGCGCGCGGCCAGGTCGTCGCCGCGCATCACCGTCTCGAACGGCGGCGTCGGCACGCCCGTCTGCTGCCATACGAGCTTCGTGCGGAACTTGTCGAGGCCGAGCGCCGACCCGAGCACGCCGCTGCCCGTGTAGCGAATGCCGTAGAAATCGAGCGCGCCCTGGATCTGGCCGTTCTCGCCGTAGCCGCCGTGCAGCGCGTTGAACGCGCGCACGAAGCCTTCGTCCTTCAGCGCCGACAGCGGCCGCTCGGCCGGGTCGAACGGATGCGCATCGACGCCCGCGTCACGCAGGCCCTGCAGCACGAGGCGGCCCGAGGTCAGCGACACCTCGCGCTCGGCGGATTCGCCGCCGAACAACACCGCCACCTTGCCGAAACGTTTCGGATCGATCCCGCTCATGTCATGCCTTCTGTTGAATGTGTTGCACGAGCTTCGCCGGCACGCCGCCGATCGATCCCGCACCCATCGTGATCACCACGTCGCCGTTCTGCGCGACCTTCGCCAATGCGTCCGGCACGTCGTCGACCGTCGCGACGAACACCGGGTCAACCTTCCCGACCGCGCGCAGCGCACGCGACAGCGCGTCGCCGTTGGCCGTCGGGATCGCGGCCTCGCCGGCCGCGTAGACTTCCGTCAGCACCAGCGCATCGACCGTCGACAGCACGTTGACGAAATCGTCGAAGCAGTCGCGCGTGCGCGTGTAGCGGTGCGGCTGGAACGCCAGCACGAGGCGGCGCCCCGGGAACGCGCCGCGCGCGGCCGCGATCGTCGCGGCCATCTCGACCGGGTGATGGCCGTAATCGTCGATCAGCGTGTACTGCCCGCCGTCCGCGGTCGGCACCTCGCCGTAACGCTGGAAGCGCCGGCCGACGCCGTTGAATTCCGCGAGCGCCAGCTGGATCGCGTCGTCCGTCACGCCGAGGTCGGTCGCGATCGCGATCGCCGCGAGTGCGTTCTGCACGTTGTGCAGGCCCGGCATGTTCAGTACCACCGCGAGCGGCGCGCGCCCTTCGCGGATCACCGTGAAATGCATGCGGCCGTCGCGCGCGTCGATGTTCTCGGCACGCACCTGCGCGTCCGGCGACAGGCCGTAGCGCACGACCGGCTTCGAGATGAACGGGATGATCTGGCGCACGTTCGGATCGTCGACGCACACGACCGCGCTGCCGTAGAACGGCAGGCGCTGCGTGAATTCGATGAACGCCTGCTTGAGCCGCGCGAAATCGTGCCCGTAGGTATCCATGTGGTCGGCGTCGATGTTCGTGATGACTTCGATCACCGGATACAGGTTCAGGAACGACGCATCCGACTCGTCGGCCTCGGCGACGATGAAATCGCCCGTGCCGAGCCGCGCATTCGCGCCGGCGCTGATCAGCCGGCCGCCGATCACGAAGGTCGGATCGAGGCCGCCTGCCGCGAGCACGCTCGCGACGAGGCTCGTCGTCGTGGTCTTGCCGTGCGTGCCGGCGATCGCGATCCCCTGCTTCAGGCGCATCAGCTCCGCGAGCATCACCGCGCGCTGCACGATCGGCACGCGCTGGCTGCGCGCGGCCAGCACTTCCGGGTTGTCGGAGCGCACGGCCGTCGACACGACGACCGCATTCGCGCCCTCGATGTTCGCCGCGTCGTGGCCGATCGCGATCCGTGCGCCGAGCGCCTGGAGGCGATCGGTCACCGCGTTGCGCGAGAGATCCGAGCCGCTGACCTCGTAGCCGAGGTTGACGAGCACTTCGGCGATGCCGCTCATACCCGCGCCGCCGATCCCGACGAAATGAATGTGTTTGACGATGTGTTTCATTGCAGTTCTTCCAGGTTCGCGCCGGCCGCCTTCGCGCACACGCGCGCGACTTCGTCGGTGGCCTCGGGCTTCGCCAGCGAGCGCGAACGTTCCGCCATGTCCGCGAGCGATGCCCGCGACTGGCCGCGCAGCCAGTCGGCGAGCAGTTCCGCCGACAGGTCGCGTTGTTGCACCAGCACGGCCGCCCCCGCATCGGCGAGGAACGCGGCATTGGTCGTCTGGTGATCGTCGACCGCGTACGGGAACGGCACGAACAGCGCCGCCACGCCCACCGCCGCGATCTCCGACACCGTCATCGCACCCGACCGGCAGATCACGAGATCCGCCGCCGCATACGCGGCCGCCATGTCGTCGATGAACGGCACGAGCCGCACGTCTTCGCCGGCCGCGAAACCGGCCGCTTCGTAATTCGTCTTCAATGCTTCGATGTGCTTCACGCCGGCCTGGTGCACGACGCGCGGGCGTTCGCCCGGCGTCAGCAGCGCCAGCGCGCGCGGCACGACTTCGTTCAGCGCGGCCGCACCGAGGCTGCCGCCGACGACCAGCACGTTCAGCGGGCCGCTACGCGACGCATAGCGTGCTTTGGGCGGTTCCGTGCGCGCAAGTTCCGCGCGAATCGGGTTGCCCGTCCATTCCGCGTGCGGCAGCGCGCCGGGGAATGCGACGAGCACGCGCTTCGCGAGTTTCGCGAGCACCTTGTTCGTCAGGCCTGCGATCGAATTCTGTTCATGCAGCACGAGCGGACGCCCCGACAGCGCGGTCATCACGCCCGCCGGGAACGTGATGTAGCCGCCCATCCCGAGCACGACGTCCGGCCGCACGCGACGCAGCGCGCCGAGGCTCTGCCAGCATGCGCGCAGCAGGTTGACCGGCAGCGTCAGCTTGGTCTTCAGGCCCTTGCCGCGCAGCCCGCCGAACCGCACGTACTCCATCGGAATGCCGTGCTTCGGCACGAGCGTCGCTTCCATCCCGGCCGGATTGCCGAGCCATACGACGCGCCAGCCCGCCGCTTCCATCCGGTGCGCGACCGCGAGCCCCGGGAACACGTGGCCCCCGGTGCCGCCTGCCATCACCATCAGCGTGCGTTGCGACGCGGTCATACCTTCCCTCCGCGCATCAGCACCCGGTTTTCGTAGTCGACCCGCAGCAGCACCGCGAGCGAGACGCAGTTCAGCAGGATGCCGGAGCCGCCGTAGCTCACCAGCGGCAGCGTCAGGCCCTTGGTCGGCAGCAACCCGAGGTTCACGCCCATGTTGATGAACGTCTGCGCGCCGAACCAGATGCCGATGCCTTTCGCCATCAGGCCCGCAAACGTGCGGTCGAGCGCGAGCGCCTGGCGACCGATCTCGAACGCGCGGCGCACGATCCAGTAGAACAGCAGGATCACGACCAGCACGCCGACGAAGCCGAGTTCCTCGCCGATCACCGCGAGGATGAAGTCGGTATGGGCCTCCGGCAGGTAGTTCAGCTTCTCGACGCTGCCGCCGAGGCCGACGCCGAACCACTCGCCGCGGCCGAACGCGATCAGCGAGTGCGTGAGCTGGTACGCCTTGCCCTGCGCGTAGCGCTCGTCCCACGGATCCAGATACGCGAAGATCCGCTCGCGACGCCACGGCGACAGCCACACGAGCATCGTGAAGGTGCCGACCGCCGTCGCGACGAGGCCGCCGAACAGCTTGCCGTTCACGCCGCCGAGGAACAGCACGCCCATCGCGATCGCGGCGACCACCATGAACGCGCCCATGTCGGGCTCGAGCAGCAGCAGCGCACCGACCAGGCCGACCGCGAATGCCATCGGCAGGAAGCCCTTCGCGAAGCTCTGCATGTATTCCTGCTTGCGCACCGTGTAGTTCGCCGCGTAAATCGTCACCGCGAGCTTCATGATTTCCGACGGCTGCATGTTCGTGATGCCGAGCGGAATCCAGCGGCGCGCACCGTTCACGCCCTTGCCGACGTGCGGGATCAGCACGATCACGAGGCCGACGAGCGCGATCAGGAAGAGATGCGGCGCGTACTTGTCCCATGTCGAGACGGGCACGCGGAACGCGATCACCGCCGCGATGAACGCGACGGCGAGCGAGATGCAGTGGCGCATCAGGAACGCGTAATCGTGATACGACGCGTATTTCGGCGAATCGGGCATCGCGATCGACGCCGAATACACCATCACGACGCCGAGCCCGAGCAGCGCGATCGCGACCCACAACAGCGAGTAGTCGAAGTCGAGCATCCGCGAACGGCTCGGGCGCACGCCGTTGACGACGCTCGCGAGGCCGCCCGTCGCGGCACGCGTGGCCGACGCGACGCGACCGCCCGCGGCATTGCCGCCGGTGTCGCGCCGGTCGTTGAAACGGGAGACGAGGCGATCGGACCAGCTCATGGCGTCGCTCCTTTGTCGATGGCGATTTCGTCGACCGCCGCGCGGAACACATCCGCGCGATGGGCGTAGTTCCTGAACATGTCGAGGCTCGCGCACGCGGGCGACAGCAACACCGCATCGCCCGGCTCCGCGAGATCGGCGGCCGCATGCACGGCGCCTTCGAGTGTCACGTGGTCGGCGAGCGGCACGCCCGTTTCGGCGAGCGTGTCGCGGATCGCCGGCGCATCGCGGCCGATCAGCATCACCGCACGGCACCAGCGCGCGACCGGCGCGACCAGCGGTGCGAAATCCTGCCCCTTGCCGTCGCCGCCCGCGATCAGCACGATCTTCTGTGCGAGCCCGTCTAGCGCGGCGACCGTCGCGCCGACGTTCGTACCCTTGCTGTCGTCGACGTAGTCGACGTCGTCGATCGTCGCGATCACTTCGACGCGATGCGCTTCGCCGCGGTATTCGCGCAACGCGTGCAGCAGCGGCGCGGCCGGCAGGTCGATCGCGCGTGCGAGCGCGAATGCGGCCAGCGCGTTCGCCGCGTTGTGCAACCCGCGAATCCGCAGCGCGTCGGCCGGCATCAGGCGCTTCTGTGCAATGTCGGGCGTATGGGCCGCGTCGCGCTTGCGCCGGCGGGTCGTCGCCACTTCATCGGGCGCGTCGCGATCGACGGCTTCCACCAGCCATGCGATACCGTTGTCGCGCGACAGCCCGTAGTCGCCGTCCTGCACCGGTTCGTTCAGGCCGAACGTGACCGTGCGCGGCGCGTCGGCCGCACCGGCCGCACCGGCCGCCGGTGCGAACTTCATCACGGCCGAATCGTCGCGGTTCAGCACGCGCGTCGTCGTCGCGCCGAAGATCCGGCCCTTGGCCTGCGCGTACGCGTCGAAGCTGCCGTGCCAGTCGAGGTGATCCTGCGTGATGTTGAGGATCGTGGCCGCATCGGGCGCGAACGTGCGCGCGGTCTCGAGCTGAAAGCTCGACAGTTCGAGCACCCAGACGTCGGGCAGCGCCGTTTCGTCGATCGCGTTCGCGAGCCGGTCGAGCATCGCCGGGCTGATGTTGCCGGCGACCGCGACCTTCTTGCCCGCACGCTGGCACAGCAGGCCGGTGAGGCTCGTCGTCGTGGTCTTGCCGTTGGTGCCGGTGATCGCGAGCACCTTCGGCTGGTAGCCGCTCGTGCCGAGCGCGCGCAGCGCCTGCGCGAAGAATTCCAGCTCGCCCCACACCGCGATCCCGCGCTCGTGCGCGGCCGCGACCAGCGCAGCGAGCGCCGGTTCGAGCGGAGACAGGCCGGGGCTCAGCCCGACGAGTTCGATGCCACCGTCGAGCAGCGCGGGCGTGAACGCGCCGCCGACGAATTCCGCATCGATGCCTTCGGCCTGCAGCGCGGCAAGGTTGGGCGGCGCCTCGCGGGTATCGGCAATACGCAGCCGGCACCCGTGCCTCGCGCACCATCGCGCGATCGCGAGACCCGATTCACCGAGCCCCAGTACGAGCACCATCGGCCGTTGCCGATCTCCAAACATCTCGCCAGACATCCTTGTTACCTTTCCTTTACCGCAGCTTGAGGGTGGTCAGACCGAACAGGCACAGCATCAGCGTGATGATCCAGAAACGCACGACCACCTGCGTTTCCTTCCAACCGGACAATTCGAAATGGTGATGCAGCGGCGCCATCTTCAGCAGGCGCCGCCCTTCGCCATAACGCTTCTTCGTGTACTTGAACCACGAAACCTGCAGCATCACCGACAGCGTTTCCGCAACGAAGATACCGCCCATGATGAACAGCACGATTTCCTGGCGCACGATCACCGCGACCGTGCCGAGCGCGCCGCCGAGCGCCAGCGCGCCGACGTCGCCCATGAACACCTGCGCGGGGTGCGTGTTGTACCAGAGGAACGCAAGCCCTGCCCCACCCATCGCGGAACAGAAGATCAGCAGTTCGCCCGCGCCCGGGATGTGTGGGAACAGCAGGTATTTTGAATAGACCGCGCTGCCCATCACGTACGCGAACACACCCAGCGACGCGCCAACCAGCACGACCGGCATGATCACGAGGCCGTCGAGGCCGTCCGTCAGGTTCACCGCGTTGCTCGCGCCGACGATCACGAAGTAGGTCAGCACGATGAAGCCCCACACGCCGAGCGGATAGCTGATCGACTTCAGGAACGGCAGCATCAGGTCGGCGCGTGCCGGCAGCCCCATCGACAGGCCGCTCCTCACCCAGGCCATGAACAGGTCGAACACGCGCACATTGTTCGCCTCGGACACGCTGAACGCGAGGTAGACGGCCGCAAACAGCCCGATCACCGATTGCCAGAAATACTTCTCGCGCGACGACATCCCGCGCGGGTCCTTGTGGACGACCTTGCGGTAGTCGTCGACCCAGCCGATCACGCCGAAGCCGAACGTGACGAGCATCACGATCCAGATGAAACGGTTCGTCAGGTCGCCCCACAGCAGTGTCGCGACCGCGATGCCGATCAGGATCAGCACGCCGCCCATCGTCGGCGTGCCGGACTTGACGAGGTGGGTCTGCGGGCCGTCCTTGCGCACGGCCTGCCCGACCTTCATTTGCGTCAGCTTGCGGATCACCCACGGTCCGCACACGAGCCCGATCCCCAGCGCGGTGATGGTGGCCATCACCGCCCGGAACGTGAGGTACGTGAACAAGCGCAAAAAGCTTGCGTCTCCTTGCAGCCATTGCGCCAGCGCCAGCAGCATGCTTCCTTCCTTCTACTCAGTGTGCCGCGGGCGCAGTGCCCGCCGCGGGTTGGTTCGTCAGCGCGTCGACCACGCGCTCCATCTTCATGTACCGCGAGCCCTTCACGAGCACCGTCGCCTGCGCGCCGTAACCGGCCGCGAGCAGCGCCGCCACGAGCGCACCGACGTCGTCGAAGTGGCGCGCCGTGTCGCCATACGCCGTGCACGCATCGCGCGATGCGTCGCCGTGCGCGAACAGCGCATCGATCCCGCGATCGCGCGCATAGGCGCCGATCTCGCGGTGGAAGGCCGGCCCTTCGTCGCCGACCTCGCCCATGTCGCCGATCACCAGCACGCGCGGTGCCGGATGCGCGGCGAGCACGTCGATCGCGGCACGCATCGAATCGGGGTTCGCGTTGTACGTATCGTCGACGACCGTCGCGCCCGCGAGGCTGCCGGCGATCGCCTGCTTCACCTGCAGCCGGCCCTTGACCGGTTCGAACGATTCGAGGCCCTGCCTGATTGCCGACAGCGCGACGCCGGCGCCGAGCGCCGCGGCCGTCGCGGCCAGCGCATTGCGCGCGTTGTGCTCGCCGAGCGCACGCAGCCGCACCGTGACGGCGCCGGCCGGCGTGTCGATCGCGAGTTCGCCGCCGTGCAGGCGGCCGATGACCTGCGCGGCGTTCTGCCGCTCGGCGTCGTGCAGCGCGAAATCGAGGATCCGGTTGCCGGTTGCCGCGACGCGCCAGATGCCCGCGTACGCGTCGTCGGCCGGGAACACCGCGACGCCGTCCGGCGGCAGCGCGTGAATCACGGCCGCGTGTTCGAGCGCGACGGCTTCCACCGTCGCCATGAATTCCTGGTGCTCGCGCTGCGCGTTGTTGACGAGCGCGACCGTCGGCGCCGTGAGGCGCGCGAGGACTTCGGTCTCGCCCGGGTGATTCATCCCGATCTCGATCACCGCGAGACGATGCTGGGCCGACAGGCGCAGCAGCGTCAGCGGCAGGCCGACATCGTTGTTCAGGTTGCCGGCCGTCGCGAGCCGTGCGTCGGCGCCGACCGCCGCCGCGAAGATCGACGCGATCATTTCCTTGACGGTCGTCTTGCCGTTGCTGCCCGTCACCCCGACGAGCGGCAGCGCGAATCGTTTGCGCCAGCCGTGTGCGAGCGCGCCGAGCGCGGCGCGCGTTTCGCCGCCCACGATCGCCGGAATCGCGACGCCGGCCGGCACGTGCGCGACGAGCGTCGCGGCAGCGCCGCGCGCGGCGACGTCACCGAGGAAGTCGTGCGCGTCGAAGCGCTCGCCTTTCAGTGCGACGAACAGGTCGCCGGGGCCGGCCGTGCGGCTGTCCGTCGATACGCGATCGAACGTGACGCCCGCGTCGCCGTGGACGGTTGCGCCGGGAATCAGGCGGGCGGCTTCGCCGAGACTGAGCATCGTCATTCGCCGCCTCCCTTGCCGTGCGTCGCGCGCGCTGCCAGCGCGAGCCGCGCGTGATCCTGGTCGGAGAACGTACGCTTCTTGCCCATGATTTCCTGCGTGGCCTCGTGGCCCTTGCCGGCCAGCACGACGACATCCTCGCGTGCGGCGCCGCGCACGGCCTGCAGGATCGCGCTCGCGCGATCCTCGATGCGACGTGCGTGATCGGGCGCGGTCATGCCCGCGACGATCTGGTCGATGATGCGCCGCGGATCTTCGCTGCGCGGGTTGTCGCTCGTGACGACGGCCTCGTCGGCGAGCCGCTCCGCGATCGCGCCCATCAGCGGGCGCTTCGTCGCATCGCGATCGCCGCCGCAGCCGAACATGCAGACGAGCCGGCCGCCGCGCGCCGTGGCGATCGGGCGCAGCGCATCCAGCGTCTTTTCGAGCGCATCGGGCGTATGTGCGTAGTCGATCACGACGAGCGGTTCGTCGTTCTGCAGCCGGCCGCCGAGCCGCTGCATCCGGCCGTTGACGGACTCGAGCCGCTCGACCTCGGCGAGCGCCGCATCGAACGGCACGTCGGCCGAGAGCAGCGAGCCGAGTACGGCAAGCAGGTTGCTGACGTTGAACGTGCCGAGCGTGCCGACCTCGACGTCCGCGTCGCCCCACGACGAACGCAGGCGGAATGCCGTGCCGGTCGCGGTGGCGCGCACGTCGAGCGCGACCAGTTCGCGATCGGCCTCGGGCGCCGGTGCGTCGCCGATCCCGTACGCGATCGTGCGCACGCGGCCGGCCAGCTTCTCGAGCAGACGTTGACCGGCCACGTCGTCGCGGTTGATCACGGCCGTGCGCAGGCCGCGCCACGCGAACAGCTTCGCCTTCGCGGCTTCGTACGCATCGAACGTGCCGTGATAGTCGAGGTGATCTTGCGTGAGGTTCGTAAATACCGCGATATCGAAGGCCGTGCCGTTCACGCGGCCTTGATGCAGCGCGTGCGACGACACTTCCATCGCCACGGCCTTCGCGCCCGCATCGCGCAATTGCGCAAGGCTGCGCTGAAGCTGCGGCGCGTCGGGCGTCGTGAAGCCGGTCGGCACGAGCTGGCCGGGCATCCCGGTGCCGAGCGTGCCGATTACCGCGCACGGCTGGTGCAGCGCCGTCAGCGCGGCGGCGATCCATTGCGTGCACGACGTCTTGCCGTTCGTCCCCGTGACGCCGACCGCGAGCAGGCTGTCGCTCGGATCGCCGTACCAGCCGCTGGCGATCTCGCCGGCGAGCTGGTCGAGCGCCGGCACCGCGAGCGCAACGGGTACGGCCGGCGCTTCGGCCAGCCCTTCCGGCTGATACAGCACGGCGGCCGCGCCTTGTGCGACGGCAGCGGAGATGAAAGCGCGGTTGTCTGCACCGTCGACCGCATACGCAACGAACACGTCGCCAGCCTTGAGGCTGCGCGTGTCGGCATGCAGTTGCGCCGCGGGGGCCACATGCTGACGCAGCCACGCAAGCGCGGCTGCGATCTGCTGATGCGCCGGATGGGAACTGCGGGCGGCGCTCATCGAACAACTCCTGGTGAATTACGCGTCGTGCTGGACACGATCATATGCTTCGCACCGCTTCCCGCGGCCAGCTTTTGCGGCCCCGTTGCAGCCGGTGCTGCCGGCGAATCGTCAGACACGACGAGCTGCTTGATCGGCATGTTCGGCGGGACGTTCAGCGCGCGCATCGTGTCGCCGGCGATCGCCGAGAATACGGGGCCGGACACCTGGCCGCCGAAGTGGCTGCCGGCGGTCGGCTCGTCGACCGACACCGCGACGACGATGCGAGGATTCGGCATCGGCGCCATCCCGACGAACGACGCGCGGTACTTGCGCGTGTAGCCGTGACCTTCATGCTTGTATGCGGTACCGCTCTTGCCGCCGACGCGATAGCCCGGCACGGCCGCATCCGGCGACGTGCCGCCCGGCGCGACCACCGTCTCGAGCATCGCACGCACTTCGCGCGCGGTGGTCGGGTTGAACACCTGCGTGCCCGCGATCGGCTGATTGGGGTCGGTCTTGAAAATGGTCACGGGCATCAGCTCGCCGTCGTGCGCGATCGCCGTGTACGCGCGTGCGAGCTGGAACAGCGACACCGACAGGCCGTAGCCGTACGACATCGTCGCCTGCTCGATACGGCGCCAGCTCTTCCACGGACGCAGGCGGCCGGCCACCGCGCCCGGGAACCCGACCTTCGGCGCCTGGCCGAGGCCGATGCTCGTATACATATTCCACATTTCCTCGGGCCGCATCGTCATCGCGATCTTCGTCGCGCCGATGTTGCTCGACTTCTGGATCACGCCGCCAACCGTCAGCGTGCCGAAACCCGCGTCGTCGGTGATCGGCGCGCCGTCGAGCACGAAATGCCCGTTGCCCGTTTCGACGAGCGTGTTCGGCGTCACGCGGTGCAGGTCGAGCGCGAGCGACACCGTGAACGGCTTCATGATCGAGCCCGGCTCGAACACGTCGGTCATGATCCGGTTGCGCAGCTGCTCGCCCGTCATGCGCGAGCGGTCGTTCGGGTTGTACGTCGGATAGTTGACGAGCGCGAGCACTTCGCCGGTACGCACGTCGACGACCATCGCCGCGCCGGCCTTCGCCTTGAACTTCTCGACGGCGGCCTTCAGATTCGCGTACGCGATGTACTGGATCTTGCTGTCGATCGACAGGTCGACGTCGGTCCCGTTGTGCGGCGGGATCTGCTCGGCAACGTCCTCGACGATGTGCCCCATCCGGTCCTTGATCACGCGACGCACGCCCGACGTGCCGGACAGCATCTTCTGGTCGCCGAGTTCGACGCCTTCCTGCCCTTCGTCCTCGACGTTCGTGAAGCCGATCAGGTGAGCGGTGATCTCGCCTTCCGGATAGAAGCGCTTGTATTCGTTGCGCTGGTAGATGCCGGGAATGTCGAGCGCGGCGACCTTGTCCGCGACGTCGAGCGGCACCTGGCGCTTCACGTAGACGAACCCCTTGTCTTCCGACAGCTTCACGCGCAGTTCCTTCGGCGTCATGCCGAGGAGCTTGCCGAGCTGGTTGACCTTGTCGGCGTCGAGATCGTCCGGCACCGCGTCGGGAATCGCCCAGATCGCGCGCACGGGCAGGCTCGTCGCGAGCACGAGCCCATTACGGTCGAGGATCTTGCCACGCGTCGCGGGCAATTCGAGCGTGCGCTGGTAGCGGCTCTCGCCCTGCTTCTGATAGAACGCGTTGCCGGGCCCCTGGATCCAGAACGCCCGCGCGGCCAGCGCGACGAACGCCATGAACAGCAGGAACACGACGAACTTCGAGCGCCACATCGGCAGATGCACGCCGAGCACCGGGCTGGACGAGAACTTCACGTTCTGGCGCTTCTGGGACGGCTTCATCGCGCGCCTCCCTTGCCCTTGCCTGCCGTGTCGGCCGAAGCCGGGATCGGCGCGTCGATCGCCTTCGCGGCGCCCGTCGGCAGCGTCAGGTATTGCGTGCGGCCGGTCGAGATCGGCTGCATCTTCAGCGAATCGTTCGCGAGCTGCTCGATGCGCGACGTCTTCGACAGCGCGCTCTGCTGATATTGAAGCTGCGCGTAGTCCTGCTGGAGCTGACGCTCCTGCGACTGCGCGCGCTGCAGCTGGATGAAGATCTGCCGCTGCTGGTTCGACGAGTTGACGACCGACAGCGCACAACCCATCACGATGATCAGCAGGAAGATATTGAAGCGGCTCATGGCGTGACGCGCTCCGCAATGCGCATCACGGCCGAGCGCGCGCGCGGATTCGCGGCGACTTCCGCTTCACTCGGAAACTGGCGGCTGATGATCTTGAGCGGCGGGCTCGGGAGGTCGACGGCGCGGATCGGCAGGCGACGATCGACCGCAGGCGCACTCGCGTGCGCCTGCATGAATCGCTTGACGATCCGGTCCTCGAGTGAATGAAAGCTGATGACCACCAGCCGCCCCCCTTGCTCCAGCAACGACAGTGCCGCGTCTAGTACGACTTGCAGGTCCGCAAGCTCTTGATTGACGTGAATCCGTATAGCCTGAAAGGTGCGGGTTGCCGGATCCTTGCCCTTCTCACGGGTTTTGACGACGTGACCCACGATTTGGGCAAGCTCGCCCGTGGTGTCGAGAGGCCCAAGACGGTCGGACTCTGCCCGGCGAGCAACAAGCGCCTTTGCAATCTGAAAAGCAAACCGTTCTTCCCCATAATCCCGTATCACCTCCGTCAATTCCTGCACCGAAGCCCGCGCGAGCCATTCGGCCGCCGACTCGCCACGCGTCGGATCCATTCGCATGTCCAGCGGACCATCGGCGCGGAAGCTGAAGCCGCGCGCCGGATCGTCCACCTGCGGCGAGGACACGCCCAGGTCCAGCAACACACCCGACACCTTCTCGACGCCGCGCGCCGCAAGCGCGTCGCGCATCGATGCAAAGCTGTCATGCACGATCGAGAAGCGCGCATCCTCGATACCCTGCGCCGTCTCGATCGCCCTCGGATCCTTGTCGAACGCGATCAGCCGTCCGGCCGGCGCCAGCCGCGCGAGCACCGCGCGGCTATGACCGCCCCGCCCGAACGTACCGTCGACGTACACGCCGTCCGGCCGCGTCACGAGCGACTCGACCGCTTCATCCAATAGCACCGTCCGATGCCGCAATTCATTTCCCATCGCGGGCGTCTCCGTCACCGCAATCAGAACGTGAAATTCTTCAGCGCATCGGGCATGCCCTGCGCCATCGCTGCCTGCTCCTTCGCGTTGTAGGTTTGCGAATCCCACAGCTCGAAGTGACTACCCATTCCCAACAACATGACTTCCTTTTCCAGTCCGGCTGCCATGCGCAGCTCGGGCGATACAAGAATCCGGCCCGCGCTGTCGAGATCGACGTCCATCGCATTGCCGAGAAAAATTCGCCGCCACCAGTGCGCGTCCATCGGCAGCGCGGCGATCTTGGCGCGGAATACTTCCCATTCGGGGCGCGGAAACAGCAACAGGCAGCCGTCCGGGTGCTTGGTCACAGTCACCCGTCCTTCTGCCTGTCCTTGCAGCGCTTCGCGATAGCGAGACGGCACCGACATCCGCCCTTTCGCATCGAGCGTCAGCGCCGACGCCCCTTGGAACACGATCCGCTCTCCCGTTCAGGGCACCGAAGCACCCGCTCAATGCTGAGAATTTAGCCGGAATAGCCTGCTAAATCACACAAAAATACACTTTCTCACACTGTCTCCCACTTTAGAGGAAGGGTGTGGCACGGTCAAGGGAGCGGCCCGCTTTTTTGACGAATTTTGTTAGTTAGAACAAGGACTTACGCGCACATGCTCATGCGACCCCTCATTCCAAAAACCGTTATAAATGAAAGAGCTAGTGCAACTTGTGAAGGTGATACGTGAGAAAGACGGGCCAGACTGGCGTGCGGACGGGGCTTTTGGGGGTGGGAAAACGAGGGGGCGGCGGGCGGTATCGGGGGCGGCGAACCGGGGCGGCGTCACGCGTCGCCCCGGCGCAAATTTCAGAGATAGTACGCAGTGCTCGTCATGACTTTCGACGCGGCGCGCATCAGCATCCGCGCGGGAAGCGGCAGTTCGATCCCGCCTGCGTCGGTCGCGGCCTTGCCGTGTTTCACCTCGTCGATCCGCATCTGGTCGACGATCGCGCGCGACGCCACGTCGGCCGCCGGCAGCTCGGACATATGGCCTTCGAGATGATTCTCGACCTGCCGCTCCGTCTCGGCCATGAAGCCGAGGCTGACCTTGTCGCCGAGCGTGCCGGCCGCCACGCCGATCGCGAGCGCGCCGGCATACCACAGCGGGTTCAGCAGGCTCGGGCGCGAATCGAGCTCCTTCAGGCGGTGCGCGGTCCACGCGAGGTGATCCTCTTCCTCGCGCGCGGCTTCCTCGAACATCGCCTTCGCCGACGCCGTGCGCGCGGTGAGCTTCTGCGCCTGGTAGAGCGCCTGCGCGCAGACCTCGCCGACGTGGTTCACACGCATCAGCCCGGCGGCATGCGTCCGTTCCGCGGGCGTCAACTCGACGTCCGGCGCCTCGGCCGGCGCGGGCACCGGGCGGCTCATCCGGCTAATGCCGGTCAGCGATCGCAAGCCGCGATCGAATTCGCTGATCAGTTCATCCAACACGTTCCTGTTCTCCTGGCTGCAGGTGCCGCCGCGAGCGGCAAGGGCACGAGTCCGCTGCGTAACCGACTTGATTATTCAGCGGAAATTGCGGTTAACCCGTGATTTTAACCATTGTTGCATAAAGGAAACATGGCGGCCTTGCGCCACGGCATTTCGCTTTGTGGCAAAAACCGGTTTTGCTACATTACGTCCGACTTCTTGCGAAGTTGATGGGGCCCGTCAACAGAACATAACTATCTGCCCCGCCAAAAAAATTCAGTGATTCTTGGAGATCCGTTAATGAAAAAGTCGCTTCTCGCGCTCGTCGCGCTGGGCGCGTTCGCTGGCGCTGCCCAAGCGCAAAGCAGCGTGACGCTTTACGGCATCATCGATGAAGGCCTGCTCTTCAACAACAACGCAGGCGGCAAGCATCTGTACAGCATGGCCAGCGGCGTGATGCAAGGCAGCCGGTTCGGCCTGCGCGGCACCGAAGACCTCGGTGGCGGCCTCAAGGCGATCTTCACCCTCGAAAACGGTTTCGACGTGAACAGCGGCAAGCTCGGTCAGGGCGGCCTGATGTTCGGCCGTCAGGCTTACGTCGGCCTGTCGAGCCAGTACGGCACGGTCACGCTGGGTCGTCAGTACGACTCCGTCGTCGACTTCGTCGGCCCGCTCGAGGCAGGCGACCAGTGGGGTGGCTACATCGCCGCTCACCCGGGCGACCTGGATAACTTCAACAACGCCTATCGCGTGAACAACGCGGTCAAGTTCACGAGCCAGAGCTACGGCGGCTTCACGTTCGGCGGCCTGTACAGCTTCGGTGGCCAGGCAGGCCAGTTCTCGAAGAACCAGGTCTGGTCGCTCGGCGCAGGCTACAACAACGGCCCGCTGGTCCTCGGCGTTGGTTACTTGAACGCACGTACGCCGAACCAGTTCGGCGGCATGTTCAACAACGGTTCGGCATCGTCGTCGGTTTCGTCGCCGATCTACGGCGCGTACGCGAACAACGCGAACACGTACCAGGTCATCGGTGCAGGCGGCGCCTACACGTTCGGCGCAGCAACGATCGGCGCGACGTACTCGAACACGAAGTTCAAGGGCTTCTCGGCAGGCCCGTTCGTGAACCAGACCGCGACGTTCAACAACGGCGAAATCAACTTCAAGTATCAGCTGACCCCGGCGCTGATTCTCGGCGCAGCGTACGACTACACGCAAGGCAGCAAGATCGACGGCAACTCGGCAGCCAAGTACCACCAAGGCTCGCTGGGCGTCGACTACTTCCTGTCGAAGCGCACGGACGTCTACGCAATCGGCGTGTATCAACACGCTTCGGGCAACGTGCTCGACGCGAACGGCGACGTCCTGAAGGCAACGGCAGCGATCAACGGCCTCGCCGGTTCGAGCTCCGCCAACCAGGTCGCAGCGCGCGTCGGTATCCGTCACAAGTTCTAATCAGCTTGCCTGACAAGCCGCAGCATATTGAAGGCGCCTTCGGGCGCCTTTTTCTTTTCCGGTGCGGCTGCAACGCGAGACCGAAGCGCCGGGAATCGGCCGGCTGATCGCGGCGGAAGCGCCACCGGTGCGCCATGTGCGTCCGTCGTGTCGGGACACGCGACCGGCCGCACATGGCCCGCGGCGGAACACGGCCGCTCCCGATCCACCTCAGCCGAAAACAAAAAAGCCCGGCGTCGGCCGGGCTTTTCCGTTCAATCTCGCGGTGACTTACGCGCGTCCGTCGCGCAGCTCGCGCCGCAGGATCTTGCCGACGTTCGTTTTCGGCAGTTCCGTGCGGAATTCGACCAGCTTCGGCCGCTTGTAGCCGGTGAGCCGTTCCTTGCAGTAGGCCAGGATGTCTTTATCGGTGAGCGCCGGATCCTTCTTCACGACGAACAGCTTCACGGCTTCGCCGGAATGCTCGTCAGGCACGCCGACCGCCGCCACCTCGAACACGCCCGGATGCGACGCCACCACGTCCTCGACTTCGTTTGGATACACGTTGAAGCCGGAGACGAGGATCATGTCCTTTTTCCGGTCGACGATCTTCACGTAGCCGCGCGTGTCCATCACGCCGACATCGCCCGTCTTGAAGAAGCCGTCCGGGAACATGACCTTCTCGGTCTCGTCCGGCCGGTTCCAGTAGCCTGCCATCACCTGCGGCCCGCGGATGCAGATCTCGCCAGGTTCGCCGAGCGCCACGTCGTTGCCGGCATCGTCGCGGATCGCCACCTCGGTCGACGGTAGCGGCAAGCCGATCGTCCCGCTGTATTCGGTTGCCGTCACCGGGTTGCAGGTCGCCACCGGTGACGTTTCGGACAGCCCGTATCCTTCGATGATCGCGGTATGGGTCTTTTCATACCAGCGCTTCGCGACTCCTTCCTGGATCGCCATGCCGCCGCCGTTGGCGATCACGAGCTTCGACAGGTCGAGCTGGTTGAATTCGGGATGGTTCAGCAGCGCGTTGTACAACGTGTTGACCGCCGGAATCGTCGAGATCTGATAGCCCTTCAGTTCCTTGATCATGCCGGCGATGTCGCGCGGGTTCGGGATCAGGATGCCCATGCCGCCCGTACGCATCGTCAGGAAACCGCAGACGGTCAGGGCGAACACGTGATACAGCGGCAGCGCGACGACCGTCACGAACTGTTTCACGTCCGGGTACTTCGCATGAGCCGGATGGTGCCAGGCGCCGGCCTGCAACACGTTCGACACGATGTTCCGGTGCAACAGCGTTGCGCCCTTCGCGACGCCGGTTGTCCCACCCGTGTATTGCAGGAATGCGACGTCGTCGGGGCCGATCTTCTGCGGCTTGAATGCCTGCCGCGCGCCTTCCGACAGCGCAGCCTTGAAGCGCGTGAACGAAGGCAGCTGCCACGCAGGCACCATCTTCTTCACGTTGCGTACCACGTAATTGACGAGCCATCCCTTGATGCCCAGCAGGTCGCCCATCGATGCGACGACGACGTGCTTGACGGCCGTATTGGCGATGACGGACTGCAACGTCGACGCGAAATTCTCGAGGATGACGATCGCCTCCGCGCCGCTGTCCTTCAACTGATGCTCGAGCTCGCGCGGCGTATAGAGCGGGTTGACGTTGACGACGGCATAACCGGCGCGCAGTACGGCGGCGATCGCCACCGGATACTGGAGCACGTTCGGCATCATGATCGCGACGCGCGCGCCGCGTGCAAGGCCACGGGACTGCAGCCACGCGCCGAACTGCCGCGACAGCTTGTCGAGTTCACCGTACGTGATGCCCTTGCCCATGCAGACGAACGCGGTGCGATCGCGATACTGCCGGAAGCTTTCGTCGAGCAGGTCCGGGACAGAAGGATAGGGGGACGCGTCAATTTCGGCTGGAACGCCGGGTGGGTACGATTTCAGCCAAATTTTATCCATACTGCGCGTCTCCTCACAGATTTTCGAATGGTCGTGCTAAAACGCATCGTAACGGCTCCCCCGCCCCGAGACAACAGAGTTAGATGTCCACTTCGAACTTCCGAGGACATTCGTCCGATCATAAGGCGATATTCGATCAAATTCGCTCAACTTCGACAAGACAATCGTAAAAGGTCGCCGAATTGCCGAGATCGGTCAGCGCCTGGCTCGTCACCTCGTTTGCGTTCCGGCCATCCGGCGACAGTTTCTTCCACCAGATCGACAGCCCGACGACGAGGCCCGCACGCGCGCGATCGGTAATTCGCGCGAGTGCCTGCATCGATCCGCGGTCGTTGAAGATGCGCACGACGTCACCCTCGGCGATGCCGCGCGCATCGGCGTCGGACGGATGGATGTCGAGATGAGGCTCGCCTTCCGTCGTACGCAGGCTGTCGACGTTCACGAACGTGCTGTTCAGGAAGTGGCGCGCCGGCGGCGAGATCATCGCCAGCGGATAACGCGCAGCGAGCTCGGGCGCGGCTTCGGCCGATTCGAACGGCGGCAGGTAGTCGGGAACGGGGTCCATGCCCATCTGTTCAAGCCGCGCGCTGTAGAACTCGCACTTGCCTGACGGGGTGCGGAAACCGCCGTTCGCAAAAGGCGCATCCGGCAGCTTGAGCTTCAGCCAGCCTTCCCGCTTCAACGTTTCCCAGTCGCTGTCGAGTGCCGGGTCATCCCAGCGGAGCGCGACGCGCGCGACCTCTTCATCGCTGTGATACAGCGCCGGCTCGTCGAGCCCCATGCTGCGCGCGATGCCACGGAAGATCTCCGTGTTCGGCCGCGCGTCACCCACCGGCGGGATCGACGGCAGGTTCGCCATCACGTACGTATGGCCGTACGATTTGTGAATATCGAGATGCTCGAGCTGCGTGGTCGCCGGCAACACAATGTCGGCGAAATCGACGGTATCCGTCTTGAAATGTTCGAGAACGACCGTGAACAGGTCCTCGCGAGCAAAACCCTCGGCGACCTTCGAAGAGTCCGGCGCGACCGCGACCGGGTTCGAGTTGTACACGATCATCGCCTCGACCTTCGGCCCGAACGTCGCGTCGCCCGCGTGCAGCAGCGCGTCGCCGATCGCGTTCATGTTGATGATGCGCGGCAGCTTGTGCGGCCAACCGGGCATCAGGTCCGGACGCAGCAGCGCCGCCTGGTTGACCGGCGCGGATTCCGACGACGAAAGCAACAGCCCGCCAGCCCGATCGCGCCACGCGCCCGTCAGCGCCGGCAGGCTTGCAATCGCGCGCACGGCATTGCCGCCGCCACGAACGCGCTGCATGCCGTAGTTGAGGCGGATCGACGCCTTGCGGGTCGCGCCGTAGCGACGCGCAAGATCCACCAGCTCGGTCGCATCGATACCGCAGATCTGCGCAACGCGATCCGGCGGATAGGACATTGCGCGCTCTTTAAGCGCATCGAAACCAAGCGTATGGCTGGCGATGTATTCGTGATCGAGCAGGTTTTCGGTCATCAGCACATGCATCATGCCGAGCGCAAATGCGCCGTCGGTACCGGGCTTCAGCGCGATGTGCTGATGGCATTTCTCCGCAGTCAGCGAGCGATACGGGTCGATCGCGACGAGACGGGCGCCGCGGCGCTTCGCCTCCTGCGCGCGCGTCCAGAAGTGCAGGCTCGACGCGATCGGATTCGCGCCCCAGATAAGAATCAGCTCGCTTTCCTCGAAGTGCTCGAGGTGCATGCCGAGACTGCCGCCATACGTGTATCGCAGCCCCGCCGCGCCAGCTGCCGCGCAGATCGTGCGCTCGAGCCGCGATGCGCCGAGCTTGTGGAAGAAGCGCTGGGCGATGCCCTCGCCCTGCACGAGCCCCATCGTCCCCGCGTAGCTGTACGGCACGATCGCTTCCGGCGCACGTGCAGCGATTTCACCGAGACGACGGCCGATCTCGTCGAACGCCTCGCTCCAGCTGATCGGCACGAAGCGCCCCTCCCCCTTCACGCCGACTCGCTTGAGCGGAACCGTCAGGCGATCGGGATGATGAACACGGTCGGCGTAGCGACTGACTTTCGTGCACAGCACGCCTTGTGTCGGCGGATGGTCGGGATCGCCCGTGACCTTGATCGCCTTGCCGTTCTCGACGGTCACGCGCATCGCGCACGTGTCCGGACAATCGTGCGGGCAAACGGCCCGGGCTACCTGTGTGGCGGCGTTCATCGTTTTGAATGCAGAGAGGGGGATTCGCAAATTTTACGTGGACACGCCGAATAAAGCGTTCATTTCGTTCGGATCGTGGGTTATCTGACCGAAGATCAACTGATGACTCGGGGAGCCGTGGAGAACGGGAGGCCGATTACACACTGCGGTGTTCGGCGAGAAGCGGAGAGGACGGAGCGCGAATTTTGATCGATGATGGGCTCAGTAAGCCGATAAATCGCGTCTGATATCGATCAGCGGGAGAATTTGGTACCGCGACTGTTTCTTGGAGGAGTGGCTTGGGCGGCTCCAATGGCGTCTCTCGATTCCACGCACATTTTTGCCGCACCAATGCAAAAACCCCCGCCTTTCGGGCGAGGGTTCTTGGCTTAGGGAGCCTGACGATTA